>JALSID010000035.1 GCA_026981825.1 Planctomycetota bacterium
GTGCCCCTCCTACCGCAGCCGGCCTGCCTCACTCCTGGCGACCCATACCTGCTACCCCTCTCTCACGCAGGCGGGCATACCCCGTTTGTCTCCCTTCTCCCCCCGGAGCCTCCCGCTCCTCCGACGTCAAAAGGTTTTACCCTCCATGACCACGGCCCGACGACAGCTCACCTCTACACGCTGCCGCCCCGTGGATGGGGCACCTCTCGGCATACCGCAGCAGAACCAGCCCTCTCCAGGCCTACGGCCCCGCCACTTCCACCTACCACCCGAGCCCGACACTCCAATAGCCGACGGATCAGAGAAAACCACCGCCGACAAACGCCCGGTCGGTAGGGGCGTCTTTTTTATGCCGAAAACGCCGTGGAAGGCTGAGCGCCCTCCCGGCTGCAGCCGGCGCCTCCGAAAGAACCCAACAGGCGTCGGCGAAACCAGACCCGGCCCACCCTCACCCGGCGGGCCTGCCCAGTCAATTGGCCATCCGTACGTAAGCGTGGCCACTGCCACCGGAGGCTCGGTTAGAGAAGCGGCATTGGCGCGCAGCCAAGGTTAAGGCCCGACACTGTCCGAGCGAACCTTCCTCGCCAAGCCCCCCGCGCGCCCCTACGTCACCCCGAGAGCGAGGTGTCAAGTTTTCCGAATGGCCGAGCCGGTGCCGCACGCGAGCAACATCGGCGAAAACCGGTTTTGGTGCACCCACCGGTTGCGGTCGCTCGGTGACTTGTTTGGCAAGCGCAGCCGCAGAAACTGCTACCGGTACGCCAGCCGCCGCGATGCCCCCCCAACCACGGTCCAGGTTAGTACGACTGCACGTTCCTGGCCGTGCAGCACCGTTAGCTGGGCGCCACGAAGCTCATCGCCTTCGCAAGTCGCCCAGCGTGGGGGAAGAGCGCGCCATCCCGTACCTGCTCCCTATTGGCGGACGCCTAGACCGAAAAGAAAGGTAGACCGCTGATCGTCCCCCCCTGCCGGACAAAGCGTCCCAGAACGCTAGCGGTGTTCAATCGGCCGCGGTTGGCGAGCGACGGGACCTCTAACGCGGCCGCGGTTCACTTCAGCGGGAGGCAGCCGGCCTGGTCATCTGGCCACACGACGCAGCTTCACGACAAACCCGTCTGAGTCGCCTGCCAATTGTCCTTGGTACGCGCCGGGGATGACCGGAAAATCGGGAGACTCGGTGCGCCCAGTGATCAGCAGAGCCCCATCCTCCAGGACAGTAACTTTCCGGATCTGATCGTGCCGGCTACCGCCAAGGTATGTGGCGTACAGGAGGCGGCGAGCATCTCTCGACAGAATGGCGAAGTAGCCGTCATCACCGCCCGCTAACCGAGGCTGAATCGCGTCGTCGGTGACCGGGAGATCGGGTGAGCTTGTTTGGCCGTACAGATAGATGTTCCCCTCCCTGTCCAGGACCGGCCCGAGGAATGCGTCCGAACCACTGCCTCCGAAGAAGGTGCTGTAGCGTAGCGTCCCCGCGGTGGGATCGAAAAGAACAATCACCCCGTCGCCTGGCCCGCCCTTACGGCGCGCCCACCATGCGTCCGCTGTGACGGGGAAGTCGTCCGGCGCAGTGTTACCTATGAGGGCAATGGTGCCATCCGCCAGTACTGCCGGCGCGGTCTCCGCGAACTCGTCGTTCGCCCCGCCTAAGAGAGTCCAGTGTAGAAGCCGGCGGCCGTCGGCTGATAGAACGGCCAGCATCATGTCGGCTGTGCCGGCCGGCCCGGCGTTCCCCCGCTGAAGGGCGCGCACAACCGGCAAGTGCCGCGACCAGGAGTGCCCCCAGAGGATGATCCGGCCGTCGGTCGCGACGCTCACGCCCACGAGTGCTTCGTTGCCCGAGGCACCGAACCGCGCGGCGAACAGCACCCGCGATCCATCGGCGCTCAGCTTTACAACGGCCGCGTCCCAGCCACCGGAGGGCACCCGGACTGCACCGGGCGTCGCAAATGCCGCGGTGGTGGTGCGTCCCACGAGGATCAGGTTATCCTTCTCGTCCAGAGCAAACCCAGCTCGAGCCCAGTCTTCGCCAGGCCCCCCGACATAGGTTGCCCAAATCAACCGGCGCAAATCTGGAGTCAACTTTGCGGCGACTGTATCAGCGGTACCGCCACCATATCGGCGTTGGTAAGCCCCGGGCGTGGTTGGAAAATCGGTCGAACGCGTAGTGCTCGACACAATAACGTTGCCTTCGGCGTCCAGGGCGAGCATGTACGCGCTACGCTCCTGTCTCGACCCGCCCAGGAAGGTGCTCGCAAGCAGTTGGCTACCGTCGCCGCTCAAGCGGCTAATCACGATGTCCCCACCATAGATACCCGGATGCCCCGTGCCGGGGGGCTCACCTGCGTACTGCCACTGGACCACACCGGGCGTCGTGGGATAGTCGGCAGAGTGTGATTGGCCGGCCACGATAACGGAACCGTCCGGATAGGCCAGAACCCAGCGAAGCTGATCATAGTCAGAGCCGCCCAGGTAGGTAGCCCAGGCGATCTCATACCTGAACTCGTCGCACGCAGCCCACTGGCGGCCCAACATGAGGGCAGCGACCACCAGCATTGGGACAAAAACCTGACAGAAATTTCGGTGGCGCATGTTTGGTCCACCCGCAAGCTGTGGGTCGCTCTAGCTTCGTTCGACCTCTTCGCCCCGCCCCCCGGCCTGGTTGGACGATCCCCGCCACGGCCCCGAGGCGTCCTGCCTCCTGAGTGTCTTCGAAAGTCTATGTGCGTGTCCAACGTTCTGCGCCGATTCCCCCCTGAAATCCGTTCCAAGGCCAGGTGCGGACCACGGCGTTTTTGCGTCACACGGCGCCCCAGCGGGCAGTCGCTGCTAGGTTCTCTGAGTGCTAATTCGGCACCCGAGGCCAATCGCAGCGATAACGGGTAGCGCGGGAGACAGTGGCCAACTGCCAAGAGACCCGCGGCATGGCGCCTGGGGGGGCCAATCGATAAGGCACACCGATGATGGCACGTGGGCGCCATTGTGGCTTTAGAAGGCTCGATTGGAAGCAAAGCGCGCTTTCGCGTCAACGGACTGCCAAGCAGTTCACCCGCGCAGCTTCCCAGCGGCGAGGCGTCGCAAGCGTGCTCGCCGCCGCTGATCGGCTCTCCGCGCGACCCGAGCAGTCCAACTCGCCCCCGACGCCGAAGGAGTGGCTAACCTGATGGATGCAAGGTGGGAAGGCCTTATTCAGGACAGCGTCTTCGCCCCCTCTCTGCCCTTTCTTCTGTGCTCCGCGGCTCTGCACCTCGCCCCCTGCCCCAACAGATGCCGTCCCACATGCCGAGTACATCCTCGATTGCTTTAGGTGGGCCATGCATCGTTTCTGGGCGCATCCGATGGTAGTGACAGGATTCGCGCAGTTCATTCGTCAGCGTGTTCCAGAAGTCGGCAAGTTGCCGCGTTTTAGCTTGGAGACACGGATCACCACGCTGCAGCCGCTCGGCGAGCTCTACCAGTAGGTCTTGACGCGGCGGCAGGCTGCGAACCCGAACCAAGGGACATTCTTTCACTTACTGCACCATGATCCACGGAACGCCCCACTCTCGCAGCGGCCCATCGCAACAGGGTACTGCCTCCGGTCCCGGTAGCACCTCAGCATTCGTGCTTGGCGCGCAAGCTCCTCCGGCGTTAGCGGCACGCGACGGTTCCACTCGCCGCCCCCCCCCGCGAATCTTCCTGCTCAGCCCGAGCTCTAACCACGCCTACCCGTCCCGTTCCAAATGCCCCCCTTGCCTTCCTCTCTCGGCCGCCTGTGGCTCCGAGGGCATGCTCTTGCGCGGACGCCTAGGCGTCTGCCGCGGTGTCCACATCGAGCCGGTAGATGCCGTTGCCGTGCTCGAAATAGAGGGTACTGCCCCGACCGACGATTCGATCTGGGCGAATCGCGATGCCCTCCCGGTCGGATATCGTGAAGCGACCGAGTCTGCGAATTGTCCCATCGGGACTCAGTCGCGAAAGATAGAAGCGATTCGGGCGCCTGTAGCTCCCCTGAAACAGCACCAAGTCGTCTTTGACAGCCAGAGCTTCAGCGCCGTGCAGCCGCGGGTGCCACCAACGCAGGACTTCTCCGCAGCGGAGGTGGACAAGTGGGAACTGTGCGTAGTAGTAGATCCACACATCTGATTCCGACGCGACATTCATGACGTAGCAGTCATCGATCGGCTCCAGGCCAGGAACAGGTTGGTACTCGTACAGCTTCTCGCCCGAGCTAGTCCACGCAACCAGTCCCGAGGCCCCAATCGCCGGTTCCCGCACCCCCCCAAATATCCCCTCGTCGAAGTAGCTCGTCCAGATCGTCCCCGACGCGGTCACCTGCACATCTTCGATTCCATCGCCCAACAGGATCGAGCCCACAAAGTGGCCCTGGCACGTGTAAATGCGCGCATTGGGTTCGTAGCCACCCCCCTTTCCGCGGAAGCATCTGCAGCAGACTAATAGCAGCCGATTCTGAGGCAGCGGCTGGACGTGGTGGATGTCGAAGCATTCTGCACGGATCATTACGTCGAGGGTCTTCTCCCGGCCGAGAAAGGCAAGTACACGGTAGGAGTCCTCAACCTCTGAACGCTTCCGTACGAAGCCCGCTGTCCCGGCGGCACTCCCGCGGTCGAGGGCAAGAGCGACGTACACCTCGCCTCTCGGCCCGACGTTGATGGCCACCGGTTTGGCGCCCTCTTTGATATAGGGGGAAAGGTCGACCAGCGGCTCCAGGCGCAGCGTCTTTACTGTTCTGTTGGCCATCGCGCGTACTCTTGGAGCCGGCGCTCCGTCGAGCGTGACGCGCCGCTTGCTTAGGCGATCGCGGCGACACCTAATTATGGCTGAGAGCCCCTCGCAAGCCATCCGGCGCATCGAATGCCGTGCGACCGGTGCGGCAGTCCCACCGCCTCCTCTAAGCGTCGTTTCACCGCCTGTGCGCACACGCAGCCGAAGCGAAAAATGGGTTCCCCCCGGGGTCGCTAGGACGGAAGGATCGGAAATAGGAACCCCGATGAAGCCACGGAACGGGCTTCATCGCCTACAGGAGCGATGGAGTCGCTTGACATCAACGAAACGGGAGACCGTCCGGCAATGGGCGCGTTTTCGAACGGATCGGACCCGATGGCTTCGATCGGGAATCATTTTGGCCGGCTCGGGCTACCGTGCCGTGGCGCGGCAACTGGACTGCAGTGACGGGACCGTACGGCGCGTGGTAGATCGTTTTCTTGACCGATGGCCGTCGCGGCCACCGGAGCGTGCCGCGCCGAAGCCTGAGGTGCGTGAGCTGTTACTTCTTGCTGCACGGCTAGGGCCGAAGGCTCTGGGGTACCCCTGGAACTACTGGACACCGGCGGGGCCGAAGGAGTTCCTTCGGCAGGAGACCGGTCGGGTGGTTTCGATAACCACCGTATGGAGGTGGCTGAAGCGGCTGGGCATCCGGCGGATGCGCGTGGCCCCAAAGGCGCCTACCCCGGTGGCCAAAGTCCCGTGGGCTGCGCAGGCGACGCGAGCTCGAGTAGGCCGCGCCGGAATCTCTCCGCGACGAGGAAGCCAACATCGGGGCACGCAAGCCCGGTTATCCGGGCTCCCCTCCATCCGAACCGTACGTGCGGTTCTCTCCCATACGGCTCTCTGGTCGGTGGCCTTACCTCGCAGAGGATCGACAGCAAGAAGCGTCGCCAAATACAGGCTACCTGGCCACCAGCCCGGGGGCTCCTTAAGCCCGGGCGCATAACCAGACCCTCGGGTTCTCGTCGTTGCCTTTGGAGTGCGGCAGCCCTGTCGCGTTTTAAAAAACTAAAGCGGCACCGGAGTGCCGCGATCTAAAGCGGCAAAGGACTGCCGCACTCCAAAACCGCCGCCGCAGCGGCGGAGGTCCGGTCCCGCCGGGCGGGGGGCGGCATGGCTGGCTTTTCCGGGCGATTGCGCATGGGAGAGGCGCAGGGGCTGCCCCCATCGCGGGCGCGATGGCGAGCAGGCTTACGGCCAGCCTCGCGGCGCGTCGCTGCGAGAGGGCGCGGCTGGTGGGGAACGCGCCTTTGCGCACGCGGCCGGGTCCGGGCACTGGCTCGCGGGCAATCCCTGCCCGCCGGGGCCCGGCGGGCGTACCAATGCGCCGTCGCCGGCGCGACGGCGGTCCGGCTCCTCCGTCCCGCCAGGCG
>JALSID010000036.1 GCA_026981825.1 Planctomycetota bacterium
ACCACTGCGCCGCCGTCGCAGCGGCGGAGGTCCGGTCCCGCCGGGCGGCGGGCCCGGGGCGCGTCGCGCCTACCAATGCTCCGCCGTCGCAGCGGCGGAGCTCCGGACCCGCCGTGCGGCGGACCCGGGGCCGGGTGGCGCTACCAATGCGCCGTCGCCGGCGCGACGGCGGTCCGGCTTTTCTTCGGGCGCTGGTCCTGTGCACAAATTCTCGGCACAGTCGCGCACGGTACGTGAAAAACAGCGTAGGGAACCAAGCTCCGGATGTGCCTAAGCCGCAGCGGATGGAAACTCGGTCCACTGACCAGAGAGACATGACGAGCGTAGAGAGACAAAGAACAATCTCGGTGCCCTCTGCGTGTCTGTGCTACTTCCCCTGCAGCCGAGCAGTCGGCTGCGGCGGTGGGATGATTCTCCAAGTCGTCTCTGTCAAACTGCGTGCGGCGCTCTCCTTCGCCTCCTGTGCGTGCATGATCCAGCCCGGCATTCCCTCCGCCGCCGCCCTGCTTGCCAAGGAGTGGCCAGACACAGCCTGGCCGCGTCCTTCGGCCAGGCTATTCCGGTGTCTTCGGGGGGAAGAAGAGGACCGGATTCTCTACGGAGATCGCTGCCACCAGGCCGCTGCCGCCGGTCTGCTGTTCGACCTTCACCAGCAGCAGATTCGCCCCCCTTTTCAGTTGCACGTCCACCGAGTCCTGCGCGTAGCGAATCGGACGATGCGCGTGGACCGTGTGAACCAGCTCCCCGTTGAGCCACACTTTAATCCCATCATCGCTTCCGAACAGCAGCTTTGCGGTTTGCTCGGCGGGGGATTCTATGGAGACGGCCGCGTAAAAGACCGCGTGGTGATCGCGTTGGCCCTGCGCCCGGGCGAATCGAACCAGATCGATGCCCTGGTAGCCCTGAACCAGCATTAACCCTACCGGTCGCCAGCGAAGGGTATGTTTACCGACGTGGTATGCAGCGTCGAGGTTAACCTGGCCCGGGCTGTTTTCCGGTCCGAACGCTCGGTCGAACCCCTTATCGTCCGCAGCGAGAAATGGCCCCACAACCCACCACCCGGTGATCGTCTGCGTCTGTTCCTTGAGGCTTTCCAGGTAAGCCAGCAGATCGGCGGCATCCTGAGCGGTCATGGTGCCGATCGTGAGCTCGGGCATCATCGAGTTCGGCTGGCGGCGGATCTCTTCCACCTCGGCTTTCGGGATCACCACCACCTCGCCTTGCGCCGTGTGGATCACCACCCGCCGGCTACTGTTTTCCCGGAGGAAGCCCGCGAGGATCCGGCCGCTTCTGGTCAGAACGAGGTAAGTCTGAAACTCGGGCGCTATTGCCTTGCTCGGATAAAGGATCGCGTCCAGAAGACCGGCACGATCGTACTTGCGTCCGATGTGGGAGAGATCGGGGCCAATGTCACCTCCCCTGCCGTTAACCATGTGGCACTGGATGCAGGGGGCCGTCCCGGCAGATTCGAACAGCTTGCGCCCCCGTTCTGGGTTTCCCTGCAGCGCGAGGATTTCCCTGGGGTCGATCACTTCGCCCAGCGGTTTGGGGAGCTCGATGTCCTTCGCGAAGGGCTGGTACAGGGTCCGGACGCTCACATCGGGGTGGCGAACGGCGGCGAGCAGAACCTGCCGCCGGACGTCGTCCGGCAACGACCGACTCTCGCTAACCAATGGCAGCACCGACATGGCTCCCGGCACGGTGGAGAAGAGCGCCTGGATCACCTCTTGGGCGTGGGCAGCATCGGGTGCGTTGCGCAGGCGATCATGCAAGGGGCGAAATCGGCCCAGCCGCACCAGTGCTGCCATGGCTGCCTTCCGTACATCAGCGTCTTGGTCATCCAACAGGCTGCTCAGGGCAGCTTCCGCCTCACTGCCGGCCAAACGGGCTACGACCTGGATTGCCTGGATGCGGATTGCCTTCGGGACCGTCTGCTTGGTCATGAGCCGGACGATAACGGGGGCAACGGGGCGGAGGCCCGCTTCATCCGCAACGCTGAGGGCGAGCGAAGCCAGGTTCGGATCGGTCAGCCCGGTCCGAATCGCGGCAAGGACAGTCTCGTCGCTCTTGAGTGACTGCCAGTGCTGCGTCAGCCCGATCCGCAGGGATTCGAGGGCACGGTAGCGCGATTCAGGGGGTAGTGTTTCGTCGCCGACCAGTTCGGCGAGCAGCTTGCCCGCTTTGGGGTCGGTGGAGTAGGCGAGCGGTTCGACTGCTACGACCGTGGCTTCGGAGGCGAGGCGGCGGGAGCGGAGGCGAGCGATGAGTTCACTGGACGCGACCTCATCCCCCTTGAGCAGACGGTACAGCATAACCTCCCGCTGGCCCCACGTCTTGACGGGGGACAAGAGAGCTTCCACCAGGCGATCGGCGCGGCCGGGGCGAGCCCGGGCGGCCACACCGATTGCTTCCAGGTAGAATCGGTCACTCCCGTCCCAGTTTTGTACCAGCTTGACCAGCGCGTTCCAGGCCAGCTCGTCGTTGAGAGACGCGATCGCCAGCAGCAGCTCTCGTCGAACCTGCGGAGACGGGTCGTCCGCCAGCTTAAGGTACTCCTCTGCGTAGCGGTCCCCGTGCCTTCGGAGGATCCTGACCGCCAGGGCACGGAACCGGGGATCGGGGTGGCGAAGGAAGCGGAGCACGTGCTTGGTTCCATCGGTCCCGATTCGATCCAGCACCCACAGCGCCCGGGCTACGACGTGCGGTTTGGCGATCCGGGTCAGGTGTAAGAGTGCGGGGATCGCCCGCTCGCCGAACTCCATCAGCCGCTCTCTGGCCAGGAATTGCGTGGCCAGATTGGGGCTCGCCAGTGCCGCAATCGCATCGTCCAGCGTCTCGTACGGTGGCAGTGGCGCTTCCGGGGTACGCGAGGCTCCCTTGCGGCGGACGAGATAGATCCTTCCCTGGTCGGGATTGTTGTAGGCGTGGCCTCCGACCCCCACATCGTACCAGTCGGCCACGTAGACAGACCCGTCTGGGGCAACGCAGACATCCACGGGCCGGAAGTAGGAGTCTTCCTTGGTGGTGAGGATTACTTCGGGAACGGCCCGAAAGCCGGCGCCGTAGGGGGAAACGTGATAGCAACGGACCACTCGCGGCCCGGCATCGGCATGGAGGAGCTGGCCCTGGAAGTCCTGCCCCAACCGGTCGCTTTCGTAAAAGGTCATCCCGCACGGCGACCCGAACCCCGTGATCAGGACATAGGGAACGATTCCCGGCCGAAATGCCCGCCAGTGGTAGCGGGGGTCGTAGGATCCATCCGGGTTCCGGATCATCAGGGGGGCACCGTACCATCCATAATTACCCCCTTCGAGGATCCAGCAGATCCGGACGCTGCGCAGACCGTCGCGGTCATTGTCGCTGCACCAGACTTCGCCGAACGAGTTCACCGCCAGTTCGTAGGGGTTACGGAAGTTGACTGCAAAGGCCTCCAGTTCCGTCCCGTCCAGCTCGCATCGGAGCATCGCCCCCCAGCGATAGCTCACCCGTCTGCCATCGGGTCCGGTAACATCGAAACCTTGATCTCCTTGCGTCATGTACAGCTTGTGATCTGGCCCTACCACGAGCCCGTGGACGCCGTGGTCATGGTTGTAGCCTCGGAAGCCGGTAAGGAGAGCGCGGCGGGGGCCGTCGGGCTTGAGATCGTGGTCTTTGTCCTCATAGACCCAAACGTTGGGGGCCTCAGCCACGTACACGCGATCCCCTGCGACACAAACTCCCATCGGCACAAGCAGCCCGTCCGCGAAGACCGTTACCTTGTCCGCGCGACCGTCGCCGTCGGTGTCCTCCAGCACCTTGACACAGTCGGCCGGTGGGTTCTTTGCTTTGGCGCGATACCACTGGCCTTCGCACACCCAGACTCTTCCGTAGGCGTCCACGTCGATGCTGGTCGGGTTCGTGATCAACGGCTCAGATGCGAACAGGGTGACTTCCAGGTCGTCTCGCGCGATGACTCGCTTCAGACTCTCTTGCGGGGGAAGCTGCGCGTGGGCTTCAAGGCATGGGAGTGCGAGGAAGGAACCGATCAGGATGGTCAGCGCCCGAATCGATCTCGCTCGCATGGGTAGCTCCTGTTGCGTTCGTTTTTGCGTTCGCCGGTTTGGTGGGCTCAAGACCGGCGGCATAGAGCCGGGGGTAAGGTTGCGCGAAACGCCGAGCACCGGAACAACCGACGACAACGTCCCGCCGATGCACAAGAGTCTGGCGCCAGCAGCGTGTTTGCTCCACTTCTGATCGGCTTTTCAGGTTGTCGCGGCGCCCAAGGAGCCGGTGCAGAGCCGTTGGGCGGCTCAAGCGTCGCCTTGCTCATGTTAATCGAGGACCCGAACGTTCTGCACGGTTTGTCTACCCTCAAACGTGCGGAACTCCACGATCACCGTGGTGCGCTCGGTCTCGTACACCCATTGTTCCAGGATGCCGGAAGCGGTCGCCAGGCGCGCGACGCGAGTTGGTTCGCCCCCCATCAAACGTCGCACGTCCGAAGGCAAATCTCCGGCTCGAGGAACACCGCGCGTCCGTGTACCGGGGGCTTCCGAACGCCCCTTGGCCGGAGTTACCGGCCGGCCGTTCGGTTCGAACCATTGGCCCCCACGCAGCCGGTAGCCCATCTCGAGCAAACGTTGTCTCGCTTCGGCCAGCGATGGCTCCAGTTGGACTGCCTCCAGGAGCAGTCGAGCTGCCTGGCCGCGGTCTTGGAGAAGCTTCTCGTAGTCGCGGGCGAGGCTCAGGCGGCCCACCGCATCGTCGGGCGCAAGCTCGGCTTCGCGGGCCGTCAGCCATTCGCGATACAGCTTCTTCGCCAAGCCAGGATCCCTCAAGTGGCGGCGGACCACATCGATAAGCTCACGCAGTTCCGGCCGCCGCAGATGCTCCAGGTCCTTGCGACGATAATCGACCCATTGCCGGTACAGCGACTGCGCTATCTCAGGGGCATCGGGCAACACACGACGCGCTTCCTCGGCGAGCGCTAGGTACCGGGCGGGTGCGACTTGCTCTGCACGAGCGTTGAAGTAATGGCGGTAGGCTCGCACGAGCAGCAAGCGTTCGAGGTCCCGGCGCAACCTTGGGTTGGCGGCGTAGTAACCGTCGGGATCCTGAGAGTAGCCCTTCGCCAACTCCGGATTCACCCGACGGGGACGTTTCGCTTCCGGAAAAGCTGCCGCAATTTTCTCCGCCAGGCTTTTCCATTGGTCCGGCGCGACCTGCGGTGAGCGCTCCAGTTCCCGAACCATCCAAACGAACGCTCGATGCCGCAGTACCAAGCGTTCGTCGGCCGAGAGCTGGTCGCCGTACTTCTCGATGTACGCCAGCAGCGCCCCGTAATCGCCCCGCTTGATCTGGGCGAAAGCCAGTTGTCGGATCTTCGCTTGCGCTTCGCGAACAAACTCGGAAAGCCGTTCGTCCGGATAGAGGGAATCCAGTTGTTTCGCCTCGTCGATCAGACGGGCCAGCTCTTGTCGATCGTCGCTGGCTTGCAGCCGTACGCGGAGTAGTTCAACGGGGGCCGGCGCCTCACGCACACTCTCCGCATCGAAAACCACCTTGCCGTTCCGCCGGGTTAGTCTGCCCTGAACGTAAAGCCAATCCGCCCCCCTCGGATACAGGTCTGGCCGACGGAGCAGGAACGGGATCGAGCAGTGGTGCAGGCGGAGTTCCGTTCGCTGGATTCTGGTGCGGAACCGACCGTAGACCACAAGCGGCCGATCGAGGAGGTCATCCGAGGGCTTCAAATCGTGTGCGAAGATAACGACCTCGCCGGCCGTCTGAGCGGCGGCGGGGACAAGCCAAACCATCAGTAGCGCGGTGACAGAAGCGAGCATCGCGCCAAGCGCGTAGGATCGCCATGCTGCGATCGTTGCGCTCCCAGGAGCGTCTTGAACCGTGCTACGAGTCGGCTTCACCACGGTCATCTTCCGTTGCTTCAGACCGAAACAGCGATTCGCGCTGCCACTCTACCGTCTTCAGGGTGACAGGATCGTCCGGCCACCCGAAGGCCTTGAGCAGTTCGTCGGAGCTGATGAGCCGCACGCTGGACGGTTCGAGCCAGGCGATGTACTCGCCGTTGCCCGCCGGTTCCACGCGTTCCAGCCGCCCAACAAGGAGCACACGACGCTGCGGCGGT
>JALSID010000037.1 GCA_026981825.1 Planctomycetota bacterium
GGGGCGTGCGCCGAAGGAGCCATGGGGGGGTACTGCTTTCGGTGCGTTCGCGTCGCGAGCCGCTGGTGCCTGTCGGATGGCGTTTGGATGGGGTGGGAGGGGGGCTGGCTTCGGTGGTGGCCGAACTGGTCGGTGTTCGGAGTTTGCCGCGATTGTGCGCACTGGATTGGCTTCGTGGTCTTGTCCTATTGCAGGTCCGGCTCATGTTGGCGGCGCGATGGCCGGGAAAGGGCAGTTGCCTGCTCGTGGCCTCGTAGACTTACGTGAACTGGGCTAGCCGTGCACGACGAGTTGGGTTCGAGATCGCGAGGTCACCAGCGTAAGCCATGAGTGTATCGATCAGCCGCACGCCCCCGTTGAAGCTCATCCGTAACATTGGGATCGTCGCCCACATTGATGCGGGTAAGACGACCCTTACCGAACGGATTCTGTATTACACGCATTTCACTCATCGGATGGGCGAGGTGGATGAGGGGACGACGGTGACGGACTACCTGAAGGAGGAGCAGGAGCGGGGGATCACGATCGTCTCGGCGGCCGTTACGACCCAGTGGCGCGACCATTTCATCAACCTGATCGACACACCCGGTCACGTGGATTTCACGGCTGAGGTGGAGCGGTGTCTCCGTGTGTTGGATGGGGTGATCGTTGTGTTCTCGGCCGTCGAGGGGGTGGAAGCACAGTCGGAAACGGTGTGGCGCCAGGCGGATCGGTACCGTGTGCCACGGCTCTGTTTCGTGAACAAGATGGACCGCATCGGGGCGGACTTTGAGGCAGTGGTGGCCGAGGTGCGCGAGCGTCTAGGGGCGACTCCGGTCGTGTTGACTGCTCCGATTGGTGTTGCCCATGAGTTCCGTGGTGTTTTGGACGTCGTTCGGGGCAAGGAGCTGTACTTTGACCCCGAGACGCTGGGTGAGAGGGTGATCGAGCAGGAGGTTTCCGACGAGTTGCGGCCGGTGTTCGAGCGTTGGCGGGATGAGTTGTTTAACACGCTCTGCGAGTACGACTCGGAGGACCGGATCACATCCCGCTATCTGGATGGGCAGCCTGTGCCGGAGGAGGATATCCGGGCGGTGATCCGCCATGCCGCGATCAACCGGGCGCTCGTTCCGCTGTTCGCGGGGTCGGCTTTGAAGCGGATCGGTGTGCAGCCGGTGCTGGACGCTGTATGCGAGTATCTGCCCAGTCCGCTCGATTTACCCCCGGTCGAGGGGCGTCATCCGAAGCGACCGAACAAAGTGGAGAAACGGAAGCCGGATCCACGGGAGCCGTTGTGTGCGTTGGTATTCAAGATTCAGAGTGATCAGCATGGCCAGTTAGCGTACACACGGGTCTACTCGGGGGTATTGAAGTCTGGGGTTCGTGTGCTGAACCCTCGAACGAACGCCCGCGAGATTGTCCAGCACATCTGGCGGTTACGTGCGGATCACCGGGAGCGGATGGAAGAGGCAACGGCTGGTGACATCGTGGGGGTCGTGGGGCTGAAGAATTCGGTTACGGGCGATACGCTCTGTGATCCCCGGCACCCAATTGTGCTGGAGAGGATCGAGTTTCCGCAGACGGTGGTCACGGTGTCGGTGGAGCCGATGAGCTCCGCAGATCGTAAACGGTTGCTTCAGGTCCTGGGGTTGCTTGCCCTGGATGATCCGACGTTCCATTGGCGTGAGGATGAGGAGACGGGGCAGATCATCATGAGTGGGATGGGGGAGCTGCACCTGGAGGTGCTTACGCACCGCATGATGGAGGATTTTGGTCTGAAGGTTCGCGTGGGCAAGCCCCGGGTTTCGTATCGGGAGTCGATCGAGCGGGCTGTGGAAGCGACAGGGGTGTGCGACCAGCTTGTTGCGGGGGTTCCTCAGCACTGTGAGGTGTGGATCCGGGTCGAACCCAGGCCTGGCCAGGGGAAAGTAACGGTGGAAAGTGCCCTGAAGCCCGGCGAGCTTCCCGATGCCGTGGCGAAGGTGGTACTTCAGGCGCTCCAAGAGGAAGCTCTTGGCGGTGGTGAGTTCGGTTATCCGTTGACGGATGTCGGTATTACGTTGCTGGGCGTGCGTGCGTTGAGTGAGACTGTCTCTGAGGTTGCTTACCGCGTGGCTGCGGTTCAGGCGTTGCGCAACGCTCTTCGCGCGGGGCAACCGGTGGTGCTGGAACCGATCATGCGTTTGGAGGTGATGGTTCCGGAGGAGTATCTTGGCGATGTGCTTGCGGACCTGAACGCACGCCGGGCGGAGATTGTGAGCACGGGCACCCGGGGAAACCTGCGTGTTATTGAAGCTCGGGTGCCGTTGGAGCGGGTGTTCGGTTACGCGACGGCGGTGCGCAGCCTATCGCAGGGGAGGGCGAGTTATACGTTGGAGCCTGCGGCCTTTGCGCCCGTGCCACCGGAGCGTGCTCGGGAGATGCTGGGCCTGGACTGATCCTGCTGGGCTTGCGGTCGGGTCGGGGCGGGCTTGCGTTTGCTTGGTTGCGAGCGTTGTTGTGATCGGCCGTTTCGGCCTGGGCTCGTCGATGGTGGGGATGGGGTGCGTGGAGGTGATTTGGTCCGGTGGGGAAGGGGCGGGCGGGTTGGCCGGGGGGGTGGTTCGGTCTCCTGTGGGCTGCGGCACTTGCCTTTTATCTGTGAGCTGCTTACACTGTTTAGCCAGCGGCTTGCCACATCGTGTGCTGAGTTCGTGTAGCGTTGGAGCTTTGGGTAGAGATGGCGGCAGGCGAGGTGGTGCCGCTGGGCAGATGGATTGTCGGCGACCTGCCTGCGGGTTTGTCCCACCGAAACACCGTTCGCCACTGGTGCCGTTGTTCCTGCGGTGGCGGGCAGCACCTACGCCAGGTTCGGTTGTTCGGGGTGTGGAATGGACCCGAGATGTGGGGACCATGGTTCGGGTA
Source organism: Planctomycetota bacterium (assembly GCA_026981825.1). Taxonomy (GTDB): domain Bacteria; phylum Planctomycetota; class Planctomycetia; order JALXBF01; family JALXBF01; genus JALSID01. The sequence continues at coordinate 2,884 of JALSID010000037.1, forward strand.
GTGCTACCCGGAGTCCTCGGAGATGATTAACGCTGCGATACAGATACGGATGGAGGGCTACGACCATCGCGTGCTGGATGAGGCTGCGCGCGACATTGTCGAGACTGCCAAAAGGACCGGGGCGCGGGTCCGTGGTCCGATCCCGTTGCCGACTAGGATCGAGCGGTACACGGTGCTTCGCAGCCCGCACATTGACAAGAAGTCGCGGGAGCAGTTCGAGATTCGTACGCACAAGCGGCTGATTTACATCGATCAGCCTGAGATGCGGACGATTGATGAGTTGAACAAGCTGAAGTTGCCGGCAGGGGTGGAGATCAAGATCAAGCAGATTCTCCCTACGCGCTAAGCCCTCACTGGGGCTGTTGGGAACTTGCCTTGTTTCGGTCCGCTGACCCCTCTTTCTTGGTTGGGTTAAGACCGCAGGAGAGAGCGAGATGATCGTCGGGCTGTTGGGCCAAAAGGTAGGGATGACCCAGATTTTTGAGGAGGACGGCACGGCGGTGCCCGTGACGGTGTTACGGGTGGGGCCGTGCACGGTTCTTCAGGTGAAGACGCCGGAGCGGGACGGCTATTACGCGATTCAGCTCGGCTTCGACGACAAGCCGCGCGGCAAGGCGACGAAGCCTGAGCGTGGTCACGCAAAGAAGCATGCCAACGCCGAACCGAAGCGGTTCATTCGGGAGATTCGTCAGGATGGCCCCGTGGACTGGAAAGAAGGGGACGTTTTGACGGTGTCTCTTTTCGAGGGGATTTCGGCGGTGGATGTCACCGGTACCTCGAAGGGGCGTGGTACGGCCGGCACGATGAAGCGGTGGGGGTTCGGCGGGTTGCCGGCGAGCCATGGTGTGAAGCGCAAGCATCGCTCACCTGGGTCGATTGGTGCCACAACGGATCCGGGCCGGGTCTTGAAGGGCAAGAAGATGGCCGGTCACATGGGCAATGCTCGGGTGACGGTCCGCAATCTGAAGGTGGTGCGGGTTTATCCGGAGGAGAACCTGTTGTTGGTGTGCGGAGGGGTACCGGGCCCGAACCGCGGCTACGTGATTGTGCGTCAGTCCAAGAAGTTGCGCTCTGCGCCGCAGGCTTCCTAGTGGTCGCCGGTGAGTGTATTAGGCGAGGCGAGAGCAGTAGGCGGGCGAAAACCGATGGAGCTTCCAGTATTTGACCGTGAAGGCAATCAGGTGCGGACGGTCACGGTGGATCCCGAGGATTTCGGTGGGACCATCAACAAGCAGCTTCTGCATGATGTGGTGGTGATGTATCAGGCCAACCGGCGGCAGGGCACGGTGAAGACGAAGAACCGTGCGGAGGTGGCCGGTTCGGGCCGCAAGTTGTACCGCCAAAAGGGGACCGGGCTTGCTCGCGTAGGGGATCGCCGGACCGGCAAGCGGGTTGGTGGTGGGATGACGCATGCGAAGCGTCCTCGCGATTTTTACTACCGGCTCCCCAAGAAGGCCGTCCGCGCCGCGACCCGGATGGCGTTTTTGAGCAAGATTCTGGACGACGAGTTGAAGATCATCGACGAGCTCCGTTTGGAGGAGCCGAAGACTCGCGTGGTGGTCGATGTCCTGGTCCGGTTGGGTTTGGCGGGCGAGGCGGTGTTGATTGTTCCACGCGAGTACGACGTGGTCTTGTGGAAGTCTGCACGCAACATTGAACGTGTGGGGGTCTTGCCGGCGACGGACTTGAACGCGTGGGCGCTGCTCCGTTACAAGCGGACGCTGATCACGTTGGAGGCGTTTGAGTTCTTCCGGCAGAAAGCAGCGTCCCAGCTTGGGCGCATGTTGTCTGCGGCTGAGGCGTGAGTGTGGGCGAGGGAGCTGGGACGGGAGTAGCACCGATGGCGAAGGCACAGGTGGACAGGAAGGGGCCTGACCTGGACATTACCCAGGTTATTCTTCGCCCCATTGTGACGGAAAAATCGACGGAGTTAGCCGAGTCTCGGAACCAGTACACCTTTGAGGTCCATCCGTACGCGGATAAGGCGCTGATTCGTCGCGCGGTGGAGGAGCTCTTCGGGGTACGGGTGGTGCGGGTGCGTGTTTTGAAACGCCCTGGTAAGCAGCGTCGCACGAGGTTTCGTCGTGGGCGGACGCGCGACCAGAAGAAGGCGATCGTGACCTTGCATCCGGAGGACAGGCTGAGCTTTGCGTAGGCGGAGCGGGCGGCACGCCGCAGTGCGGTGGTCGTTCGAGGAGTAGGCACGATGGGAATTCGCTACTACAAGCCGACCTCGCCGGGAAGGCGATTCGCGAGCGTAAGCGACTTCGCCGAGATTACGGACCGCAAGAAGAAGCCGGAGAAGTCGCTTCTGGCGCCGCTGAAGAAGAAGGCGGGGCGGAACAATCAGGGCATCATCACGTGCCGTCACCGTGGGGGTGGGCACAAACGTCGCTATCGTCTGATCGATTTTCGGCGGGACAAGGATGGGGTGCCTGGCCGGGTGGTGGCGATTGAGTATGATCCGAATCGTTCGGCGCGGATCGCGCTGATTGCCTATCGCGATGGTGAGAAGCGGTACATCATTGCGCCGGAGGGGCTCAAGGCGGGCGATACGATCATGAATGGGCCCGATGCTGAGCCGCGGGTGGGGAATTGTCTCCCGCTTTACCGCATTCCCACCGGGATGTCGATCCACAACATTGAGCTGGAGCCGGGCAAGGGGGGGCAGCTCTGTCGGGCTGCGGGCACGGCGGCGGTGCTGAACGCTTGCGAGGGCAAGTGGGCGATTATCACGTTGCCATCGGGGGAGATGCGGAAGGTTCGAGCGGAGTGTCGGGCCACGATTGGGGTGGTTGGCAATGCGGACCACATGAATATTCGTTTGGGCAAGGCTGGTCGGAAGCGTTGGTTGGGCCGTCGTCCTCATGTGCGGGGCACGGCGATGAATCCGATTGACCATCCGATGGGAGGTGGTGAAGGGCGGAGCAAGGGGCACGAGCCGCAGAGCCCGACCGGGGTACCGGCGAAGGGTGGGCGGACGCGGAATCCTCGAAAGCCCAGCAATCGTCTCATCCTGCGGCGACGTAAGTCGAAGCGATACGGACAGGTTACGCTCTAGCACCAGGGGGCGATTATGGGCCGTTCACTGAAGAAGGGACCGTACGTTGACGAGAAGCTGTTGCGGAAGGTGGAGCGGCAGAAGGCGACGGGACGGGTGGAACCGATCCGGACCTGGGCGCGGCGGTGCACGATTGTGCCCGAGTTTGTCGGGCACA
>JALSID010000038.1 GCA_026981825.1 Planctomycetota bacterium
CGGAGCTTTCCGTTGCAGCGTGCCGGAGGGACGGAATGCTCAGGCCGAAAGCGGCGGCCGCGAAAGGATGGAGCCTGCACCTCCTGAGAAGTGGCCCAGCCGTACCCGTAAGTCCGACCATGCGGCTGTTGCGGCACGGCCTCCGGCGTCAAGCCCGAGGACGCCCCCTCCGTCGGCGCCAGCGTACCCATCGGGAACCAGAAGCCCGGCTCTGTCCCGGGCGAACACCACGCGGGCTACTGCATGCCTACTGCTGCGGGGGGCCTTCTGGCAACGAGCTCGCGTGCTTTGCGGAGAGCGACGTGCAGTTGGACGTCTTCGGTCAAGCGCAGAGCCGCACGCAACTCACCTGGTCGAGAACCGTCCGTGGCCGGCCGAGACGGACGCGTCTTGAGCACCGCAACGTCGGGTTCGACGCCTACCCCGGCGTACGCCTGGCCGGTGGGGGAGAGAAATTCCGCCGTCGTGAGGCGGATCCCGGCGTCGGCGGTCTTCAACGGCAGGATGCTCTGCACCGTTCCCTTGCCGAACGTCCGTTCGCCCACGATCAGAGCGCGGTGGTGTGCCTTCAGCGCTCCGGCAACGATTTCGCTTGCGCTGGCGCTCTCGTGGTTCACCAGGACCACTACCGGTAGCGTCAGGGTACCGGCGGGACGTGCCCAGTAGGTCCACGACTGGCCGTTGGCTCGGCCGGAGGTCGATACGATGACGCCTTCCGCAAGGAACAGGTCGGCTACGTCAACGGCGGCCGTGAGCAAGCCCCCCGGGTTATCGCGCAGGTCCAGAATCAGGGCGCGCATCCCTTCGGCGCGGAGTTTTGCGATGGCATCGGTGAGCTCGCGATACGTAGTTCGTTGGAAGGACGTCAACCGGACATAGCCGATTCCTTCCGCCGGGGAAAGCGTCACGGCTTCCTCAACGCTTGGTACCTCCACATGGTCTCGTCTCAGCCGAAAATGGAGCGGCTCCTGGTGGCCGCGGCGCCGGATCAAAAGGGTCACCATGCTGCCCAGGGGCCCCTGTAGTCGGTCCGCAGACTCATCCAGAGATTCGCCCGCGACAGGCACACCATCAATAGCCAGGATGATGTCCCGCGCGAGTAGCCCCGCGCGGAGCGCCGGGCTGTTCGGAAGAACGTCCACAATCTCCAGTTCGCGGTGCTCATTGTGCCGCAACTCGACCCCAATCCCGACAAACTCACCATCGATCACCGCGTAGACGTCCTTTAATCGCTGCGGGGTCAGGCAGGCGGTGTAGTTGTCCAGGCTTGCCACAAGCCCGAAGGTGAGCTGAACAAGCAACGGCCCTTCGGCCACCGAGAACTGCTGTTGGGCTTGCTGGACGTACTGCAGGGCCGTGTAAACGACGTCGGTCACCCGCACGGGATTGGCCGGCCTGCGCTTGAGGTAGTCGAGGGTGAGCTGTTGCAGCCCGCGCAGGTCGGAGTCACTCAGATGGCTCAGGTGCGCCGCCCGGAACAGCGGGTCATCGAACGCAACCAGCAGACTGCGGAATCCCGCGGCTTGCAGAGCGGCTAGGTCTGGGGGGCGGTAGTAGTTGTCCTGGATGACGGTGAGTACCTCACCAAGAAGGGCCAACTGCTTGGTGCGGGTCAACCCGAGCAGCTCTTCTCGGTAGCTGCGGTCGTGGATCCGACGTGCGATGTCGTAGTGGACCCGGCATTCCCACAGCTTTTGCCGCACCAGTTCCGAATCGGGCTGCTGTCGTAGGGCTTCCTCGTACCTTCTGATCGCTTCCCGCCACTCGCCCCGCGCCTCGTACTGGGCTGCTTCGCTAACTAACTGGTCGAGTGGAGTGTTCGAGTTGGCAGCGGCCGCGCCCGTCCAGAGAAACGGGATCGCGAGCAATAGAACCGACGCAAGGCGTTGCCAGACCCGATCACACTGTCCCATACGCTTCACTCTATCTGCACCCCCACCAGATGTAGGCGTCCTCATCCGAATATAGGTCGGGCCGATCGCCATCGCAATGACCCGCCCGGTTCTTGAGCCAGGTTCGCATCATGTGGAGCAGCCTGATCGGTTGTTCCGATAGGGGAACCCTGTGAACCCGCTTCTTGCCTGTTTTGCCGGTCACAAGGCTACGGTCCACCGGCGTAGGGTCGGTCCACGACGAGCTGCGCGATGTACGCGTCTGCCGTTCAGGATCATGGAGAACCTTCAGGATCGTGGAGAACGAAACCAAATAGGATGTCGTGACAGGCGCCCCGGCGCGACAGGAGCCGGCGCTGCTCCGGTAGGCGCTGATCTGCGCTGCCTGGGCTGGCATCCGTCGACCCCCCTGCGGTGTGTGGAGGAGTGCCCTGTCCGAGGGGGCGTCGCTAGAAACGGGACGGGAGATAGGAAGGTTGTTCGAGAAGGTACTTTTCCTGAAGCAGGCGGTCCGGCGACACCATACGACGGGCGCTATCTGGCCGAGCAGTGGAGCTCTGGCTCGCTCCATCACGCGTCTGGTCGCCGCGAAAAGCCGTCCGGCAAGGATCCTGGAAGTCGGTCCTGGGACGGGGGCATTCACCAGGGAGATAGCCCAGCACCTGTGTCCGGATGACGAGCTTGTACTTGTCGAGATCAACCCCGATTTCGTCGCGGTGCTGCAGCACCTCATCGAACACCACCCCGCACTCCGGCAGCACCAGGACCGGATCCGAATCATCTGTGCCCCGGTCGAAACAGCGCCCCTCTCTGCTAAGTTTGACTACGTTATCAGCGGGCTACCCCTGAATAATTTCGATCCTGCTCTGGTTCGGCGTATCCTGCGCCGGTTCCGCGCGCTGGCGGAGCCGGGCGGCAAGTTGAGCTTTTTCGAGTACTATGGCCTGCGCCGATTGCGCATGTCCTTGGGCAGGCAACAGACGAGGTCCCGGCTGCGGGAGATCGAGGCGGTGATCCGGGTCTATGAGCGACGTTACGGTCTAGCCCGGGAGGTGGTCTTGCGTAATTTTCCCCCTGCACTTGTCCGGCACTGGTGTTTCGACGAACCGCACGGCAGCCGGGTGCGCTAAGCAGCGCTTGCCGCACGTCCGGGTGGCTTTCGTGTAAGCCGGTCGGGCCGGTCCGATTTGCGGGGGGCGAGCCTGAGCCATGCACCGGGCTGGCGGAAATAGAATTGCGCGGTGGTGATCAGGTATGGAAGAGCGATGGAGACATCGACCCCGCTGGCTTCGCTGCCGGTACCACTCGCCGGGTTGGCCCTTGCGCCCGAGGGGCGCAGGATTGTCGCATGGGGGCAGGAACACATCTTTGTGCTGGACGGGGGCGGCTCCGTAGTGAAGAAGCGGCTGGTGGCGGGCCCCGGCAACGTGGTGGGGGTGGCTGTGGATGTGGCCGGCCGCGTCTATTATGCCGCCCACAATCGGCACGGTCTGGCATGCCTCGGTCCCGACCTGCAAGCGGTATGGCAGAAGCGAATTCGCCGATTGGTGTCGGTTGCCACCACTCCCTTTGGTGAGTACGTGATCGTCGGTACTCAGGACGCCAGGCTGTACGTGCTGGACCGTTATGGTCGTCGGGTCGCCCATGCCTCGACGATGCGCCCCCCGAAGTGGCTGGTGGTGGCGGCGGCTGAGGAAGCAGTGTTCGCCGGGGCCGATTCCACTGTGGTCAGTCGCTATGACATCAAGCTGGACGAGGTCTGGGAAGAGCGCGTTTCGAGTCCCATTGGGCCGATCGCCTGTCCCGGCAACGCGATGTACTTGCTTGTGTCCGCCTACGCGTACGGGCTGGAGCGGTACCGGACGGATGGGCGGTACGAGGGGAACTATCAGATCCGCAACGGGGTGCGGCTGGTGGACGTGGATTTCGATGGCTCCACGATCGTGGCCGTGACCCTGGACCGCCATCTCGTCGTGCTCAACGCCCTGGGGGTGGTCCAAAGGGAGATCGCTCTCGGAGACGCGGAGCCCGCGGCGCTTTGTCTTGCTCCCACCGGAGAGCTGGCCTACTACTCGGTGGAGAATCAGATCTTCGCCCGCCAGATCCGTGGCTAGAGGAGCTCATGCCACCGTTCGCGGACGGGACGTGCGATTGGGGGGGCGGACGATCCTGCCTGGCTTTCCTGAGCCGATCAATCGGAATGGGGGCCTGGAGATACTGGTCCTGACGGCTTTGACATAAACGCTGGGTTCGTGTAGCTTTCCAATGGTGACGTTTGGCTCGCACTGCGAGCGTCGGCGGACGTCTGCAGGGGGCAGCATTGAATCGCATTAGAAGTGCGGAGTAACGGGGAACGATGTTCCACCTATTGGGGCGGTTCGTCCAACGTTTCTGGGTGCTCGTGATCCTGGGATGGATAGTCGGCACCGGTTTGCTCCACTACTTCGCACCGCCGTTCAGCGAAGTGACCAAGGACGAAGACATCCGGTTCTTCCCGCCCGACTACCCCACCGTCCGGGGCTATGAGATCCTTTCCAAGGCGTTCCCTGCAGATGTGGGCACGAGTGAGATCGTGGTTCTCGTCCGCCGGACCGATGGTCCTCTGAGCGAAGCGGACTTCGCCTTTGTCGATCTCCTGGCGGACCGCATCGAGGAGCTTCGCACCCACTACCCCGACAAGGACTACCGGCTCGGCCCCGTGCGCAGCCATCGGACTCCGGTGATGGGGGAGCTGCTCACCAGCAAGGACCGGCGCGCGACCATCCTGATCACGCGGTCGGGTTGGCCCCTTACGGCGTCGAAGGTGATTGAGGTGGTGGACGCCGTGCGCGGCGTGATCGGTGAGATGCGGGAGCGGAACGAAGTGCCGCCGGGAATCGACATCGCGGTCACCGGGTCGGCCGCTGTCGGTGCAGACATGCAGATCGCACAACTGGAAAGTCTGGAGCGGTCGCATATCTGGACGATTATCCTCGTCGTCACGATCCTCCTGCTTGTCTACCGTTCCCCCCTGCTCCCGCTCATTCCACTGTCCGCCATCACGCTGGCCATCATCGTGAGCAAGGACATTCTGGCCAGCTTGTCGCTGGTGCCAGGGCTTGACTTCCAGGTGATGAAGATCACCGACATCTTCATCGTTGTGCTGCTCTTCGGTGCCGGCACCGACTATTGCCTGTTTTTGATCGCTCGATTTCGCGAGGAGCTGGAGCACGGCCTGTCGCACCGGGAGGCGGTGTCCAAGGCGGTGGGAATGGTTGGTGCGGCGCTGGCGGCAAGCGCCGGCACGGTGATCTGTGGCCTGGCCACCATGTACTTCGCAAAGTTTGGGAAGATCAGCTACACCGGGCCGGCGGTTGCCGTGAGCCTAATCGTTGCTCTGGCAGCCTGCCTGACGCTGGCTCCGGCGTTGCTGTGTCTGTTCGGCCGCTACGCGTTCTGGCCGTTCAAGATCGAAGTGCGTGGTGAGGAGGCGCACGGCGTCTCTGGGCCACTGGGGGAGCGTTTCTGGGACTGGCTGTCCCGTTCTCTGGTGCGGCGTCCAGGTGTGATCTGGCTGGGGGCCACGCTGTTGCTTGTGCCGTTTGCCATTTGGGCGCCCTACACACCGACCAGCTACGATTTCCTGGCAGAGCTTTCGGAGCATCGCGAAAGCAAACGCGGCTACGAGCTGCTGGCCGCGCACTTTCCACCGGGCGAACTCGGCCCCCTGATGGTGATCCTCGATTCCCCCCAAGAACTCACCGACAAACAAGCACTGGAAGCGATCAAGCAGCTCGGCGAAGAGATCAAAAAGGTCGACCACGTGGTCACCGTGCGCAGTGCCGCGGATCCCCTCGGGACCGGAAAACCGGTCGTGCAGCAAGAGCGACCTCGACCGGCCGGCGGGCTGTTCGGAAACCTCTCCCAGCTCCTCGCCCCGATTCAGAGAACCGTGGCGGGGGCGTCGGCGTTGAACTACTACGTCAGCCCTGACGACCGATCCGTGACCCGGCTCTTCGTCGTCTTCGACGTGCCACCCTTCTCTTCCACAGCTCTGGATACCGTGCACGACGTGCAACGGACTATCCAGCGGTTCATCGCCCGCCAGGATACCCCCTTGGCGGGTGCCACGATCGGACTGGGAGGCACTCCGGCGGCTGTCTATGACCTGCGGAACGTGACCCAGTCGGACCAACGACGGATCAACATCCTGGTTGT
>JALSID010000039.1 GCA_026981825.1 Planctomycetota bacterium
CCTTTCGTCCTGGGAGCTCCATGGCAAAGTGACGGTCGAGGACGTCGAGACCCCGGATCGGTACCTGGGACATGCGACTGCGGACATCGAGAAGCGTGCCGGGACCGATGCGTTCAGCTTCAATAACCTGCGTGCTTCTCTCTTCGGCATCGATGTCCGTGGCTCCGTGACCTGCGACCTGAGCTCGGGAGCGTGCAGGCTGTGGTTGCAGACCACGCGGGAACTGGACATTCGCGAACTGAGCGGGCTGCTCCCCCCCTATGTCTCCTTTCCTCCCGTACAAGGAACGGGCCGGATCACGATGAACGGTACGGCGAACTTCCGCACCCGCTCTCACGCCGTGACGGTGATCGCTGCCCTGAACCAATTACGCTATGGCAAGATCCTTCAGGCCCAGGACCTGACGGTCACTTTATCGCACTCTGGCACAGCACCTATCTCGTTTTCTACCACGCCGCTGAAGTTCGCCGAAGGTGAGCTGGTGGTGTCGGGCGAGCTGGTGCGCCGCGGGGACATGCGCTGGGTGCTGAGGGGCAACGGGGACTTTCGCAACGTCGACCTGCCGGCCTTGCTGGCACTGGCAAAAGGGCACTGGCAGACAGGGGGCAAATCTGCGGGAAAGCTGACTGGCACCGCCGAGTACACCCTGATGCTGGACCCAGCAGCCGGGACCAGCCTCCGTGGGCAACTTCGCCTGATGTCTTCTGGATTGCGTTTCGGTTCGATGGAACTTGCGGACGTACGGGCTCAAGGGGAGTTTACGGATGGGGAGTTGACCCTCACGGCCTGGAGTGGGGCTCTGTCCAGGTTGGGTCCGGCCAGCGGCACCCTCCGCTACCGACGCGGTGACCCGACGGTGCAGCTCACCATGAACCTGAAAGCGGTCAATCTCGCTGCGCTGACAGCATCCGACGGAGGGGAACCTGCGTGCCGCGGTCTGGCCAGAGCTGCCCTGGCCGGGACCTACGACACAGAAGCTAACAAGCTCACGCTCACGGGAACAGCCGCTTCCAATGGCCTGCGCTTCCTGCGGTTTCCTCGCACCGGTCCTGCTCAGGCGGAGGTCAGGTTGGTTGGGGATGAGCTGCACATCAGTGACTTCCGCGCTGCTGCGTGGGGCGGGGAAGTCCGGGGGGACATGAGGCGTAAGTTACGTCGAGCCGCGCGGACCGAAATCGATGTGCGGCTGATTGGCACGCGGCTGCCCGATCTTGGTACCCGAGACGGAAGACAGGTGGTGAGCAGCCTATCGGGGATAGTGCACGGCACCGGGCAGATCTGGATCGATACCCTTTCCGGACAACGCATGATCCGTGGCCACGGTTCGTTCCAGTTAGTCGATGGTCGCCTCGGTAAGCTGCCCGTGCGGGAAGCGGACGGCACGCTCTACTTTGATGGCGCTGGTTACGACGTCGTGTTCACCAACATTCGTGTCGGGGACGGAAGCGCCGACGGCACGCTGACGTTCACGCCAGAGGCTGTGCCACGGTTTGAAGTGAGTCTTTCCTTCCGTGACATCAGTCTTCCGTACCTGCTCTTCTACCTCACCGGAACTCGCGACCCCGTTGCAGGCAGAATTACCGGTTCTCTCGAGCTGCGTGGCACCGTGGGGGGATGGCACACAATTGACGGGGTCGTATACATTACCCGGTTGAGAGATGCGGACCTCTGGCGGTTACCCCTGTTCGACGCGCTCGCGGAGTTTCTCTTGCCAGGGGTTGCACGCCCTGGTGTCTTCCATGACGGTAGGGGGCGCATAGCGATTGAGAAAGGGGTCATGATCGTAGATGGATTCGCTCTGAGTGGGGCGGCGGCGCAAATCTATGTCCGTCGCGGCCGGATCTGGCCCGATGGAACGGTAGAGCTCGAAATCATCGGAAATGCCGAGACGCTTATTCCCGCCGAAATGCCACTGGTCGGCATTGTCCGCCGCTTGGCCGACAACGTCCAGCACCGCCTGATTCGCTTCTATGTGTCCGGAACGCTCGATCAGCCGCGGGTTCGGGCTCTGCCGTTGGCTGACGTTAGCGGGCCGGCCATCGATCTGTTCCGCACGCTCATGAGAGGACCGGTCGGTGGGGTTGAGGCCAAGCAACGCGTTCCCTCCGGGAGCCGACGGTGAGAACTCTGGACCTGTTCCGCCCCACCGCGGTCCCTACCCCCTTGCCGTTTCGGGTTCCGGCTGCACCTGAGAAGGCGGAGGGGAAGGGCGCGGGCGTCTATCCGGTGCAGAAGAAGCGCTCTTAGGAAAAACGGTGAGCTGAGGGTACGGCCTCGCACGCGAGCCCGAAGCTTACCTCGTTCAGACGTTCCCCTTCCCACCTATCACGTGGGGGACTTCCAGCAACACGCTCCTTTCTTCGCCGCCGTCTACATCCCGGGAGGTGCGCTCGTGAATCGGACGAGGTACCATGTCCAGCAGCGGCGTCTTTCCATGGGATACGAGCTCCCCTGCCTGCTCGGCCAGCAACGCCCACTCCTGCAACCTGGTGAAGCTTGCCCGCGAGTGGTCCCGAAGTGAACGTGTGGCAGTGATCAAGCGGGGGGTGGCAGGAAATAGGTTACTCGCACAAAGGTCACCGCCGCTGTAATGAGCAGGAACCAGCTCAGCGCGGTCTGCAGGGAAGTTTGGTTGACGATGTGGGAGACCCGGCTTCCGACCTGTGCCCCGGTGAAGACCGCCAGTGCGTACAACAAGAGCCGCGGGGTCCAGATGAGGTGGCCGACGTATATGTGGCCCGCCAGACCGGCAAACGCCGTGACGCCAACCATGAACGCGCTTGATCCCACAGCAATCCGCCAGGGGATCCCGAACAGGAGCACCATGGCGGGAAGCTTGAGAATGCCGCCGCCCAAGCCGACCGCACTGGTGAGCAGCCCGACGGCGAACATCACAGGCGAGATCAGCCAGAGGTTGAGCGCGTATTCTTTCCCCCCGAATCGGCGAATCAACACACCGAATCTGCGCGGACGTATCGGCACGGTGTTCTGCGCCGCGCGTCTGTACAGGACGCGGACCGCAATAGCCGCAAGCACCAAGAGAAAACATAGCATCCAGCCGAGCACGTGTTGGGGGAGTCGCGAACTCAGATACCCCCCCATCGACGCCCCCAGCCCGGTGGGAATCTCCAGGATGACGCACAGAAGCCAGTCGGTTTCCTCTCTGCTGTGGTACACGAGTGTGGAGGAAACGGACGTAACGAGCACAAGCAACAGACTCTGGGCGGCTGCCAGATGCGGGGGGACGCCCAGCCACAGTTGCACAGGGGCATACAGCACGCCACCCCCCTGGCCAAAGAGGGAGGAGATGCATGCGGCCAGAAAGAGAACAGCCGCCAGCCCTGTCAACTGCGCCATTCGTCCGTTGCCCGGTTCCGTACTTTCCCCAATTGGGGCGCCCGTGTCCATCCCCAAGCCGTTGCCCTACGCTCCGGCGCGGAGCTCCGCTATTCTACTGGCCGGGGGACAGGCGGACGTCCGCCCCGATGGGCTGAGCATGCGCCTTGCGATGACGTGTGTCGGTGTGCGCACAGCTCACCCGCCCGCGAACTCGGTACGTCTCACCGGGAAAGGGCCACACGGACTGCGTCCAATCAGGCCTCGTCCCGGGATTCCGCCGAGGGCAAACCTGTGCGTCGGGGCCGTTCTTCCTCCTGAAGGAGCCACATGATCACACCACCAGTCAATTCGACGCCGCATGTGGCGATGCACAGGCAGGTTTCCTTCCGAACGTAGTACGTTCGGGGCGGGCGACGGTCCTGCACGCTGAACTCGCGGTTGCGAGGCTCAGGGCCGCGCTCAGAAAGAAAGGCAGGCTCCTGGAGATCCGAAACCAGACCCATCCTACCCCCCTGGAATGCTTCCGCTACCCGTTCGATGATCCGCACCACTACAGGTAGCTCCTACTATAGCACAATCCGTTGGCGGCGAACAAGCCTTAGTCGCCGATCTGTCTGTTCCCTGCCACCGGCCATGGGTATCGTTCGTTGTACGGGATTCGCCTGTAGTGGTTCCGGACGACACCAGGTCCGTGGCCGCTGTAGCCGGCATTCCTGGCCGACGCAACCGGCCTGCGGTTTCTGGCGGTGGGCGTCAGGCTGCGACGGGTGCTGCCGGCCGTGCGGCAAGCAGCTCCAGCGCGGCCAGCACGACGGGCTCCGCGGACAGCTCCGCGTGGCAGGAAAGGTGGGGACAGTGTTTCAGATAGCTGCCACGGCAGCGCAGGCTTGTCTGGACCACTCGAACCAGTTGTCCTCGTGGAGCAGCGCGCCGCGGTGACGTGCAGGTGAAAACTGCGACGACAGGGCAACCCACGGCCGCTGCCAGATGGGCGGTGCCCGAGTCATTTCCAAGGAGCAGGCGGCAACGGCGGAGCAATTCGGTGAGCTGGAGGAGATCGGTCCGGCCACACAGATTAATGCAAGGGATCCGCGGCGCAAGTAGACGGGTGAGTTCGTCGCCGAGGCGGATCTCGGCGGTCGATCCGAGCACGACGACCGGCAAGCCGGTTCGGAGCGCGATCTGTTCGGCTGCGTGAGCGAACTTGACCACCGGCCACCGCTTGGTCACCCAGCGCGCACCGGGGGCCACCGCCAGGGGGGGGTTCCCGGCCTGGGCCACCGTGGTTTCCGCCCAGCGTGCCGCCGCTTCGTCCTCCGGCAGGCGTACGCGCTCTACCGGGCTGTCGGCCGCGGCGCCCAGGATGGCCTGGGCCACCGCCTGGTACCGGTCCACCGCATGTTGGAGCCGACGGGGAATCGGGACCGTGTGCGTATAAGCGAGGCGCGCCCCTTCCCGGCAGTCCGACATCCCCACCCGGATCGGCGCCCCAGACACATAGGTGAACCATGCGCTTCGGGCCAGCCCCTGCAAATCGATCGCAACGTGGGCGCAAAAGCCACGCATGCGGCGGGCCAGGTCCCACTGGTTCCAGACCAGCCGCAAGCCGCGAGCTTTGCGTTCAAACGAGAATACGACGTCCACCTGGGGGTGGCGCGCCAGGAAGGGGGCATAGCGGTCGCGGGCCACCCAGCCGATCTGCGCATCAGGAAAGGCAGCGCGGAGCTGGGCGAGGACGGGGAACGACTGTACGATGTCGCCCAAGGAGCTGGGCTTAACGATCAACACCCCCAGTCGCTCCGTGCTTGCTCTTTTCCGGACCAGTTGTGCGAGGCCTCTGTCATGTCCTTCCATGGGTGGTGTGGATAGAGCCGGCGCTTTTCCCGGCGGAGGTGCTATCGTGCCTTGGGCGGTTCCGGTGACGGTCCTTTCTCTCCTTCCACGCCTTATCGGTGGCCTTCGGCTCCCGCCGGGCCTGAATCGTGGCGTTCCTCGGCTGTTTTCTCTCCAGCGCTCCGACCACCGACTGGTCACGCCGCTTTGTCAGGAGCGTTCCGGTTCAGGAACTCCTCGACCCGTCTCAGATCTTCCTCGGTATCGACGCCAATGGTATCAGAGGGGGCAAGGCCGACATGGATGGGGATCCCGTGTTCCAGGAGCCGGAGTTGTTCGAGCCGCTCCGTTTCTTCGAGCGCCCCGGGGGGCAGTTCGTGAAACAGCTCCAGCGCGCCCCGCCGGTACGCGTAGAAGCCGAGGTGCTTGAAACAGGTGTCGCCTCCCTCCGGGTCCCGGCAGTAGGGGATGGGGAACCGCGAGAAGTAGATCGCACGTCCGCGCGCGTCGAAGACGACTTTCACCAGGTTGGGATCGTGGGCCGTGTCTCGGTCGATAGGGATGGCGAGAGTGGCTACGCCCACGGTTGAGTCGGAGAGTAAGGGACGGATGAGCTCTTCCACGTGCTCCGGCGTCACGAGGGGCTCGTCCCCCTGGATGTTCACATAGATGTCACCTGGTCGTCGTTGCGCGACCTCCCAGACGCGATCGGTTCCCGACGGGTGAGACGGGTCCGTGAGCACGCAGGGGACTCCGTGCGCTCGACAGGTGGCCAGGATCTCGTTGTTGTCTGTCGCGACGACGAGATCGTGCAGAAGCCGACAGGGGGCAACCGCGCGATAAACGCGCACCACGAGCGGGAGGCCAGCGACGATCCTGAGCATCTTGCCCGGCAG
>JALSID010000040.1 GCA_026981825.1 Planctomycetota bacterium
CCAGGAAGGCGGCGCCTTCGTCGCACGGTTCCAGACAGAGCACCCGGTAGTGATCCCCGAGGAACCGGGCCAGTTGGGCGACCAACGCAACACCGCCTGCCAGCCCAGGCACGAGCACCACGGGCTCGCCCTGACCGAACTCCCAGTACGTTCGAAAGTCACGTCCGATCGCCAGGAAGCCGCTTCGGCTCGTCACCTCCGTCAGTCGGTTCCCCACTCGCCGGCGCCACCGTTCGGAGATTCGCACAACCCTTCCTCCTTGGGCAGTTCTCCTTTCGCCCCACCGGTTCTAGCCTCTAGTCGATGCGATTCCACAGAAATGGTCAATCGCATGTCGACTTGATTCGCAACACGTTAGTTGCATGCACATCTCGTGCCGTGACTGCAGGTCGGCTTCGAGCGGCGGAATTTACGCCTTTTCCGACCAGAAATCCGGCGATCTCGCACGAGCGCCTTGCCCTCGGCGCCGACGATTCGTTAACATGATGTGCAAGAGCTCGGCGCCGAAATTTCGACAGGCGGGAAGGGACATGTGGTTGCGCTACCATCGTACGTTGCGGCACATCGTCTTGTTGGCCTTGGCCGGTGCGGTCCTTGTCTTTTCTGTGGCCGTGTTGGCCCACGTGACGTTGAGTTGGGACATCGGCTTTCGGTGTTTTTTCAGCCGTGAGATCCGGTTGGTGACGATGCCGGAGCCGCTGGAGCAGGCGCCGGAGCCGAACGACGTGGTGCTGCAGATTGGGCCGCAGCCGGTGAACAGCTACTTGGACGTGCAGCCGGCGGTGGAGGCGTGCAAATATCGCGCGCCGGAGACACGGGCGGCCGAGTCGCCGTCGATTGCGGCGATGCTTCACGAGTTGGAGGAGAGTTTTGAGCGGGCGGGGCGGCCGGTGCCGATGGATGTGGAGATTGGTGGGAAGCGGTTCGTTCGGGTTCAGGTGGAGCGGGAGATTGCGGGAACGCGTGAGCGGCTTTGGGTGTGGGCCAGTGTCGGCAAGGTTCCGCTGAATCATGTGGCCGTCTCGGTGTTGTGGCTGGTGTTGAACCTGGCCATCTTGGGGGTAGGCGCGATCGTCTTGTGGCGCCGCCCCAACGATCGGTCGGCCGCGCTCTTCTTCGAGGTGTGCACTCTGACGGTGGGCAGCTTCGTGGGCGGGTTCCATTGGTGGACGTTGATCGGGCATCCCTTCCTCTTATTTCCCTTCGTGGCGTTCGCGATGCTCTTGCCGGCGGCGAGCCTTCACTTTTACCTGACCTTCCCACGTCCGAAGGAGTTCTTCGTCCGGTACCCGAAGCTGACGTTGCTGTTTGTGCGGGGGGTTCCTGCGCTATGCACGCTGGCGATGCTTCTGCTGATGGCGCGCGTTTCGTGGCTTTACAGGGGCCATGAGCCGGAGCCGGAGGTGGTGGCGGAGATCGAACAGCTTCTGGCCATCATCAAACAGGCGGCGGCTGCGTACGTCGCGGTGGCAACCCTTTGGTTTGCCGGGTGCCTGGCCGCGTTGGTGCACAGTTTTTCGACCAGCCGCAGTGACGTGGAGCGGAACCAGGTCAAGTGGATTCTGTTCGGCGCCGGTTTGGCCACTCTGCCGGTGATCTACACGCTGTATCTTGCCGTTCGTGATCCGGTGGCCTTTGCCCTGGGTGGCGCGACCCCCCCGATGTTCCTGGCTTCGATCTGCTTCACCCTGGCATTCGCCGTGGCCATCACCAAGTACCGGCTCATGCAGGTGGGCGAGATCATTAACCGCAGTGTGGTTTACGTGGGGGTCTCCACGGCGGTCGCGATCCTGTACTACACGATCCTGATGTTGGGCAGCCTGTGGTGGGGGAGCCAGTTGCCGCGGAGCCGGCTGACGTTCCAGTCGTTTGCGCTGATCCTGGCGGTGGTTCTGATTTTGGCCGTAGTGGGATGGGGGCTGGATCGGCTCCGCATCGCGCTGGAGCATCGCTTCTGGCGGGACAAGGGGCAGCTTGATCGCGCGGTGCGCAAGATGGGGGAGGCGATCCGCAGCATTACCGATGAGCGGCGGGTGGCGCAACGGATGCTCGAAGCGACGGCCGATCTGCTGGGCGTGAAAAGGGGGGCTGTTTACGTGGGAGATGATCCTGACGACAGCGCGGGAGCTGGAACGCTTCGTCTGGCCGCCTCCCTGGGGGTACCGCCCAAGGTCCGGGAACTGTCCGTGACGCATCCTGTGGTGCAGGCAGCGATCAAACATCCGGTGGTTCTTGACTGGCAAAAGGATCTTTCCGATCCGGTCCGCCGCGAAATGGACGCTCTCGGTGCACGCCTTGCCCTGACGATCGCTGTAGAAGAGCGTGTGACCGGGTTGCTCTTGTTGGGCAGCAAGCAGCTCGGCGTTCCCTATCGCCAGGAGGAAGCGGCGTTCCTCTCCGCTCTGGCGCAGGTCACCGCTCTTGCCTTCGAAGGGGCGCACCGGCGTCGCCAGATCAACCGGTTGTCGGAGGAGTTGCGGGAGAAGGTAGAGCAGATCGCCGAGCAGCAGCGGCGGATCATTGTGCTGCAGAGCCAGTTAACCGCCAGGCCTGCCAGTGCCCGGCGCGTGGCATCTCGGGAGCGTGTGCTGGCCGAGATTCGCGGTTCCAGTCCGGCGGTCCAGCACATGCTGGACATGGTCCGCAAGGTCGCGGCCGTGGATGCGGCCGTTCTGATCCGGGGCGAGAGTGGGACGGGAAAGGAACTTCTGGCCCGGGCGATCCATGAATTGAGTGGCCGAGCAGACAAGCCGTTTGTGGCCGTACACTGTGCCGCTCTGTCGCCTGGGCTTCTGGAGAGCGAGCTGTTCGGCCACGTGAAGGGGGCGTTCACGGGGGCCTACCGCGACAAACCGGGACGCTTCCAGCTCGCCGACGGCGGGACCCTCTTCCTGGACGAAATCGGGGACATCAGCCTGGAAGTCCAAACCAAGCTCCTCCGTGTGCTCCAGGAGATGGCCTTTGAACCGGTTGGGTCATCGGAGACGGTCCAGGTGGATGTTCGCATCGTGGCCGCCACGAACCAGGACCTGGAACGGTTGATCCAGCAGGGCAAGTTCCGCGAGGACCTCTTTTACCGGTTGAACGTCATCACGATCTACACGCCGCCCCTTCGCGAGCGGGTTGAGGACATTCCGGAGCTTGTGGAGCACTTCATCCGGAAGTATGCCCCCGCGGCGGGCAAGGACATCCGGGATATCGATGACGAGGCCCTCGTCTTATTGAAGTCCTATTCGTGGCCGGGCAACATTCGTGAGCTCGAGAACGTGATCGAGCGCGCCGTTGTGATGTGCGAGGATAGCACCATTCGGGTGACCGATCTGCCCCGCGAGTTGGTGCGCGCGGCGCTTTCCGAGAGCGAGGGGGGGACGGCTCATCCGGCGAGCGACGGCCGCATTAAGCCTTCGGCGACGCGTATCCGTGCTCGTACCACCTCTCGCACATCCGGGAACGGGTTCCGGGCCGTGATTACGGAAGTCGAGCGGCAGCAGTTGATCGACGCTCTGGTACAGGCGAAGGGGAACAAATCGGAGGCAGCTCGGCGGTTGGGGATCCCCCGTAGCACGTTCGTGAGCAAGCTCAAGAAGCATGGTTTGCTTTGAGGCGACCTTGCTCGGTTGCGGGGCCGCGCAGCCGGCGTTCTGGGCCGTCGATCACGAGCCGCCTGTCCTGTGACCGGGCAATAGGCGGTTTCTGGACGACCCGCCGCCGGCCCCTCTCTCGGCCGAAACGTCCGGCTCCAGTTCGCCTTTCCGCCGCGCAGCAGGGTGTCTTCGCCGGCCGATTGGGTAGCTCAGACCGGCAGGTAAGGGAGAGAGTTCGCGACGCGGAGGGGACGAAACCCTCGGCCCTGCCGAAAGACCGTCGGTCCGGAACTCTGGCCGACGTCCCCGCCATCGTGGGGTGGCAGCACCAGGAACCGGTGAGTTTGCCGATTTCGTGGTCCAGGGGCGGGACGGGTCTACAGCAGCGAAAACTGCTCGATGTGCGGCACCACGCGGGACGCCGGACGCGAGGTGCGTTCGGCCGGTCTTCCGTGCAGCTCGTTCGGACCGCCGGCTACGACCAACCCATGTGCGGAAGGTCTTGACACACACACACACACACATGGTAAACTGAAGATGGCGCAAGTCAGAGGTCGGCGGCCAACGGTCTGGAGGCAACAGGGGGAAGATGAGTCGGTACGGCGTACCGGTTGCTGGTGTGCTGCTGATAAGCAGCCTTGCTGGAGCGGGGCTCGCGATGTGGGTGCGCGGCGTCGCCTTGAGCCCCCAGCACTGGGTCGGGAAGAGGGGAGAAGGGACGCCTTCCGGGGTCGAGCGGTTCGAACACGACGTTCTGCTTGACTTCGGTAGCCAGCTCGTCGAGGCGCCCACAGAACTGACTCGTCGCATCCGACTTCGGAATCCGTTCCACCACCGGCTACGCCTGGTCTGCAACTCCCGCTTGCCATGCTGCGTCAAGGTGAGGGCACCGAAATTCATTGAGGCGAGTTCGGATGCTGAGGTAGAAGTACGCGTGCTGGTGGGGCCAGGAACGAACATTGACCTGCCCGTCGAGGTGACCGGCGTCGGTGGCCAGGGGGTGCAGTGGCATTTGCGCGTGAGGGCCCGGGGCTACCCGAGGGCTCTCGTGCGCGCCCCCGACGCTCTCGTATCCGTGGGTGGGAAACCGGCTCAAGGTACCGTGACATGCGAGCGATATGGTGTGAGTCCGAGCGCGCTCGACGTGGGCCTGAAAGCGAAAGTCACCGAGCCGTTCAAACTCCTCGCCATCACCGCTCGGGATCCAGTGGCAGTCACCGACGAGCTCTGGTGCCGGCGCTGGGAGGTCGATTTGGAACTGCGGCCCGCTGGCCGGGCCGCACAGGGTGCGGCCACGCTCCGGCTGGCGTGGTCAGACGGGCTGGAACTAGCCCGGTGGGTCGGCTGGCGGACGGTGCCGGTAGTTAGCGCCAGTCCCTCGGTGCTTCTGATCTTGGGGAGCAACCGGTCGAAAACACTCGTGGTCGCCTCCCATGATGGCCGGCCGTTTGAGCTCCATCTTGCCCACGACGGATCGGAGGGGGCGCTCGACGTGGGGATCGAGCCCGGCGAGAGGCGGACCCACTTCGTCCGTGTACATGCGCGTCCGGGAGTATCTGGCCGATTCCTCCTTGACTTGGCCACCACTCATCCGGGGCGACGTCGGGTCAGCATCCAGGTTGTGGTCCAAAGACGGTGAGCGGATAGGTGCGCCGGTATGATCGCGAGGTTCGTCCGAGTCGAGTTGGTCGCGGTGGTTGGCGGTCTGCTCGCCGCTGACCCCGGCGAGGGTCCGCGCCTGAGAAGCACGGAGCCGGATGTCTACCCGTGCCATGTCGTGGCGGTGTATCTATGGGTCAACGCCGTCAAGGGAGGCTACCCATGGTCCGCGTTCCGTGAAGATCCGCGGGCTCGCCAGCAGAGCGCCAGCCCGGACGAGGTGCTCCGGTGGCTAGAGGAGCTAGGTGTAGGGGTGAAGGTGGTTCCGATGAGCGCAGACTACTGGCCGCCGCCGGCGCCAGCGATCGCGCTGGTTTGCGATCCCGCGGCCCCCGTGGGCCACTACCTGTTTTTGCGGCCGATCGCCGACCGGTACGTCCAGGTGGCGGACTCGCAGGGACTTCTAGCGGTGATCCCTGCCGATATCCTGCGGCGGCGCTGGGCGGGTCAGGAGGTGTGGCTCATCCTGCCAAGGCACTGGGTGGATGAAGTGCGCCCCTGGCTGGGGACGGTTCTCTGGGGCGCCGGTCTTGGCTTGCTGGTAGGCTGGGCCGTGTGGCGGTTGGGAGGTTCGCGATGGCGGACGGGCGACGGTACGGCATAACCCTAGTCGAATTGCTTGTGGTCATTGGGGTGGTGACGGTGCTGATGGGGCTGTTGCTGCCTGGGGTGCAGCTTGCGCGGGAGGCTGCCCGGCGTGCCGCGTGTATGAGCAACCTGCGCCAGATTGGCGTTGCCATGCACGCCTACGCGGAAGCCTACGGACAGTGGCCCTGCCAAGGGGATA
>JALSID010000041.1 GCA_026981825.1 Planctomycetota bacterium
CGCAAAGGTCGCCCGTCGCGGACTACGGGTTTACGAGCTGCCGATCAGCTACTCGGGCCGCGATTACAGCGAGGGCAAAAAGATTTCCTGGAAAGACGCCTTCCCTGCGCTCTGGTCCATCATTCGGTTTGCCTTCGCCGACTGATCGTACCCCAGCGGCATCGCGCCCGCCGTTCGGTTGCTGAGCCGTCGGACGCATTGGGGCCTCTCCGGTAGTGACCGCCTCCTTTTGCCGCCATAGGTTACCTTGTCCCGCTGATCGTGATGAGGATCGCGGCGAAGCGGCCTCGGGCCACGGCGCAGCGGCAGGCATCCGCCGTGCTTTTGCCCGGTAGGGCGCCTTCCCGACGGCAAGGGCTCCCGTTGCCCGGTACGCGTCCGTCACCCCCTGCGCCAGCATCAGGGGAGCGCCCGCTATACTGGGCGAATAGATGGGCCGTGATGGGCGGATGCGCCGCTCCGGCGCGGTGAGTGGTTAGCACTCCGTCCGATTGGATCAGCGGTCGACCGGCAGGCAATCGGGGCAGCAGCGTGAGCGGATCGTGAGCGAGGTGGGATCCAATGGGAGCATGGTCACCCGAGCAGTGGATGCACTACTTCGGACGGGGGCTTACTTACGAACATTTCCTGGAAGAGTACGGTACCGATGCAGACAGGCGTGCTTGGCAGGCTGTCTACGAGCGTGTGCTTCTGACGGATGGCCAGCGTCAGGTGCTCCACTCATTCCAGCGTGACGTCTACGCGCTGTGTCTGGCGAGCGCGTGGTGTGGCGACTGTGCCGCTCAGTGTCCCATTTTTGCCCGCTTTGCGGAGGAAACGGAACGGATCCGGCTCGCCTTCATCGAGCGCGACGCCGAACCGGAGCTCCGCGACTACCTCAAGGTCAATGGCGGACATCGGATCCCGGTTGTGGTTTTCTTGAGCGAAGACGGCTACGAAGCGGGGAGATACGGAGATCGCAGTCTGAGCCGGTACCGGTACCTGGTCGAACGACAGCTTGGTCTGGCGGTCTCGCAGCCTCTTGTCGATGAGGATACTCTGCTGCGGCTTGTTACTCAGGAGTGGCTGAACGAGTTCGAACGGATCCACTGGATGCTGCGCCTATCCCCCCGGCTCCGCAAGCTGCACTGCGACTAGTTCGAGGCCGCCCGCCAGCGTGGTCCGCTGGGGGGCACTGGCCGTGGACCACGTATTTTGCCGCCGAGATGTCATCGGCGGTCGCGAGGGTTCTCGGTTGCGGCCGGGCGATTTTGGCGGGCTGTTGCAGGTGGGTGGGAGTCCGGCGAAGCGAGGGCACGGGCCAGTTCGTCGGGAACGTGGAGTGGTCACCATGGAACGCACGATTCGGCCCTGGGTAGAGAACTGGGCGATGCTTGATGAGCGGTTCTGGGCGGTGATCCAGGTAGTGCGGAGGGGGTTAACGCCGGAGGAGGTCTGCTGGAAGCCTTCCCCGCGAATCAACTCGATCGGTTGGAACCTGCAGCATTTGGCCGAGATGCTCGACTACTACTTGCACGTCCTGTTTGGGTTGGGCGAGCCGTTGCGGGCCGAGCATCCCACCATGCGGCGCAACGCGGTGGACGATGGGCGGTATTCGGATGTAGACGAGATCGCAGCCTACCACCGGGCAGTCCGCCCCGTGTATCGAAGGTACCTGGAGAATCTTTCGCTGGAGGATCTGGAGCAAACGGCTCCCCGAGGGGGCATGACGATTGGTTGGGCGATCGGGCACATCCACGAGCACGAGAGCTATCACCTTGGGAAGTGCACGCTGCTGCTGCGCTGGATTGTGGACAGTCGGCGGCGGACCTGAGCGAGAGCTCGCACGGCTTAGCTCGACGGAGGCCGGACACCGGCCCGCCGCCCCGGCGCCAGGGTGGGGCGCGTCCTTCTCCGACGCCCGTCCGCTGCTCCTGGTTCGCCGGCGGGATAGCGTCCCGAGGCAGAGGCGTGACCGGTGCCAGAGGCAGAGGTTGCCGCCCGTTAGTCGATCAATTCGCGGCCCCGCGTTTCGGGTAGGGGAAGAAGGAGGAGCAGGCCCACGAGATAGAGGTTGGACAGGAGCAAGAGGGTGGTTTCCAGGCCGTACTTGCTTTTGAGGTATCCGGATAGCCAGAGCATGGGTGCGGCAGCGAGGCGGCCCACGTTGAACCCGAAGCTGGTCCCGGTGGCGCGGAGGCGGGTGGGGAAGAGCTCGGGGAAGTAGATCGCGTAGCCCGCATGCATACCCAGGGTGAGGAAGCCGAAGATAGGCAGCAACCAGAGCAGTTCGTGGTAGGTACGAGGAAGCAGGCAAACAGCGTAGACCGAAGCCACAGCAGCAACGTGGTAGAAGATGAACGCAGCTTTACGCCCGATTCGATTTGCCAGGGGGGCGAACAGTAACAGGCCCAACCCGCCACCAAGGGTTTGAATCCAGCTATAGGCGACCTTGGCTGACTCGGCCGCCTGCTCAGGTGAACGTCCCTCCCGTAACAACGCTTCCCGAGCCAGGTCCTGTCCGGCCACGGTGATGGACCAAAAGGTAGCCAGTCCCACGGCCGCGAGCAGCATGCATGCAATCGCACGCACGTTCCAGGGCGCGACACCGAGTAGCTCGCGTAGGTCTCCCCCCTTCCGTTCTTGGGCCGTTGCCTTCACCCACACGTCGGACTCCCGGACGATCCAACGGACGAACAGCGTGAGCAGGGCTGGAGCGACCCCGATTAGGTAGGCTAGCCTCCATTTGCTACCCGTGAGCAACGCGACCAGGCCGGCGCCCATCGTGCCGAAAACGCTACTGGCGTGGAATATTCCCCCTGCGATCGCACGGTTCCTGGTGGGAAAGACTTCGGCCACCAGGGAGGCGGCCACCGCCCATTCGCCTCCGACCCCCATGGCGACCAGGAATCGAAGCACAGCAACGTGCGTCCAGTGGGTGACGAATGCGGTGAGTCCGGAGAAGAGGGAATACATCAGGATGGTGATCACGAGAGTGGGCCGGCGTCCGATGCGATCGGCCAGTGAGCCGAATAACAGCCCCCCGATTGTACCTCCTACCAAGAAAACGCCGAGCAGGGCGTCGCCGTAGAGCTTTACTTGCGCACTGTCGGGCGGAACTCCGAGCAGCTCGGGCAGCATCTGGCCGCGGGTGATGTTGAACAACTGGCCTTCGAACACGTCGAAGATCCAGCCGGCGGACGCCAGGGCAAGAACGGCCCAGTTGTACCAGGTGACCTCAGCGGTGGTCTGTTCGGGGCGAGGCTCTGTGCTTGCTGCCATTGGTCCAGTCTGCCTTTGTTGGGGGCTTGTGTGAGCCTGTCTTTGCGGGACTATACTGCAGGTTTAGATCGCGGGAAGCAGCTCCTTGTTGACGATTACTTCAGGGTCGAGATTCATGTGCAAGACATTCACGATGTTCCGAGCGGCCCCGACGGCCATCTCGTACATGGAGCGCTCGTCTATGCCGGCCACGTGAGGGGCCAGGACCACGTTCTCCATCTGCGCAAGCGGGCTGTCGGTAGGTAGCGGCTCCTGCTCGAACACGTCGAGTCCGGCTCCGCCCAGTTGCCCGGACCGCAACGCCTCAATCAGGTCCGACTCACAAACCAATCCACCGCGTGCGGTATTGACCAAGATGGCTCCCTGTTTCATGAGAGCGATGGTACGGCGGTTGATCATGTGGCGGGTCCGTTCGGTGAGAGGCACGTGCAGCGTGACGTAATCGCTCCGCGCAAGCAGTTCCTCGAGGCTGACCAATTCGGCCTCGAATCGTTCCAGGAATTCAGGGTCCGGGTACTCTTCGGTAACCAGGATTCGCATGCCGAAGGCGTGTGCGCGCTGGATGACGGCTCGGCCGATCCGTCCCATGCCCACCACGCCCAGGGTTTTGCCGCGCAAGGGAAGCAAGGGGTTGCGGTTCCATATTCCTCGTCGCACCTCGTGGTCGCGTTTGAGAATCTGTCGGCTCAGGCTTAACAGCAAGGCGAACGTATGCTCGGCCACTGCTTCGTGGTTTGCACCTGGGGTGATGGTGACGAAGACTCCCCGCTCTGTGGCCGCCTGGATGTCCACGGAGTCGGTCCCCACGCCGGCGCGGGAGATGATCCGCAAACCAGGGGCGGCCTCGATCACCCGTCTGGTATAGGGCTCGCCGCCGGCGAGGACCGCGACGATCGACCGATCGCTCAGCCACGTAGCCAGCTCTTCCTCGCTCACCCCGGGCTTGCATTCCGGGGGAAAGACCGGTTCGAGCCCGGCGTCGCGAAGGATCTTGCTGTAGTCCCCCTCCTTGTGGTAGAGGGGGGTCGCCATGATGAGCACCTTTTGGTTCGTCTGATGATTCATGGTGGGACTGCCTCGGCTGGGATCGTCCGGAACCGTCAGAACCTTCGAATTTAGCGGCGCGCGCGTCGGTAAGCAACCACGGCTCCGGCACAGCGGGCGGCTCTCGGCGGCTGGGCATGCCGGTCGCTACTGTCACAACTTCCTGGCGTCTTGCACTCCTGGAACGGCGAACCATGCGAACCATGGGCGGGTAGGAAGGTGAGCTTGACGCCTAGGGGTCATCCGCACAGAATGAAAATGGCGATTGGTATGGGAGGCATGGCCGCTCGGCATGACGGTCGCCTCCACCGGCGCAACTGGATGCGACTCCGGCGTCAGGATGGTGCTGCTTGCCAGGAAATCAACCCCGTGGTGAACCAAGTCGCGGGCAGGAACGAGCGCATCATGGGTGGCAGCTTCTTGCGTCGGTCTCTGGTGGGCTGCATGTCAGCCATGTCCTCCCAGAATGCACGCAACCGGTGCTGAGTTGGCGTATTATCCGGTTTGCGTCGCGACCTATCGCTCCACGGGCTGGGCTTCGTAACTGGAGCGATCACCATTGGTGTGGGCGTCTACGCGCCACACAACGGGCCCGACTGAGAGCGGGCCGACTGGCATGGTCAGTGCAAACCGTAGTTTTCGGGGGTGGGCCTGCCAGGCAACCCGTGCTGTCGGGGGCACTATTGCTGGCGCCTGCTGGATGGTGCCTCAAGGGCAAGCGCCCTCGACTCTGGGCGTGGCCTGTATCGGTTACTCTCCCACCGCTTCGTCCCGTGTCGATCCCCATGCAGACGAGGTCTTTTCCTGGTTTGTCACGTTAGAGAGCACACTGGAAGTCACGCGAACGCGACAACGCCCCTTAGCACACCGCGCCGCGTGCTTCCTGGCGGGAGGCAGCTTAGATGACGTTTACGAGCGATTTGCACAGCTTTCTGAGCCACATTGCTGAGCAGCAGCGACGAGCGCACGAGTCGGAGTACTGGGAGGGGACCTTCGAGGAGTATCTCGAGATCGTGAAACGCCGACCGGAGGTGACCCGGACAGCATTTCAGCGACTCTACGACATGATTCTGTCCTACGGGGTCGAAGAGATTAAAGTCGGCAAGCAGAAGCTGATCCGATACCGTTTCTTCGACGACCCAGACAACGATGGTGCCGACGCCATCTTTGGGCTCGAACGGCCGCTCATGGAATTCATGAACGTGCTTAAGGCGGCCGCGCTCCGCTACGGTCCTGAGCGACGTGTGCTGCTGTTGCATGGACCGGTCGGGAGCTCGAAGAGCACGATCGTGCGTCTTTTGAAGAAAGGACTGGAACGCTATAGCCGTACGGACGCCGGTGCGCTCTACACCTTTGGCTGGCTCAATGCCGAGGAAGGGCGGGAACTGGCCCCCTGCCCAATGCATGAAGAGCCGCTCCACCTGGTGCCCCACGACATGCGCGGGGCGGTCGAGGCGTGGCTTAACGAGGGGAAGGGCCCGGATGATTTCAAGGTCGTCATCGAAGGCGACCTATGCCCGTATTGCCGCCGCATGTTCGCCGAGCGAATGAAGGAAAACCATGGCGATTGGCTCAAGGTGGTCTCCACCGTACGCGTGTTCCGCCTGATCCTGTCTGAACAGGACCGAGTCGGAATTGGAACCTTCCAGCCCAAGGACGAGAAAAACCAGGATTCGACCGAGCTCACCGGCGACATCAACTACCGCAAGATCGCCGAGTACGGCTCCGATTCTGACCCCCGTGCGTTCAACTTCGACGGGGAGTTCAATGTCGCCAACCGCGGACTGATCGAGTTCGTCGAGGTACTGAAGCTGGATGTGGCGTTCCTTTACGACTTGCTCGGTGCGTCGCAGGAGCACAAGATCAAGCCCAAGAAGTTTGCCCAGACCGACATCGACGAGGTCATCATTGGGCACACGAACGAACCGGAGTATCGCAAGCTCCAGTCCAATGAGTTCATGGAGGCGCTCCGGGACCGGACGATCAAGATCGACATCCCCTACGTGACACGGCTTTCGGACGAGATCAAGATTTACGAGAAGTACTACAACGAGCGGACGGTCCGCGGCAAGCACATCGCGCCGCACACCCTGGAGATGGCCGCTATGTGGGCCGTGCTGACGCGCCTGGAAGACCCGAAGCGGGGCGACATCACTCGCCTCCAGAAGCTCCGCCTCTACGACGGTAAGCTGTTGCCCGGTTTCACCGAGGACACCATCCAGGAGCTTCGCGAGGAGGCCCAACGGGAGGGCATGAAAGGCATTTCGCCCCGTTATGTGCAGGACAAGATCTCCAACGCACTTGTGGCGCACCCGGAGGAGCGGTGCATCAATCCGTTCATGGTGCTGAACGAGTTGGAAGAAGGCCTCAAGCACCATGCCCTGATCACCAGCGAGGAACAGCGGAAGGAGTACCGCGAGCTCATCCAAGTGGTCAAGGAAGAGTACGAGAACATCGTGAAGAACGAGGTGCAGCGTGCCATCGCTGCCGATGAAGAAGCACTCGCTCGGCTCTGTGCCAACTACATCGACAACGTTCGCGCGTACACGCTGCGCGAAAAGGTACGCAACAAGTACACCGGCCAGCTCGAGGAGCCGGACGAGCGGTTGATGCGTTCGATCGAGGAGAAGATCGACATTCCGGAAAGCCGCAAGGACGATTTCCGCCGCGAGATCATGAACTACATCGGTGCTCTGGCGCTGGACGGCAAACAGTTCGACTACCGCACGAACGAGCGGTTGCGTAAGGCGTTGGAGCTGAAACTGTTCGAGGATCAAAAGGACACGATCAAGCTGACCAGCTTGCTGACGGGCGTGGTCGATCAATCGACCCAGGAAAAGATCGACATCGTCAAAGGGCGGCTTATCCGGAACTACGGCTATTGTGAGGTCTGCGCCACAGACGTACTCAACTTCGTGGCCAGCATCTTCGCACGCGGTGACTCGCGTCGTTAGAACACTGAGTGATATCCTCCGGAGTTGGCTCCGGTGATCCAGAGAATCGAACGGGACAACGCCCGGTTTCGGGAGATTGTTCGGGGCAAGATCCGGCAGAACCTCCGCAAGTACCTCAGTCGCGGTGAACTGATCGGGCGGCAGGGTAGGAACGTCGTCACCATCCCCGTGCCCCAAATCGACATCCCACACTTTCGGCACGGCCAACGGGGTAGTGGGGGTGTCGGGCAAGGCGAGGGGGATGTGGGCGACCCGATCGGTACGGCTCCGGGACAAGGGGGCTCCGGTGAAGCGGGTAGCGATCCCGGCGAGCACGTGCTCGAAGTGGAAATCGAGCTCGAAGAACTCGCCCAGATGCTCGGCGAAGAACTGGAACTGCCCCGCATCGAGCCCAAGGGCAAGAAGAATATCGTCCAAGCTTCCCCCAGGTATACGAGCATCCGCCAGGTCGGTCCCGAATCGCTTCGACATGTGAAGCGAACGCTCAAGCAAGCGCTGAAACGCAGCATTACCTCGGGTGAGTACGACCCGAAGAACCCGAGAATCGTCCCGATCCAGGAGGATAAGCGGTACCGCGCCAGGAAGTTTATCCCTCAGCCCGAGGCAAATGCCGTCCTCATCTACATGATGGACGTGTCCGGTTCCATGATGGATGAACAGAAGGAAATCGTCCGGATCACGGCGTTCTGGATTGATACCTGGATCAAGGCCCATTACAAAGGCGTCGAGACCCGCTACATCGTGCACGATGCGGAGGCGGCCGAGGTCGACCGCCACACCTTCTTCCACATCCGTGAAAGTGGTGGTACCAAGATATCCTCCGCGTACCGCCTCTGCAGTCGGGTGATTCGCGAGCATTTTCCTCCCGACGAGTGGAACATCTATGCGTTCCACTTTTCCGACGGCGATAACTGGGGCGAGGATAACTCGGAGGCGGTCCGCGTCGTCCGCGACGAACTCCTGCCCGCCTGCAACCTCTTCTGCTACGGCCAGGTGGAAAGTGCGTATGGAAGTGGCCTATTCCTGCACTTCCTCCAGGAAGCGATCGGTGACCAAGAAAACGTCAGCCTGGCGGATATTCCGGACCGCGATGGCATCTACA
Organism: Planctomycetota bacterium; assembly: GCA_026981825.1. GTDB lineage: Bacteria > Planctomycetota > Planctomycetia > JALXBF01 > JALXBF01 > JALSID01. The sequence goes on from JALSID010000041.1 coordinate 8,362, forward strand.
ACGCGTTGAAGACCTTCCTAGGCAAGGGCCGCTGAACCCTGGAGGGTGCATTGTGTTCCGATCAATGCGGCGACCGTTCCCAGCCGAGCTGCGAGAGGCACAGCGCGAGATTGAACAGCACGCTCGCGCCTACGGCCTCGACTTCTTCGAAGTGATCTTCGAAGTCGTCGACTACCGAGAGATGAACCAGATCGCCGCGTACATGGGGTTCCCGGTCCGCTACCCCCACTGGCGGTGGGGCATGGAGTACGAACGGTTAACGAAGAGCTACTCGTACGGTCTGCACCGCATCTACGAGCTAGTCATCAATAACGACCCCTGCTACGCTTACCTGTTGGCCTCGAACAGCCTCACCGACCAGCGCCTCGTGATGGCCCATGTCTACGCTCACTGCGACTTCTTCAAGAACAACATCTGGTTCTCGAAGACCAACCGCAAAATGGTCGACCAGATGGCGAACCATGCGGTGCGGATCCGCAGTTACATGGACCGATATGGCGTTGACCGGGTGGAAGCGTTCATCGATACGTGCCTCTCTCTAGAAGACCAAATCGACATCCACTCCCCGTTCATCCAGCGGCGGAGGAAACAGGAGGAAAACGAGGACCGCCCGAAAAGAGCACGGCCCAAGCTGCCGAGCAAACCGTACATGGATCCGTTCATTAACCCCAAGGTGGAAGACGAAGACACGCAGCAGACGGCGGTGGACGAAGATGCGCCGGCCACCACACCGGCCAAGATCCCGCCGGAGCCCGAGAAGGACCTGCTCCTTTTCCTGCTCGAATACGCACCGCTCGCCCCCTGGCAACGGGACGTCCTGCGGATCATTCGGGAGGAAGCGTACTATTTCGCCCCACAGGCCCAGACGAAGATCATGAACGAGGGTTGGGCTTCCTACTGGCACTCCACAATCATGACCCAAAAAGGGCTGCGCGATGCCGAAGTGATCGATTATGCCGACCATCACGCCGGCACCGTGGCGATGCATCCCGGCAGAATCAATCCGTACAAACTGGGCCTCGAACTGTTCCGGGACATCGAGTACCGCTGGAACACAGGTCGCTTCGGAGCAGAATACGAACAGTGTGACGACTGGCAGCGGAAGAAAAACTGGGACACCGGTGCTGGCCTGGGCAGGCAAAAGATTTTCGAGGTCCGCCGCATCTACAACGATGTGACCTTCATCGACGAGTTTCTCACGCCCGAATTCTGCGAGCGGCATCGCCTGTTTGCGTACCGCTACGACGAGGATCGGGAGCAGTACGTGATCGAAAGCCGCGAATTCAAGAAGATCAAGGAGCGACTCCTGTTCAGTTTGACGAACCTCGGGCGACCATATATCTACGTAGTGGACGGGAATTACGAGAATCGGGGCGAGCTGTACCTCGTCCATCGGTACGCCGGCGTGGATCTGGATCTGCCCTATGCCCGTGCTACCCTGCAAAACGTGTACAAGCTCTGGACCAGGCCAGTCCATCTGGAAACGGTCCTGGACGATCGCAAGGTACTGCTCACCTATGACGGCTCCGGACACCGAAAACGCACTCTGGGTTCGGCAGAATGAGCGCAGGCAAAGAGATCGTCGATCAGTTACGTCGCCATAAAGGTCAGGCCGCCCCCGTTGAGGCATCGGCAAGCGGTGACAGGACCAGAGTGCGCGTGCGTGCCCAACAGGTCGACGAGATCGGCGCCCGGTTGGATGAGGTGGAAGCCGAGTCACCGCCCCTGGGGCCGGGTGGTGCGGAACGGTGGGCGCGGGAGTTTGCCGAGCGGGCTCGCTACTTGCTGGAACCGCTCGATGTCATCGAGGTGGACAAGCAGGAAAACGAAGCGATCGCGCGGAGCAATCCCCCCGACCGGTCTGGGGACGCCATCGACTACTACGAAGCCCACGTATCGGGAACCGGTAGAGCTGTCGTTCGCCGCTACCGTTACGATCGTCAGAACCGGACCCGTCAGCAGACCCCCATGGACCTGAGCCACGAACAGATCCGCCGCCTGGTCGACGACATCGATGCCTCCCGACCTTGAAATGGCCCTTGCCCCGCACCGGGCGGTACCACGCAGCAGCGGTCAATCTCCGCCTGACGCTCCCAACCGCTCCATCACGGCACTCCTGTACTCCAGAACTCGTTGCATCGCATGCACGAGTCGTTCCAGGAGGGCGGGATCTCCCCTGAGGGCCGAGTGATGGAGCACCAGGGTGCGGTCGTGAGCGGCCGTTGCGTGCGTGAGCGAGCCGAGTTTGCGAAACCGGCGTGGGGAACGTCCGACGTGAAGCGCGCGGAAGCCACCTGCAATAGGAACGCCCTCACTGCGCAGCGCCCAGATGAGCGCTTCCCGACTGAGCGGTGTCGCTGCCGCAGGGTCGAACCATAGGCCGTACTTGTAGAAGCCCGGTCGGCCTGGCGTCTTGTTCGTAAACGGCCTCAGGGCCTCGATCGGCTCCAACAATCTTGCCAGTGTGCGGGCCGCCTCCAGCCTCTGCTCGTCGGCCTGGTCCAGCGCCCGGATTTGAGGTACCAGCACCGCTGCCTGAAGCTCGGACAGGGTGAACGCCTGGTTCGGGCCTCGCATCGCCTGCCGTCGGACACGGAGCAGTAGCGCTCGATCCCGTGTCAGGAGTGCGCCCCCCCGCCCGGCCGAAAGCAACTTGGAGCCGCCAAAGCTGATCACTCCCATATGCCCCCATCCACCGGCGCGTCGCCCTTGAACAACCGCGCCGGGCATCTGAGCAGCGTCCTCGATAAGCACGACTCCTTCCTCGTCCGCCAGTTCCCGAAGCTGGGCAACGGGCACCATCGCGCCATGCAGGTGGGAGGCGATGATCGCACGCGTCCGCTCGGTAATCGCCTCCGCAGCCTGGCCCACGTCCATCTGTCCCGACTCGGGATCGATATCCACGAGCACCGGAGTAGCGCCGCATGCCAGGACGTTGAGCAGATTACCGGGGTAGTCGTACGCTGCCAGCACCACCTCGGTCCCAGGTCCGGCGCCGACCGCCCGCAAGGCCATTTCGATCGCCACGGTGGCGCTGCAAAACAGCTCGACGAAAACCGGATCTGCGCCGCCCGCCTCCCCCTCACTGTGCAAAGCCTGGATCTCTTCAATCAGCCTCTGACCGTGTCTGCCCTGGTATTTCCCCCACGAGCCGTCGTGCCAGGCATCGAGCAGGGCAGCGCGGACCGGTTCAAGAGCACCGGGTACGTCCGGTAAGCCGTTGGGGAACACAGGGGTACCACCCAGTACGGCGGGAACGTCTCGCATGGGAACCGTGCGCTCGAAAAGGACCGTTCCGGGTAGTATATCCGATGGACGGCAGCTCAGGCCCCTCAGCAGCCCGATTCCGAAAGAGCGGCCGGCGCCGTCCTGTTCCCCCAGGGAAGGGCCGACCACGAGCGGCGGTACCACCGGAGGGGCAAACCGCCCATTCGGGCGGCCGTAGTATGAGGAAGAAGCCCAGGGCCGCTCTCATGCATGCTTTCGAACCTTGTGCCATGAAGATCCTGATTATCCGCTGGCCGTCAGCGCAGCGCCCACGGTGGCTTACGTTCCTGCTGGAGGTCGCTGCACTGGTCGCGGTGGTCGCGCTGACCGGCTGCACGGCGGCATCGGAGGGTGAATCGAATCCCGGACGCGAGCACACCACGGCGCGGAACACGTCCAGCTTGCGCATGGCAGGGCCCGGAGCGAACAAAGTCGAGAAAGAGGGCACGAACCCCGCGCCCTGGGTCATCTTCCGCGACCGTGCTGCCGACCTGGGGCTCACGTACACCTGGCCCCAAAAGCCCCGTCCCATGCGCAACCTTGAAGCATTCGGCACCGGTTGCGCCTTCTTGGATTACAACGGCGACGGCCTCCTGGATATCCTCCTCGTGGGCGAGCCTTCCCCAGTCCTGTACCGGAACCAGGGAAACAGCTTCACGGATGTGAGCGAAAGCACGGGGCTGGCCAGCCAAACAGGCCAATGGAAAGGAGTTGCTGTGGGAGACTATGACGGCGACGGATGGCTCGATATCCTGCTTGCGGGCTACCGCTGCCTGGCTCTCCTCCGCAACCGGGGCGGGGAAGGCTTCGAGAACGTCACAGAACAGGTCGGACTCGACCCGGAGAACCGCCGTCACTGGGGAAGCGGCTGCGGATTCATGGACCTGGATAACGATGGCGACCTGGAGATCGTCCTGCTGAACTATGTCGTCTTCGGCCCCTCGGAACCCCAATACTGCGACTTGGGCGGTGGTCGCAAGTCGGGCTGTCCCCCCCAGGTGTACCGGCCCGAATTCCCCGAGCTCTGGAAGTATGAGAACGGCCGTTACATCGAATGGACGGAAGAATCAGGACTGCGCGCGGCTCATGGCAAAGCACTCGTGCTGGCGTTCGCCGACCTCGACAACAACGGCTTGATCGATTTCTACATCGGTAACGATGGCGAACCCGCGGAGCTCTGGATGAACCGGGGGAACCTTGTGTTTGAAGACATGGGTGCCATTACCGGAGTCGCGTACGGCATGACCGGAAAGACGATGGCGGCCATGTGTGCCGACTGGGGGGATTTTGATCGGGACGGCCTGCTGGACCTCGTCGTCAGCGACTTCAGCGGCGCGCCGTACGCCGTGTTCCGAAACACCGGGGTCGGATTGCTGTTCCACGAATACAGTGCGATCGTGGGAGTCCGGAATGCGACAATGAACGCCCTCGGGTTCGGCGGGAAATTCGTCGATTTCGACAACGACAGTTGGCAGGACATCGCCTTCGCAAATGGCCACGTCTACGACAACGTCGAAGAGTTCGACTCGACCACTACCTTCCGCCAACCCGTCATGCTGTTCTACAACCAGCGAGGCAAGAGGTTTACCGATCTCGTCCCGTTTCTCCCTCCAGAGGTCGGCCGCCCGATCCTGGGCCGCGGCCTTGCCACAGGCGACATCGACAACGACGGACGTATGGAGCTGCTCGTCGTTGACTACGAAGGGCCGGTGATGCTGCTGCACAACCAATCTCGCACGGACAATAACTGGATCAAACTGGACGTGCGCGGAAACCCGCCCAACGTGTTTGCCTACGGTGCCAAAGTCACTTTGCGCACGGCATCCACCACCTGTGTCGCTTTCGTCTCCCCCGCATCAAGCTACCTCTCCTCCTCGGACCGCCGCATCCATTTCGGCCTGGGCAAGGAGAAGATCGAGAGCGTCAGTGTCGAATGGCGGTCGGGTACGTACCACGAGTTCCGTAACCTCGAACCGAACCGCATCTACGTCCTCCAGGAAGACGGCAGTTACCAGGTGCTCAAGTGACCGACACCCCCATCAGGATCGCCGACCACACCGCTTGCCAGACATCACCTTGAGGTACCGACTGAGCAAGCCCCTCCCGCACACGACCATCGCCGCGCGTGTACCTGCCCAACTTAGATTCCCCCCGGACCCAGCACGACGGCAAACGCGGTCGCGAAACTTCCACCGCCGAAGCCCACCGATCGGCTGGACGGGAGAATACCAGACACACGGCAGCAGCACAGAAACACAGAGTTTCTTTTTTTCTCTCCGCCCTCTGTGTCTCTGTGGTTTTGGCCCCCAGGCCGGCCGGTCCGCGTCGGCCCACGAAGATCTTCCTCGATAACAACCCACCGCTGATCGGTCCAAGCTGTCCATAGCCCCACGTGCCATTCGCCTCCTGTGCTTCGGTCCGGCTCCACATTCTTTTCCCCCGGCCACCTTGCGAACATGGTTTTCAGACAACTCCCGGTGCGCTGCTGTACCCTCACCCTGCATTGTCCCCCACAAAGATTCTTGATCTCCCGCGCCACCCGCATCCGTAGGCGATGCGGAGGGCGGACGGCAACCAACCCGGCATCAGTACATCCGGATGCCACTGCCCACGGCCACGACAGGCACACCGACCAACGCCGGCACCCAACGCCTCGCCCCACGTGCCGCTTCTCTCGAAGTCGCTCCAAGGTATACTGGCGGATCGTGACCGCTGATCGCCGTTGGGGTCCGCGGCGGTCAAGTTGCGAACCCGCGTGCATGGAGCAACACGCCAGGCGGCGAACATGGGGATCTCTTGACAGCGCCATACCGTAGCCCCAGGTGCCGGCAACACACGCCCCGAAAATCGGTGGAAAACGGAGCAAGCGCCGTGAACAGACGCGACTTCGTCCGCACAGCACTCGGTTCCCTGCTCCCTGCCTCCTTGGCCGGTCGCTCCGCCGCCCGTACGCACGAATTGATCCGTCGATTGGACGAAGCCGCTTCGGCCCCCGTGCTCAAGGCCAACCTTTTCACCGAGCCGGTCCGCATCGAATCGATTCGGCTGCTCCGGAAAGGTCGCGAGCACTTCGTCCACGTGCGGTCGCGCGACGGAGCCGAGGGGATGGCTGTCACGAACGACCGCGCCAGATATCTCCGCCCGATCCTCAATCAGCTTGTCATCCCGTATTTCCTCGGGAAGGACGCTCGACACCTGGAGGAGCACCTTTGGGGCGTGTACCGCTTCCGCAGCAACTACAAGCTCCAGGGGCTGGCCCTCTGGTGCCCGGTTGCCTGGGTCGAGTTTGCGATCCTCGATATGCTCGGCCGGATCGCGGCGCGTCCCATCGGTGAGTTGTTGGGCAGCCGTCGGAGGCGCGAAGTCGCTTTTTATGTGGCAAGCGGGCGGCGCGACACAACCCCGGAACAAGAAGTCGCCTACCTCCAGCGTCTGATCGAGCGAACGGGCGCACGTGCCGTCAAGTTCCGCGTGGGGGGTAGAATGAGCCGCAATGCGGATTCCCTTCCGGGACGCACGGAAAAACTCATCCCCCTCTCGCGGAAAGCTCTCGGCGAGCAGATCGCAATCCATGCGGACGCGAACAGCTCCTATGATCCCCCGAATGCCATCCGTGTTGGCCGCATGCTCGAGGAGATCAACGCGGTTTTCTTCGAGGAACCGTGTCCCTTCGATCACTTCGAAGACACCAAACGCGTGGCGGATCAACTTCGCATCCCGGTCGCCGGCGGGGAGCAGGAATACAGCCACTACAGGTTCCGGTGGGCGATCCTCAACCGTGGGTTGGATATCGTCCAGCCCGACTTGCACTACTACGGCGGCTTCATACGCAGCACGCGTGTGGCGCGAATGGCGGCCGTGCTCGGCATGCCCACCACGGTGCACATCTCGGGCGGCTTCGGCTTCGTTTACATGCTGCATTTCGCGTCGTACTGGCCCCACATCGGACCGTACCAGGAATACAAGCTGGGGCTGGAGCGGTATGCCGACTGGTTTGATCCTCCCCTGGCCAGCCGAGGTGGCAAACTGACCGTGCCCGATGGACCAGGCGTTGGCATCGCCGAACCGGCAGAGCTTCTTAAGGGGGCCGTCGTTGTGACCTAAGCGAACCCCGCCGGCCGGCCCGCCGTCAGTGTGACGGTACACGGCCGCCCCGCTCCGAGCGCTGGCACCGGGGCCGAGCGCAGGCCGTTTATCGCGCCGCTTCAAGTCCGCTCCTGAAGATGCCTGAGACACTTCGAGCGTCGCCTAACAAACCCACGCCCATCGGTGTTCCGGCCGCTGCTGCTCCGTGCAGCGTCAGAAGGGTGTCCAAGAGCACGAGCGATTGCTGGAACCATTGGCGGACCAGCGGACTCTAATTAGCAGACTGGTCACAAGGCGCTATTCTTCTGGGCAGTTGTCGGAGGCCGACGCCATGGGGAAACGGGTCCTTTCGAGTCTTTCCCGTCTTGCCTTTGTCGCATTTGCTTGGCTGGTCGTACACCTGTCGTTTCCAGCAATCGCTGCGGCCCAGGTGCTGATCCTGCCAGGTCCTCGTCCGAGGCCGACTGTGAAGCTGGTCTTCGAGCGGTTCGCCCTGACCGGTACGATCCGCGATCAGATCGGTCGGATCTCGATCGAATGCGTCCTGTCCAACGATGGCCAGGCACCGGGCGAGGCCGATTTCCTGGTTCCGATCCCACCGGGGGCCGTTCTGCATAACGTGACCCTGATCGCCGACGGCAAGGAAATCCCAGGCGAGTTGCTTTCCCGCGACGAAGCGCTTCGGGAGTACACGGAGATCGTCCGGCGGTACCGCGATCCCGCGCTGGTGGAATTCCTCGATACCAGCCTGTTTCGCAGCCGTATCTTTCCGATACCGCCCGGGAAGAACCGCACGCTCCAGTTGTCCGTTACCTTCGCCTGCACATCGAGTGACGGCACCGTCAGCGCAATCCTGCCGCTGCCGCACAGAACTTCCCGCTCTCTGATCCCAAAGACCGTGAGCCTCGATCTTCACATCAAGGATCGCCGTCCTATTCGGTCGGTCTACGTTAGGGAACCGTGGGTCGACACCACGACGGTTGATTCGCACCACGCACGGGTGCGGGGGGAGAGTCGCGACACTGCGCCCGGTGCGGTCACGATCTACTACCGCCTCTCCGAACAGGACTTCACCGCGTGGGTGCTCTCCTACTGGCCGCAGGAAGAAGACAAAGGATATTACGTGCTGTTCCTGGTTCCGCCTTTTCCTGAAGAAGTGGGGGCGGAGTATCAGCCCAAAGACGTGATCCTGGTGATCGACACCTCTGGGTCGATGGCGGGGCGCAAACTTGAGCAGGTCAAAGATGCGTCGGTTTATATCCTGCGTAACCTCCGGTCGGAGGACCGCTTTGCGCTGGTCACGTATTCGGATGATGTGGAGGTCCTTACGGGTGGCGTCAAACCGGTAAGGGAGAACCGGATCGAGGCCGCCGTGCGCGACCTTCGCGCCCTGCGAGCCCACGGGGGAACCAATATCGAAGCGGCGTTGAAAACGGCGCTTGGGCTGGTCGATGAGGACGAGAGACCTACGTACGTGCTCTTCTTGACGGACGGTAAACCTACGGTAGGTGAACGAGATGTGGGTAAGCTCGTGCGCTCCACCGAACGTTCCCTTCCCGCAAACGCCAGGCTCATCTGCTTTGGGGTGGGACACGATGTCAACAGCCGTCTCGTAACTCGGCTCGCACAGGTGGGTAACGGCCGTGCGATCCTGGTACCCCCCGACTCGGACCTGGAACGGGAAATCGCAGCCCTCTACCAGACGATCAGCGTCCCCGCTCTTACGGACGTGCACGTGCGTTTGAAGGGGGTGCGCGTGTCGCTGCAGTACCCGGAGCGTGTCCACGACCTCTTCGCTGGGGAGGAGACGGTGCTGGTCGGGCGCTATCAGGGTGAGAGTTCGGACGTGACCCTACACATACGCGGCAAGATAAGGGGGAAGCAGATCGAGCGGACGGTTTCCCTGAGTTTCGCCCGGCGGGGCCGAGGGATCGAGCATGCCTTCGTGGCAAGGCTCTGGGCGTCGCGACGCATCGGGCATCTGCTGGAGGAGATCGATCTGGAAGGTCCGCAGGAGTCACTGCTCGACGAAATCGTCCGTCTGAGCCAGAAGTACGGTATTCCTACCCCCTACACGTCGTTCCTGGCCAAGGAGCCTGACTCGCCCGCGCGGCGAGCAGCCCTCATGCGCGACGCGATCCGACGGCAGGCCCGTGAGCTTCGCGCCATGGACTCTGGGGCTGGTCTTTTCGCTGCCCGGGTGGGAGTGCTGGCCCTGAGGGAGGCCCCCGCGCGGCCGAGGGTTGGTTTCCCACTCGACGGCGGTAGGATGCAGGATCGAGATACGGTTTATCTCGGCGGGAAGACGTTCGTCCGTACCTCCTGGGGATGGGTAGAGTCCACGCTCAGCGACGAGGAGATCCGCACTGCGGAGGTGATCGAAATTGGCTCGGAGGCGTTCTTCGATCTGATTCGGCGCATTCCCCCTCACCAGCGCGCGTTTCTGCGGCTGGATCCGCCCATCTGGGCCTCGATCGGTGGGAACGTCTACCGGTTCGAAACGACAAAGTAGCCAGCGATTGGAGCCACAGTCGGCCACGTGCGCCGGCCGTTCGGGCGCCACAACAGGTGGCGCCGCGGCCAAGGCGGATGCCCTCGGGCGCTTATGGCCACCGGTCGGCAGCGCCTCGTGCGGGCTTCGGTCGTGAGGCAAGACGGGCAGCGCGCCAGTCTCCGGCTGTTTTCGGAGCCAGGAGGCGGCTGCGCTGCCCCTCGGGCACTGGCCTACCATTCTGCGGCGATGCCGTCCGCGGCGCGAACCGGGGCCGGACACAGGGCCCTCACAAGACTCCTCCCCCTTGCCTCCCACGATAAACTGGCGCCTGGAACCCAAAGGGCGCCGTGTCGCCTGGGAAGTGGCGGGAGCCGCGCGCGGAAGGTTAGGTCGGGGGCCGATCGGGCTGCTGCTGGTGCAAGTATGGCTACTACAGCTCACAAACGGATTCTCATTGTGACCCCCGCCGCCGAGGGATCGCGCCGTGGTAATCGGATCACCGCCCAGCGTTGGGCGAGCTTGCTGCGATCCCTGGGGCACACCGTCGACATCGCCGAAACGTACAGCGGGCAGGACTGTGATCTCCTCATCGCGTTGCACGCCAGGCGCAGCCTGCCCTCGGTCCTGGATTACGCCGCCGACCGTCCCTCCCAACCGCTCATCGTGGCCCTCACCGGTACCGATCTGTACCACGACCTCCGTGTCGACCAGAGCTGCCTGGAGGCACTTCGGCTGGCGACCCGTCTGGTCGTGTTGCAACCGGCTGCTGTTGCTGAGCTGCCCGAAGAGTATCAGGATAAGACACGCGTCATCTATCAGTCCGCCGTGGCTCCCCCTAACCCGTGTCCGCCTCGGGCGGAAGTCTTCGAGGTATGCGTTCTGGCTCATCTCCGCCCGGTGAAGGACCCGTTCCGAGCGGCGCTGGCGGCGAGGCGCCTCCCCGACGACTCGCGGATCCGCGTCCTCCACCTGGGCGCTGCGCTGAGCGCCGAGATGGAACGGCGTGCGCGGCGAGAAATGAAGGAAAACAGACGCTACGTCTGGTTGGGGGACACGCCGCGCGGCGTGGCGCAACGAATCCTGGCACGAAGCCGGCTCCTGGTGCTGACGTCAGAGATGGAAGGTGGGGCGAACGTCCTGTCAGAGGCCATTGCTGCTGGGGTGCCGGTCGTCGCCTCCAGAATCCCGGGGACGACGGGCATCGTGGGCGAGGACTACCCTGCCCTGTTCGATGTGGGGGACACGGACGCCCTTGCCCGGCTGCTCGTCAGGGCGGAGGCGGATCGCGCTTTCTATCAGGAGCTGAAAGAGCGGATCGCCGAGTTGACAAAGCTCGTCGATCCCGCCCGGGAGCGGCACGCATGGCGTGACCTGCTCGCTGAGATCTGGCGACTAACAGAGGAGAACTCCGCGAACACCTAGCAACGGTGCTCGTGACGTAGGGCTGACGAGACCACGCGATTGAGCGTAGTGCGATCCGGTCGTCTCGGGTCCGTCGGGGAAACTTGCCGCGCGGGCATACGTTGCTGTAGGCTTGGAGTGTGTCGCACAAACAGGTTCATCCATGGTGGGCGTTGGCCATGTCCGCACGCTGGAACTTGTTTGCAGTTTGCCTGGCAGCCGTTCTTGCTGCAACGCCACCCCTGGCGGCGCAACAGGGCCAGCAAATCGTCCAGGGGGTATACATCGATGGCAAGGGGGTGCTGAACTCGGTTCGTTTGATCAAGCGCCCCAGTCTGCTCCGCGGACGCGAGCCCGCCTTGAATGAAGACGTGCGGCGTTCCTCTGCCCAGCGGAAGATTTCCCTGACTCGACTGGAGCGCCTTTGGATTGAGCATGTGAAGAACAGAAGTTCCGTGCCGGATGAGATGCGTTATCTCGCGGGCCTGTACCGCATCGACTACGTGGTGGTCGACCCGGCCTCCGGCGAAGTGATCATCGTCGGCCCGGCGGAGGGGTGGATTGTCCTGAACGACGGCACGGCGATCGGGGCGCGGAATCGCGAGCTTATTCTGAAACTCGACGACCTGATCGCTGCTCTCCGCGCGTTTCCCCCTGGATGCCCCCCGCAAAAAGCGGTGTGGTGTTCGATTGATCCCACAGAGGAGGGTCGCCGCCGGCTACGGGCAGCCCTGGCACAGATCCGACAACCGGTCAATCGGGGTCAGATCCGCCGACTCGCAGCCGTTCTGAAGCAGGCATTCGGCCCCCATCGAGTGGTTGTTTCGGGTGTTCCCCGAGAGTGCGGGATCGCGTTCAAGATGGTCGGTGCCGACTACGCCATGAAAGCCGTAGCCATGGGGGTTGTTCGGCCTGGCGTGCGCGGTCTGCGCAGCTATGTGGAGATGGTACCGCTGCGGCAGGCCGGCACGGTGAAGGTACAACGCTGGTGGTTCGTTCCCGATGAGAATCTTCTTTCCTGCACCGAGGACAAAACCGTTTGGAAATTGTCTTCGAGGCGTGTTCGGCTGCTGGGCGACAGCGACTTTCAGATCCGTACCTCAGGCGAGCAGGATCCGTTCCACCAGCCAGATCCGTGGAATCGGCGATTTGCCGAGCAGTTCACCCGATCTTTCCCGAAGCTGAAGTCCAGGCTGCCTGTCCTGGACGCCCTGGAGAACGTGTTCGATCTCCTCACCCTGGCGGTAATCCTGGAGCACGGGGGAGCTGCGGCGTTGGTCAACTGGGACCGATCTGGATTCCTGGACGAAGACGCGTACTCTCTTCGCAGTTACCCCACACCGGAATATGCCGAGACGCTGGTGAATATCCGCGTCAGCGGCACGCGGCTCACGACGCCCCTCGGCGGCGCTCGGTATGGCTCTAATGACGTCCTCGGCGGCACGTTCTCAGGAGACGTGGAACGCCCCCCTATCTCGATTCCCGATGATCCGAACCGGTGGTGGTGGGACTAAACGCGTTGCCATCAACCGGGCCCGAACGAAGGACAGTACCGCTTGCGCCGGCTGCCCCGGCTCCCAACCGCACGTGGGGTTCTCCCGCATACGGCTGTCGCAAGGAAGGCGGAGCACCGTCACCGCAGCAGCGAAACTCCCCGAGGCGGCTCCGTACGCGGGAGACGCGCAGCCATGCCTGCGCGGCGATTGGCACCTGTCCGCGGGCGGGCCAGATCGTCAGCGCACGTGGATCCAAATCGGTGATGACCAGGCCATTGCCCTATTCGCCTGTTCGACCCGCACGTAGTAGTAATACGTACCGCCCGGCTCGGCGAACATGTCCTCGTAGCTGAACCAAACCTGGCTCCTTCCTGGAGCGATGCTGTACACATACTTGTTGTTGCGAATGATATGGATGCGCTCGATCGGCGCGGTCCCGATTACCTCCACTTCCAGCCTGGGTTTGCCATCCAGCGTGAATTCGTCCCCCATAAGATGTTCGCCACAGGTGACCGACAGGATGATGTTGTCGTTCGCTCCGTAGCAATGACGTTGCTTGAATGCGTCGATGATACTGGAGCGGGAGCAATCGGGGGCGAGTACAAACGCGTAACTGATGTGCGTGCTGAAGTGATCGCTGGAGCACTGGAATCCAAGCCGGTAGCCCTTGGCGAGGGCGTTCCACACGAAGCCGGGTTCGAACCGGAATGGCTTTTTCGTTTTCGGTGCCGCGCGAGGAGCACCAAGATGCTCGTAATTCTGATAGGGCTGGCGGCAGCCCTGGAAAATCTCCACCACCGGCTCCACAACCGGGTCGTTGTCTCTCCAGTCGGTCCCCATGTTGGTGGCGGAGGTATGGGCGGCGCAGATGCCCCCGAACCGCCTCAGGTAGGCGTACAGCATCTTGGTGTCCGGAGTGCCGCTCTCGGGCGTTCCTTTGAGGTCCCCCCGTGGCAACGGCCGAATGCCCGCTCGTGGGAGAATCACGTTGCGGTGGCCATTCGGCCAAGGATTGCTGCGCTCGTAGGAATGGACGCTAACGAAACGAGGGGGTACGTAGAAGAGATCCGTACTCTTCTGAATGCACCACCAGTGGTACTCGACCCCGAAGCCGTTGTCGTGGTCCCCGTTGCCCATCCAATCGAGCTGGGCCGCATCAAGAGCGTACCGCCACATGTCTTCGAGCGTGCCGTCCCCATCGCGATGCGCGGTGAATTCCGTGTGCCGGTGGAATTCCCCCCGAAACAACCGGTAGGTCACTCCGCCCCGGTGCAGCGCCCAGCTCCGGACCCGTGCGATGTCGTCGTCTTCGCGCGGGTGCACCGGAGGCCGCGTTGGGGCAGGCTCTGTGGCCGGGCGTAGTCGAGCGGCACCGGCAGAGCGTTCCGACCGCATGCGGTGGCAGTAGACATCGCACTGACGACGGCTCCGGGTACTTTTGCGCTCATCGCCCGTGTACAGAGCAAGGATGTCCGTTCGCCCCACGGGCAGGAGCGAAACGCGGTTGTCGATCAGGAAGGAAGACTGCGGCAGCCGCGTCGGATCGCTCCAGCTCGTCCCATCGAACTGCGTCACATAGCTATGCCATACCTCCCCACCGCCGATCGCCTCCGGTCGGGGGTGGCGACGGAAGGTCAGCCAGAGGATGCCGTCACCCGTGCAACCGATGCGTGGGATGCTCCATCGTCCGGCGGGTTGGCCGTCAAAACGATCACGAAGAGCGGCGTATGGCTGGGGCACGGGTTCCTTGAGTTCCCCGTTCACGAGGCAGCGGACGGCCACCTGCCGGGACTCGTAGAGCCCCCGTCCCGGATCGACTTCGCCGCGATTCCGCCCCCACGACTCCGGCAACGTGTAGTCCTTCCCCCACTGCTCATCGCCCACCTCGTACGCGATCCACACTCGACCCTCTCGGTCGCAGCAAACGGAAGGTCGTGCTTCGAACCGCGCTGACCGGGTCACGGGGATGGGCTTTACGTCCGCCGTATCGATGCGGGCCAGGAAGACATCGTAGCTCCGCGGCGTGTAGCAGTCCCACGCCAGCCATACACGGCCCTGAACGTCGGCTGCAATCGCCGGCGACCAGTGGTTGGTCCCGAGCTCAGCCCCCACGCTGCGGTGGCGTCCTGAGAGCACGCGGAAGCGTTCAGGATCGACCGCCAGACTGGTGTACTTGATCACGAACCGGTCCTTCTCCCAGGCCTGCCAGGCAACCCAGACCTTTCCACCGCTCGCGACGCAGACCACGTGGAAGTCAGGTCCGGGGCTGCTGGTAATGCGAACGGTCGGCGACCAGCCCTGGTGCCCTTCCGTCCGCAAGAACCTCGCGTAGATGTCCCAATTGCCCTCCACGTCCTCGGCCCATAGGACGAGCACGCCCCCCTTAAAGGCCGCGATTGCGGGCCGCCACACACGGCGCAACCCTTCAATAACCTCGATGGGCTCACTCCACGCCCTGCCGTCTGCCGACCGGCGGAGCAACAGTCGGTCACCGTTGTCTCGGGCCGGCACGGAGTCGAAGTCATGCTGGCGGATCGCGCTGAGATCGATCGGCGGCGCAGGCTGGTATGCTGTGTACACGCACCAGACCGTGCCGTCCGCTCCGCGGCACGCGGCAGGGTTGTCTTCTTCGAGGTCCGGGCGGTCGGCCACAGGGACGGCAATCTGGGGGGAAGCTGAAGCAGAGCGGGAAAGTGCGAAGACCAGGACGGCTGTAGCCAGTCCGTTCAGCAAACGGCGGGGAAACACGTGCGGCAAGCAAGGCGCAACCATGGTTTACCACCGGCAATCGACGCTTTGTCCAGACGTTTTGTCGGCCTTCGGACACACGGAAATCTTAGTCGACGGCGGCTGCCGTCGAGCGTCGAGCGCGCGATCCGGAGGCGAATGGAACGGTCCCGTGGGGGGCGAAGCAGCGGCCGTGCAAACGAACGGGGTGTGTCAGGTCCTTGTCCGTTCGAATCGGATCACGTACCGCTTACCTCGTGGGCCCTCGATGCGCAGCCTCCCGAACCGGGGATCATAGCTAACGCTGAGCTGCATCCTCTTGCAATCGACGATCCACCGGTTGGGCCCATCAGAGCGCACGCGAATGGTACTACCAGCGACGAACGCCATCTGATCCCCGGAGAACACAGCAGTTCTGGGGGGCAGGGCGGAAAGATCCTGGATGAGCACGAGCCTTCGGTCGTGGACGTAATCAATAAGGAGATCCACGTCGCCCAGCCTCACCGATGGGTTCCGTTCGTCGATGACCACAGCGCCCCCCTCGGCGTATCTGCGCCGCGCTTCGTCCAGGCGTGGCTTGATCCGCGGGCTCTTGAAGAAGTCGTACCAGGCCTCGGCCACCTCGACGGCGAGCTTGCGGAACGGAGCAAGCATGGCGAGTCGAAAAGTCCGCTCCCACCAGTCCCACATCTCCCTTTCGATCTGCTCGCGTTCGTGAGCGTTGTAACGGTTCGCTCGCACGTGATAGCTCCAGCCGACGAGCTCGTTGTTGAGGGCCCTCGCCAACCCCTCGATGTGGCGGAACAGGCGATCGACGGTTTCCGCTGTTGGGTCGTCCTCTGTCAAATCCTGAAGCACGCCCTCGTCGAAACTCACGGCCAATGAGAGAACGCCATACACCTGTTGCTGGAACCAGTCTGCTTCCTGCTGGACACCCTCGGGCCTTCCTTTGGCCTCTGCCCTGCCCGCGGTAGCGGAGGCCGGCGTTACTCCGGCCAATGTCCTGAGGATCTCTACACGGTCAAAGTAAGTCCGTGGCCGGACGAGCCAGTTCTTGTTCTCGTCGCGTCTCAGATCGAAGAGCAGCTCCATCGAGCCCAGCCAGGCCCGCAGTGCAGCAGCCACAGTGCGTACGTCGCCGCTGGATCGCTCCTGCATAAGACGCTCGACCATTCCCTTCCACCGTGGAACCCATCCGAGCCGTCGATCTTGCGACGGCTCAAGTGCCTGACCGGACTTAACCAAGTCATCCATTTCAGTAGGCCAACCGCTCCAAAACTTCTCCCTCTCAGGTTGCATGAGTTCCTGGAGGACGAAGTCCAGAACGCTCGCACGAAGAGCTTCGTCAGAGATGCACGGTCCGAGCGAACCCGTGCGCACGCTGTCACCAGAGATCGAGGTTTGGTCAATCGCTTCGGCGAGCCTTGCCAAGCGGGACGCATAAAACCTCGATGGCCTCTCAATCCCGCGCTCTTGTTCCACCGCCTCGCGTGCCTGGTCAAGTAGTAGCTTTTTGAGCTGCTGACAGAGCTTTGTATCGTCGCGGCTCAGTGCCGTCTCGTGCCGAGCGAGTACCGCCGCCGGCGCCCCATCGGCGACGAACTCGATCGTGAACGCCTCTTGCCAACGACCCGCGTCCTCAAGCGCCCTCACCACGATTCTCCGTTGAGCGGAGTTAAGATTGCGGAGATGGCGTCCATACTCGTCGAACTCTTCGAGCACTTTCTGGGGGTCGTTCGCTCGATCCCACCACTCCAGGCTTATCGGATACGACGATGTCATCGCCTGCGCCCGGTGGTACTCGCTGTGATTGGTTTTTTCCGACCTCTCCCACAAAGCAACGGCTTCGCGTAGCAATATTCGCTGCTGCTCGGGGCTTTCCAGAAGCGCTAGTCGATAAGCAAGCGTGGCCACGTGCTCCGCGGGGAGGTCGTACAAGTCCAGGTAGCCGTGGCGATAGGCCCGGTAGACCCGAGCCAATGCGGCCACATCCCGACACGCGGGCGCAAGTTCGGCGCTCTCTTTAAGAAGCGAATTCGTGACGGCCTTCGCAGGAATGTGTTTTCTTGACGAGTCCCGAAGAAGGTCTAGGTTCATGACCTCTTCGAGTAGTCGCAGCTTCCGGTCGACATCCTGCAAGCTGGCGCAGGGACGGGTGATTTCTGCGGCAAACGCGGACAACTTCCGGTACGGGGCCGCGCTGTCCCCCTGCGTCGAGGCGAGGATGTCGTCCCAGGCACTTGCTTCGAAGTACCAACGTAGTGCAACCGGTTTGAAGTCCTCCTCTTCCAGTGCCCTCGCTGCTTCGGCCACCTTTCCCTCCCAGTAGTCGGCATACGCCGACGCCACGACGCGCTCGCGGCGCATGCCGGCTTTGTGGAAGTAAAACGCCGCTCTGCGCGCGAGCGTGGGATCTTCCTTCTGTTCGGCCTCCCTCCAGAACCTCCGCGCGATCTCTCCTGGCTCAGACGTTAGCTCATCGGGATGCCCCTCCACGAGAGCGAAGCCAACATAGCGCCGCCACGGCTCAGGTGCCGCGTTCTTCCACCTATCGCGTAAATGGTGCCACAGCCCAGTGTGGATGGACTCTTCAGAGTCGACGATAAAAAGCTGCTCCGTTGCCCGCGTAACGGCAACGTAGAGGCAGTTGAAGAAGTACTCTGCAGGAAAGGTATCTTTGCTCCCTACTACCTTTATGCTCGCGAGGGTCCTGTCCAGTTCTTTTGCAGCGAACCATTTTCCGAACCCAAAGACGGCAACCTTCGACACTTCGAGCCCCTTGATTTCGCTGGGTGTGAGCACACTCTGCTTGGGCAGTTGTTCCGCAACATGGTCACCAAATACCCGACGGAACTCGTCGGATTCAACAGGAACAGGCACTATCAGTGGCAGAGGCCCGGTCCGGAGCACATCGAGAACTTCCGGATCGTCCACCTTGAGCCAGCTTACGGTCCCTGAGACTCCGTGAGTCTTCCAGATCTCCTGCGGCTTCGAGGCATGGCCGAACAGGTGTCGCCGTGCCCACTGGACCGTGTTCGCGAGTTTGCCCACCTCGCGGGGGTTCCGGTAATTGAACCGCAAATCCTGACTATGGATGGTCGCAATCAGGTCGTGGCCGAAGCGTTGCCGGAGTGCTTCCGCGATAATTCGGGAGGCAATGCTCCACCTAAATCCGCTGGGATTCACCGTCTGGAACGGATCGCCTGCCAGG
The DNA here is from genome assembly GCA_026981825.1 of Planctomycetota bacterium. Classification (GTDB taxonomy): domain Bacteria; phylum Planctomycetota; class Planctomycetia; order JALXBF01; family JALXBF01; genus JALSID01. The sequence goes on from JALSID010000041.1 coordinate 27,044, forward strand.
ATCAGCGGCACGGGGAGGCTAGTGCCTTTGCTCGGAAGTTTGGTCAGATCGTAGTCCAGCCAGACGAACTCCCGCAGTACCGCGACAAGCTCGACGACACTGAAATCCTGCGCTTCGTCACAGAGGAGTACGACCGCACGACGGTCGGCAGGCGAGTTGTCTGGGCCTTGGTCCTCCTTTGCTTCGCTCGCCTCCGTCAGGACGACCGCTCGCGCGAGGTCCAGGTCGTCCCAAAACAGCGGTCGGCCGTCCTGCCCTTCTGAATCGCACGTAAGCCGACGGTACCACGGCCACACCTCCTTCCACACACGCTCATATTCCCGCGGCGGAACGGACCGGTCCTTGCGGGGCAGATCGGCATAGGCATCGGGATCGAGGAAATCCGTCTCGCCATCGGGGAGCTTGTAGCCTTTGATGTATGACCTGATGACATGCCACGCGGTTTCCCACGGCAAAGTGGTTGCAGCCTTTGTCCTCAGACGAAACCGCTCGAGTGACGGATCAACGGCGCCGGAGTAGAGCATACGGAACCGCGCGGCGTCGATGTAGCCGCCGTCTGGACCAAACTCACGGTTCAGGAAACGCCAGCGTGCCCGCTGCGGCAGTTGACGCAAGCATACGTCGTAAAACGTCCGCACAGACCAATCGTCGTCGGTCAGTGTGCCCCCCTGATTTAGCTTCCTCGCTATCCGCAATAGCCTTTGCACGACTCGCTGTACCGCCTTCACCAGGCCGGGGGAGTAGGTAACCAGTTGCACCTTGCCGCATTCGGCCAACTCGGGCGGAAGATGACACAGCAGCTCCACCAGGTAGTAGTACAGCACCGTTGACTTTCCGCTACCGGCGCGCCCCTGGAGGAACAAGGGCAGGTTCTCCGCCTGGCAGAGCCGGTCCAGAACTTCGACCTCCTCAGAGGAAAGGGCGATGTCCACATCGAACTCGTCCGCACTGGTTCGCTTAATGGCTCGCTCGCTCAGCTCAGGATCGCACAACGCCAGGCACGGATAGGCTCGCACGGAGCGGCGACCCAGTTCGTCGACGATCTCCTGGTTGTTTGTGGCGGCCGACAGCACCGTGAATAGCTCTTCCCAGGTCTTGCGTGCTTGGATTTCCTGCGCCGCTGCCCGTTGTTTGCCCCTCGACCAGTCCACCAGGTCGATTAAGTAGACATGCCCACCGGCCAGACCATAGACTGCCTCCCAGTCCTGGTCGTAAACGTGGTCTGTCTGAACCTGCGGTTCTACTCGACACTCATCTCGACGCTCCCGCCTCCCGGCCCGTGAGGCAATTCGCTCCAGGGCTTTCTGCAGGTAGGCGTCGTACCGAGCGGGAAAATCACGGACGGCCTTCGCCCATTGTTCCGACTCGAAAATGAACCACTCGGCTTTGGGGGTGAGTAGGCTTTGCCACCATTCACTGAATTCCTCCGGCAGCCGCTTCCGATCCTCAGCGCTGCCCCCACCCTCTCCGCCAGTTAAACCAGTCCAATCCACCACGGTGGCACCGATTTCCTGTTCGTATCGCTCCTGGGACAAGTCACCGAGCTGCTCGCGAGGAACGACATCAACGGCCCACACGCACAGGAGTCGGGCCCCATTCACCGACGTTGTCTTCAGCCGGAGCACGATGGCTCGGATGCCCACTTGTTTCCCAAAAAAGCCGCCCCCCACCGAAACGCATCCGGGAACTGTGAACGTCGAGGCCCGTTTGAGATGAAACCTCTCCCGCAGCCGCTGGTAGCACTCCTTTACGAGCGGGTAATCCCCGATCGCGTTCCGAAAGCGAGGTGTTTCGACAAACACGTAGATCATCGCGCAGACTCCCTAAACCCAGCATCACTGGAACGTGCTCCGCCCGACGATCATAGCAAAGAACAGGGCCGACGGACAGCCTCGCGACGGAAAGCCGTCGCTGTCGGCCGGGTTGCGATGCCGATCGGGTACGGTTCCCGGCGTGGCCCGACATTCAGCCCTATGGCCCATCGCAGTGCGAGAGGGCCTGTACGTCGACCGTTCACCGGCGGCAGGTGTTGCCAGCGCTGCTCGGTGCTCGGCTGCTCTGATTCACTCGCATGTGAGCGACCCCCTATAGTTTCTGAGCTCACGCGCGAACGTGCCAACAATGCGGGCTCAGCGCAGGCAACTCGGACCCATCCCGTCTCCGACGGCTCGCGCCGCTCGTCACGCGAAGGCTACCGGGGCTAACATTGGGAACTGGCAACTCGTGAAGGCTGTTTCTGAGAGAGGCAGATGGCAGAACGGCAAGCTCAGAGGCCGGAGCTTCCGCAGACAATCGGGAAGTACCACGTGACGGGGCTCATCGGTGAGGGGGGTATGGGGCGGGTGTACTGCGCCGAGGATCCCGACAGTGGTCAGACGGTGGCCATCAAGGTGCTGACGCAGGCGGTCGGGCAGGACGATTCGTTCGTGCGCCGGTTTCGTCGAGAAGCCGAGGTGCTCCGCCGGCTCAAGCACCCGAACATCGTGCAGCTTCTCGATGCCGGCGAGCACGACGGACACCCGTACCTGGTGCTGGAATACATCGAAGGCACCCAGCTTAGCGAGCTGATTCGGCGGGTAGGGCGCGTGCCCTGGCGGCAAGCCGTGGAATGGTGCGTCGAGATCTGCGACGCCCTTGCTCACGCTCACCAAGCGGGCGTCGTACACCGCGATATCAAACCGGCGAACGTGCTCATCACCCTGGACGGCCACGTCAAGCTCACCGATTTCGGCATCGCCCAGCGGCTCGACGGCACCCGGCTGACCACCACCGGCAGCATTCTGGGCACCGTCGAGTACATGAGCCCAGAGCAAGCGGAGGGAAAACGGGTCGATGCCCGTTCTGACCTGTACAGCCTCGGTGCCCTGCTCTATCACATGCTCACCGGCCGCCCCCCGTTCACGGGAAGCAGCTACGTCGAAGTGTTAAAACGCCTCCGGTTCGACCAGCCTGAGCGTGTGCAACAGATTGCGAAAGACGTGCCGATCTGGTTGGACGACCTGGTGGACGCCCTTCTGCAGAAGCAGCGCGAACGGCGGCCGGCGACGGCCACGGAGGTCAAGCAGCGGTTGCTTGCGGTCCTCGAAAAGGTGCGCTATCGCGATACGGAGCAGTTCCAGCTCGCGATCGGAGCCGAGGACGACGACGGAGACGCCACCGTCTCAGAAGCCCCCACACAGGCGCTCGCCTCACCGCCGAGCCGACCGGGCCCGACAACCCTTGCGCGCCGGTTCAAGTTGGAGGAGACCGTCGAGGGCCGTCCTCTGGAACGAAGCCGCCGCATGGTAGCACGCATTCTAGGGGGCATTCTCCTGCTAGCCCTGGTGTGGGGGGCATACTCCTACTGGAGCCATTCCCGCGACCCGGCTCGCCGCTGGGCCGCCCTGGAGGCGGAACTGAACGACCCGAACCGGAACAACGTCGTCCTGATCGCCCGGTTGCGCGAGTTCGTGGAAAGCTTTCCAGACAGCCCCTACGCCGACAAGGCACGCGAAGCGCTGGCGGAGCTGGAGCTGACCGCGCACCGCCGACAACTGTTCCGCTCCGCCCTCGTCCGCAGCCTCCGCCCCACCGGATCACCGGTTTCCCCCCTAGAACGACGCTACATCCAGGCACTGTTAACCATCTGGCTTGAATCCCCCACAGAAGGCCTGTCCAGGCTGGAAGAGCTCCTCGATCTCCTCTCCACCCAGGAGAAGCAACAGACTTCTCTGGCGAAAACGGTCAGACACGACTACGTCGCACTGGCCCTGGAGGTGGCCGAAGCGGCCGTTTCGAACGGCGACTTTGACACAGCACTGAACGTGGCTGAGCGTGTTCGGGGCCGGATGCCCGAACAGCCGGAACCGGCGATCCGCCCATTACTTCGCCGCCTGAACCGGATCGGCAACGAAGCACGGTCCCGCAGGAACCAGGGTACGACTTCAACAAACCACAAGGAAGAACGGAAAAATTAGACCCTTGTCGCACTCTGCAGTGCCATGTGCCAGGCAACGGTAGGGCCCCTCTAGGAGGGCCCGGGCTGGACCGCCGAGGCGCGGCCACCAAGAGCTGTCTTCAGCTCCTGGATCATACGCAGCGTCCGTTCCCGGACGGCCGTTTCCCAGCGTCTTCCATTCGCTTCTGCTTCCCGCGCGCCCGAAAGGATCCCGCGAGAACTGGTCACCAGGACCCCGAGGCCGTCCTCGCGGGCAGCGGGCACGACGTCACCCGCCACTCCCCCCTGTGCACCGTAGCCG
>JALSID010000042.1 GCA_026981825.1 Planctomycetota bacterium
TGCGGGCCGACCAACTGCAGGACTTCGTCGAACAGATGAAGGAAGCAGCGCTGGAAAAACAGACGGCGCTGGCTCAAGGTGGCGGGGCCCAGACAGTCCCAGTCGGTGCCGCCGCGACCACCGGCCCGGCCGCTCCCGGAAAAACCGCCCGCGTTCGATTTGCCACATACGCGATCGTTGGCACGGTGGCAGTCCTCGTGGCAGGCGGCCTGCTTCTCTGGGCGCAGCGTCGCCGCCGCAAACGGGCGCCGGAACAGTAGCGGCAAAACTGGATCCCAGCCACGCCGGGCGCAAGCAGCATCGGGGCGAGGATGGCTAAAGTGTCGGCACACGACAGCAACCCTTGGCGGCGTGGATGCACGGTCCGTGGGGTCACAGTGGCCACAGGACCCCGCGACACAGCCAGCACCCAGCCCCGCGGCTGGCTCTTTGGAGCGCCTGCATTAACGAGGAAGCCGCTTCTTGCCTCAAGCTCTCGCTGCCGGCGCTTGCTTGGCCACAACGGCGTGCGGTACGATGGCAGTCGTACTCGAACGCACTCTCTTTGGGAACAAAGGGTAGCACATGTCGCGCCTGGCCGAAATGACCGGATTTCCGTTCGGAGGTCCACCATGGTCCGTGTAAGCCCCCAGTTGCTCTTGTTTCTCGTTTGTGCAGTCATGACATGCTCGGTGGCTTTCTCCCAGGATGCCACCCCACCCCCTCGCGCTCGTGAGCATGCGCTGGCGTGGCGGGCGAACCTGGACAGCATCCCGGAACTCACCTGCGAATACCGCACGTGGATGGCTCTCGCCGACAGCGTCGAAGACGCTTTCGCCTGGCGATTCCGCGAGTGCCCGCACCCGAAATGTCGTGCTGAGCATCTTTTTGAGAACGGGACTCTCTTTAAGCGCGGAGAGTACGTCATGCTTGTGGTCGAAGACGATCTCTTGGGTCACCATGTCTATCTGCGCGACGGGTATAAGGTCCGCCTGCGCTGTTCGAAGCGACAAACCGATGGAGCCTACAGGAAGGGCGACCTGGCCACGCCGGCAGGTGGGCTTTCCTGGGACCTTTGGTTCAGCAGCCATTATGTTCCCCACCGCATCATGCTTATGGGAAACTCCATATCTGCGCGCGTGGATTACTTGATCCTGAACGATGGCGACGTCTCTCCGCCAGTGCCCTCGACAATCCGGTGTAAAGAGGGTACCAAGTTCTACGGCCGCAACTGCGACTTGGTCGAGGCCCGGGTGGAAGCCAGCGGCAAAACACAGTGGTACAAATACTATTTCGACGCGAAAGAGACAGGCGTACTGTGGGGGGCCGAAATTGTGTTTCAGGACGGCCGGACCGCCCTATCGAGAGTGCTAACGATTCGTCATCTACCTAGTGGGCAATGGTACCCAACCAAGGTCGTTAGCGTAAGCATCAGTCCGGACGGATCCCTCCTTAGCGAAGGTCACGTCGAGGCACTCGAGGTAACCCGTCTGGAACCGAAGGCCCCTCCTCTCGATGAATTCCAGGTCAAGATCCGTGGCACCGTTCACCTGATGGACCTCGGTAATGCCGGGTGGCTGTCTCGACAAGAGCACACGGTGCGGGCCGACCAACTGCAGGACTTCGTCGAACAGATGAAGGAAGCAGCGCTGGAAAAACAGACCGCCCTGGCTCAAGGTCGCGCGGCCCAGACAGTCCCAGTCGGTGCCGCCGCGACCACCGGCCCAGCCGCTCCCGGAAAAACCGCCCGCGTTCGATTTGCCACATACGCGCTCGTTGGCACCGTGGCAGTCCTCGTGGCCGGCGGCCTGCTTCTCTGGGCGCAGCGACGCGGCCGCAAACGGGCGCCGGAACAGTAGACCCGCTCCGGGGCCAGTCGGAGCATAGCTCCTCTGCTGCCGTCTGGCGAGCAGCGTCACGGGGGCTGAATCGTCCAAAGGGGGCTATCGCGGGCGAACTGTGAGGGCTTGCCCTATGATCTGGCGATCCTTGCGCGTGCTCCAGCGTCCGCTGGTGCAGGTCGCTTTTTGCATAGCCGCGCACGCAGCCCTGCTCGTGTGGACAGCCATCGACGACTCCCCCACCTCCCTGGAAACCACCTACGTGGCGGCCGGTGTCTTGCTCTGGGAAACCGGTGGCACGAGCGAATTCCCCCAAAATCCGCCACTCGCCAAAGCCCTGCTCGCCCTACCCGCGCGCCTCCACCTGCAGATCGCGGGCGTTCCCGACGCCGTCCCGGAGAGCCCACCCCGCTCGTTTCCGAGCACGTTCGCAAACGAACTGACTGCATGGCTTGGTCCTCGAGTTCTTGTGCTCGTGCATCTCGGACGGATTGCCGCCGTCATCGGGTCGATCCTCTGCGCGTGGCTGTTGTATGTCGCGGGACGGCGTCTCGCCGGTCACAGGGCCGGCCTCTGTGCGTCTTTCCTGTGGTGCTTTTCCGGTCTGGCTCTGGCTAACGGTCACCTGGCGACCGCGGACGTTTTCTCCGCGGTAGGCGCGGCCCTCTGTGCCCTGGCAGCCGTTTTCTTCGCGGAGAACGGCCGTATAAGCCAGGCTGTTTTGCTGGGCCTGAGCCTGGCCTTGGCGGTCGCCCTAAAGCTAACCCTGTTCCTCCTTTTCCCTGTCGGTCTGTTGCTCGTGTCGCTCTACCCACGAGCGAACATCCGCCAGGGCTTGCTCAGAGCCGGCGCTTTCACGACCGCATGGTTCTTTGGGCTGTATGTCTTCTTCCTCTTCTCCCCGCCGGTGCTCCTCGGACCGGAATACTGGGTGCCGCAGAGCCACCTGCTTCGCAAGGTCTTTGCTTTCCAGCCGCTCCGTATCCTGTTCACGCTCCTCCCCGGCAACCTGCTCCTGGGGATCGACTGGCAGGCCCACGCGTTCGAGATCCCCGAAGGATCAATCTGGTTGTTGGGGACCCTACGCCCCCTACCTCAGCCGTTGTACTACCCGGTGGCTTTCGTCCTCAAAGAGCCCCTTGGGTTCCTCGCCCTCCTCGCAGCCGGACTGGTCGGCGTGTTGCTCGCATGGCCCAGTGGTCGACTGGGATCTGCCCAGAAGGTTTTCGTGTGGTTCGGTTTCGTAGGAGCTGCCGTTCTCGGCGCCGCACTCCTGACAAACAGTACGGTGTGCGAGTATCGCTACGTGACCGCTCTTCTACCATTCCTGGTGCTCCCTGCGGCGCTGGGCCTGGCCGTCTGGGCCAACCGGTGGGTGGGCCGAGCGGTCATTCTGCTGGGAATGCTGGCCGTGCTCGAGGTTCTCGCCTTCAGCCCCCATTACGTGGCGTTTGGCAATCTGCTTGCTGGGGGGCCGTACGGTCTGTGGCGGTACCTGCCTCGCTCAGCCGTGGACAGGGGTCAAGACTGGTACCGGCTGCGGCGTTGGCTGGATGCCCAACCGGAGCTCGACCGAGCTGCTGTACTTGGCCTCCCCACTGAGCGAGCCACTTTGCTTGGACTCTCGACGAGAGTCTCGCCCACGAACCGACCGGCCCCGGTCGTGGTACCCGTCAGCTACGTGACCGGCGAAGCCCGGTACGTCCGGCATCCTGGCGACCCTGAAGACCTCGCCCGGTGGCTGCGAACGCTCGCAACCCAACGCCCCGCTGCCCACCCCACACCGGGCACGTTCCTGTACTACTACTGATCGATTGCCGATAAACGAGCAATCGAGGCTGGACCCGTTTTCATCGATCTGGCGCGGTGCATGATGAGCCGGAACGGCCGAGCGGCGCGGTCGGTACGGAGGGCTCTCTGGGCAAGCATGGCGCAACCGCCCGGGGCGCACCGCCGCGCAGACGCGGGCACGGGCAAGGATAGCCGGTTTAGACCGGGTACGGTCGGTTAAGAGTTGCTTAGGGCCAGGAAGGAGGTACATGAGCCGAGTCGTTCGTGCTCCCCTCCCTCCAAACCGTGCCTGCGGTTCCCTCGCATACGGCTGTACGACAGGCTGCGTTACCCCCCAGACGGCACCCTAGGGGGACAATAACCACCTGAGCCAGTTTCCACCGACCGTGGGCGACGGTGCCGAGAACATGCGCCTGCGCGTGGTCCGTCGACCATCCCGGAGGACTTACCAAGCTGCGCGGTGTCCCGGGGGTACGGTGGCCGCCGCGTTGGGTGCCGCTTTGTAGGTAGCCGCAGGGCAGGGAGGCTCTCGGGCGGATCAGACCGATCGTGCCGATCGGGCTGATCAGGGCCTGGACGAGCTTTTCGCCGGGAGCCGCATGTTGCGCCCGAAACGGGGACCCGAAAACCGAGGCGGCCCAACCATGCGCCGAGCCTGCGGCTCGCCGGAAGTCCGCTCGCCCGCGCGCCGGCGACGCCGGCAGCCCCCGCGCTTCTCCCGGCCGCAACCGCTTGGGAAAGCCGGCAATGCCGCCCGCCGCGCGGCGGGACCGGGGGACGTCGGACCGCCGTCGCGCCGGCGACGGCGCACTGGTAGCGCGACCCGGCCGCGGGTCCGCCCCGAAGCGCCGGCGCCAAAGAGGCGATGGCAAAACTGACCCCCACCGAGGGAAAAACAGCCCGCCCGTCGCGGGAAGGGCAATGGGGCGCGCTCTCTGTCGCCGCTTTGGCCGCCGGGGCCGAAGCGCCCCGGAGCCCGCCGCCCGGGGGGATGAGGGAGCGGCGGACCGCCGTCGCGCCAGCGACGGCGCATTGGTAGCGCGACCCGGCCCCGGGTCCGCCCCAAAGCCATCGGGGCCAAGGAGGCAGTGGCAACAATGACCCCCGCCGAGCGCAAAAAAGCCCGCCGGTCGCGGGCTCGGCGATGGCGCGCGCTTGCTCTCGCCGCTTCGGCCCGCCCGGGCCGAAGCGGCCAGGAGCCCGCGGCCTCGCGGGACCGGACCTCCGCCGCGGCGACGGCGGAGCAGTGGTAGCGCGACCCGGCCCGGGTCCGCCGTAAGGCGGTGGCGCCGAGGAAGCGCTCGCAGAAATGACCCCCGCCCTGCGAAAGGAAAGCCCGCCCGTCGCGGGGAGGGCAATGGGGCGCGCTCTCTGTCGCCGCTTCGGCCGCCGGCCGAAGCGGCCGCGAGCCCGCCGCCCGGCGGGACCGGACCTCCGCCGCTGCGACGGCGGAGCAGTGGTAGCGCGACCCGGCCCCGGGTCCGCTCCAAACCCGACGGCTCTGCACAGACCCTGGCGAAGAGCATCCCCTCCGATACAAAGAAAAGCTGCCCTTCGATGGGCATACCAGGGGGGCGCGCCTGCGCACCTGCCGCTTCGGCCGCCGGCCGAAGCGGCCCCCGAGCCCGCCGCCTGGCGGGACCGGACCTCCGCCGCTGCGACGGCGGAGCAGTGGTAGCGCGACCCGGCCACGGGGCCGCCCCGAGGCGGTGGCGCCGAGGAAGCCCCGGCAGGAATGCCCCCTGCCGAACGCCAAAAGGCCCCCCTTGGCAGGGAGGACAATCGGGCGCTCTCTCTCGCCGCTTCGGCCGCCGGCCAAAGCGGCCCCCAAGGCCGCCGCCTGGCGGGACGAAGGGAGCGGCGATAGGGGTAGGGAAGCCCGGTTACCCGGGCTCCCCTCCCTCCGAACCGTACGTGCGGGTCTCCCGCATACGGCTCTCCGGTCGGTGGTCTTACCTCATAGAGGATGGACAGCAAGAACCATGGCCAAGCACAGGCTGCGCGACCATCGTCCCCGGAGCTCCTCACGCCTGGCTAACAACCAGACCCTCGGATCCTCCTCGTCAGCCTCTCCACTGACGGCCTCCACATGCGTGGTCCCTGGATTCCCGGTCGGCTTCGGCTCGGCTCATCGGCCTCGCCTTCCGCCGTCCCATGGGCTTAGCCCGTTCGGGCACTCACCACAGGGTCTTTCCGCTCCTCCAGCTCTCACGCATCCACCTTCCTGGGTCCCTTCGCTCCACGGGCATTACCCCGCTTCTTCGCTACCATGGACCCTCTCACTCCTGATGGGCCGCCTCTGGGGCGTGCCTGCACCC
>JALSID010000043.1 GCA_026981825.1 Planctomycetota bacterium
AGGCTCGCCGCTCGATACGGCGCCGGTCCGGGACCCTTCGGGGCTCGGTCCGGGTCGGGGAATCGGTCTGGATCAGGAAACCTGTTGGGATCCCCATGACCGGCCGGAGTTGGGATAAAACCGACGCGGTCTGGCGACGGCAGATGGGCCGCGTTGTTGCTCGCCTGAGCGCCGACCGTGGGGTGGCCCGCGGGAGTGGGAATGAAGCCGACACGGTCGGGTGATGGCAGGTTCGCAGTGTCAGTAGCCGCGCGAGCGTCGACGGTTGGATGGGCCGTCGGAGTAGGAATTACTCCTACGCGATCAGGCGATGGCAGGTTGGCCGCCCTAGCGTCCGCGGTCGGATGAGCCGTCGGGGTTGGAATTACCCCTACGCGACCGGACGATGGCAGGTCGGCACGCTGCGTGCGTGCGCGCAGGTTAGCGGCATCTCGTGTCCACAGCGATGCTGACGAGGTGGGCGTTGTGCCGGATACGTGCATGAATCTACCCCCCCTTCGTACACGAACCTGACACGTGGCTGATGAGAGGCCTGTGGCTCGACAGACATGTGGCAAAAGCCCGCCGAATCAACATGCCCCCGGACCGAGCGTTTCCCCACGAAACGCTCACCACACGTTGAAATTTAGCTCAAGCTGATCCGTGGTTGTCCACAGAGTCCTTGCCCCCCGGGCAATCAGAATTGCTCGATCCTCTCTTGGCTGCATGATCTGCACAACCGGCTGCTTCAGGTACCCCTTGGGCGTGCGGGGGGACCTCCTTTTGGGCGGGCGGCAGCGAAAGGGGGCCGACCTTGGTCTTCCTTGGCCGTGCGGCGGGCCGGCGGCTGCCATTAGAGCGGCGTGGCCCTTCATCGGCACCCGGCGCGGTGGCAAACCGACGCTCGTTCACCGTTGTCGAGGTCCGGTCTTGCCAGTGCGTTCGCTCTCGCGTGCTACACGTGAAGATGCAGGCCCAGCGGAGGCCTTGCGAGGCGTGGTCGGTCGGATCGAAGTGGCCCGGCGGACCGTGTCGCGCCTGGCTGAGGAAGTTGGTCGCTGCGAGTCGCGAAATTCGCTATCCTTCACTGATTGGTTGTTTTGCCCAGAGCACGCATTTTTCCGAATGACTGGAGGTGGAAATGACCGCGTTAAGCCGGGCGACGATAAGGCTGTTCTGGGTTGCTGCAGCAATAGCAGTTACGGTAGCTCATCCGGTACACGCGCAGACGAAGCGGGCAATGAAGCCCATTGACCTGCTCCGGGTGCGGCGTGTCGTAGCAGCGGAGCTTGCTCCGGACGGCCGCCACGTAGCCTACCTCGTAAGGCGGCCCAGAAACCCGTTCGAAGAAAAGGATGGAACGGATCGGGTAGAGCTGTACGTCTGGTCGGGGGAGCGGCGGGAATCGATGCCGTTCGTGACGGGGGACGTGGTTGTGGGGGGTGTCCGGTGGACACCGGACGGGCGCGGGGTTAGCTTCCTTGCCAAGCGCCCGGGTGACGAGCATCGATCCCTCTACCTGATCGCACTCTCCGGTGGCGAAGCACGCAGGCTACTTGAGCATGAAACCGACATCGTGGCGTACGACTGGTCCCCGGACGGACGGCGGTTGGCCTTCCTTGCGGCCGACCCGATATCGGAAGAACGGAAGCGTCGCCGACAGCAGGGGTTCAACCAGGAGATTTACGAAGAGGATCGCCCGTTCGTCCGGGTGTGGGTGGCCGACGTTTCGAGCGAGAAGATTGAGAACCCTCGCCGGCTCGATTTACCAGGTTCCGCTTCCGTCGTCCAGTGGGGGCCGGGCGGCCTGCTGGCTGTAGTTCTGGCCCCGACTCCGCTGGTCGACGACCACTACATGCGCAGGCGGATCCACATCGTGCACCCAGATACCGGGCAGGTCCTGGTACGCGTGCAGAACCCGGGCAAACTGGGACCGCTGGCATGGAGTCCGGATGGCAAGCGGCTGGCGTTCGTTTCAGCGGAACACCAGCACGATCCGGCAGCGGGGCGGTTGATGGTAGCGGACGCAGCCACCGGCGAGTTCCGCGACATCTTTCCTGGGTTCGCGGGACACGTGAGGCAGATCGCATGGGAGAGCCCGGACGAGCTGCTCTTTCTTGCCGACGAGGGGGTTTGGAGCACGTTGAACAGGATCTCAGCGAAAGGGGGGAAAAGACAGATTCTGGCAGGTCCACAGGGGCCGATCTTTACGTCGGTGAGCTATTCGGTTGCCGCAGGTCGGGCGGCCCTGATCGGGCATACGCCGCATCATCCCCCCGAGTTGTTCGTTTGGGACAAAGGCAAGGGCCAACCGAAGCGGGTCACCGATCACAACGCCTGGCTCGAGCAGGTCCGTCTGGCGACGCAGGAGCCGATTCGATATCGCGCCCGTGACGGGCTGGACATCGAAGCGATCCTCATTCGGCCGTTGGACTGGAAGCGCGACACCCGCTACCCCCTGGTGGTGATGGTCCACGGTGGGCCGGAATCTCATGTGCCAAACGGTTGGGTGACTCGCTACGCCACGCCCGGCCAACTGCTCGCAGCACGAGGCTATGCCGTCGTGTACCCGAACTACCGCGGTAGTACTGGCAGGGGGGTCGAATTCTCCATGCTCGACCACGGTGACCCGGCCGGCAAAGAGTTCGACGACCTGGTCGACTGTGTGGACTATCTGGTGAAGACCGGTCTCGTGGATCGGGATCGGGTGGCCGTGACCGGAGGCAGCTACGGGGGATACGCGACGGCGTGGTGCAGCACTTTCTACTCGGAGCGGTTTGCCGCCGGTGTGATGTTCGTGGGGATCAGCGACAAGATCTCCAAGGCGGGCACGACGGACATTCCGGACGAGATTTATCTGGTGCACGATCGCCATCGGCTTTGGGAGGCGTGGGAGCTGTTTCTGGAACGGAGCCCGATCTACCACGTTCAAAAAGCGCGGACGCCTCTGCTGATCCTTCATGGCAAGGAGGACACACGCGTTCACCCGAGCCAGTCGATGGAGCTCTACCGACACCTGAAAACTCTAGGTAAGACGCCGGTACGGCTCGTCTTCTACCCTGGCGAGGGGCACGGCAACCGCCGCGCGGCGTCGCGGCTCGACTACGTCCTGCGCTGTCTGCGCTGGATGGACTGGTTCGTACGCGACAAGCGGAAGGACCTGCCTCCGTACGAACTCGACTACGAGAAGGCCGCCGGCTACGAAAAGAACTAGCTGCGCGCCTTAGCAGCCGGCGTCCCCGCCCAAGCCAGAATCCGCTCCACGCTAGTCCAGGGGACGGATCGTGACGAGGGCCCGGCACGTGCGCCACGCCTGGTGCTACGGCGGGGGCCGTCCGTGGGCTGTCTGATCGAAACAGCAGCTCAAGCGGTTGCCGACTCCGGCCGCTGCGTTTCGGTTACCGGTAGACCGAATGCGGCTCTGAGCCGGGCGACTGCTTCATCGGCATGGACATCGGAAACCGCGATCGAGATATGGACCTCGCTGGTATTGATCATCAGCACGGGGATATTCCCCCCAAGGAGCGCTTCGAACATCCGCGCCGCAACACCGGTGTGGGAGCGCATGCCGACACCTTCGAGGGTGATCTTCGTGATGTTCGCGTTGGCATGCACGGTGCCTCCGATCTGCCGTGCGAACGGTTCTAGGGCGGTGAGGACGCGGCTCATGTCCGGTCGTGGCACCGTGAAGGAGAGGTGGGTGAAGCCCTTTCGGGACACGTCCTGCACGATCATGTCGACAATGGCGTCTGTTTCCGCGATCCGCGAAAAGATCCGTGCCGCGATTCCCGGGCGGTCGGGTACATCGAAGAGGGTAATGAGCCCCTGGCTCGGGTCGGGCACGATATTGCTGACAACGATGGCTTCCATGGAGGGGAGCTGCTGCACGATCGCCGCGAGCGACTCGTCGGTGTAGTGCGATCTCCTGGGGCTGGGCCGGAATTCGCCGCGGTGCCGAGCCCCTCGTTCCCGTCCTAAATCGAACGCGCGATGGACCGCGCGCAGGGCATCGATACCGCGGTCGCGGTCGACCAGAACCGAGATCTTGTACTCGCTGGTTGTGATCATCTTGATGTTGATGTCTTCAGCGGCAAGCGCCGCAAACATGCGTTCGGCTACGCCACTATGCGTCCGCATGCCTGCGCCCACGATCGAGACCTTCGCCACGCTGTCCTCCGACTGCACCTTCCCGGCACCGACGGCGCGGGCGATCTCGCGGACGATTGCCAGAGTAGCCTTCAAGTCGTTCCGGTGCACCGTGAAGGAAAGCTGCGGTTTATCCTCTTTGGAAAGGTTTTGCACGATCATGTCGGTAACGATATTCTCCCCGGCAATTTGCCGGAAGAGATCGTAGATACGAGCGGGCTCCAGGGGGATATCCTCCACAGTGATCCGCGCCTCGTCACGCGTTAGAGCCGCCCCACACACCACGTCTTGCTCCAGCTCGGGACTCAGCGGCACAATCCAGGTGCCAGGCGCATCCGTAAAGGAACTCCGTACGTGGATCGGGACACCGTACTTCTTCGCCAACTCGATTGATCGATTGTGCATGACCCCGGCCCCCACGGAGGCGAGCTCCAGCATTTCGTCGTAGCTGATCTGCTCGATTCTCTGCGCTTCCGGAACGATACGGGGGTCGGTGGTGTACACGCCGTCCACGTCGGTGTAAATCTCGCAGAGATCGGCGCCGAGCGCCGCGGCCAGGGCGACCGCGGTCGTGTCGGATCCCCCACGCCCAAGAGTCGTGATATTCTGCGACTCGTCAATCCCCTGGAAACCGGCCACGATTACGATGTAGCCCTGCTCAAGCAGCCTCTTGATCCGATCGGTTGAAATCGATTTGATCCTCGCCTTCGTATGGAAGTGGTCCGTTACGATGCCGACCTGGGCGCCCGTTAAGCTGATCGCCGGCCAACCGAGCGATTGCACGGCCATCGCCATCAATGCAATCGAGACCTGCTCGCCCGTAGACAGCAGCATGTCCATCTCACGGGCGGGCGGATCCTCGGTGATTTCGCGGGCCAGAGCGATGAGTTCGTCGGTCGTGTCGCCCCGTGCCGAGACGACGATGACCACCTGATGGCCGCTTTGTCGGGCGCGGATCGCCCGCCGCGCGGCCGCCATGATTCGCTCGCTCGTCGCCACACTCGTTCCGCCAAATTTCTGTACGACAAGCCCCACAGGTCTCTTCCCCTTCTCCACTACTCGGTATGCGGCCAGACGAATCTCGAGGCGCTCGTTGGAAGGGAAGTGAACCGTTCCGGTGTGCACTTCGACAAAAGTATAGGCCCGCGGGCGAATCCCTCTCCAGCCCGACGCTGTGGCGTCCACCGCCAGTGCTAGGCCGCCACGACGTGGCCCATCTGCTTCGGGGTCCGCGCCTGCCAGGACCGCTCGCTCGGCCCACCCTGTCCGACGGGGCGCTCTGGAGCTGTGCATCAGCCTGCCGCAAGGGAGGTTTCGAACGGCCACACGAACCCACCGGTCCTGCGAGGAGAGGAGGCGGCAAGCCATCAACGTTCTGTCGTGCGTTGATGAGTTCTTTGATACACTTAGGAAGTGGAAATCCCGCGGTGGAGACAGAGCATGGCGACACGTGTGGTTAGAGCGACGTGTCCCGTAGTGGTGGGGATTGTGCTTGCCTTCGCGCTGCCCAGTCTGCGGGCGGGCCTAGTGCAGCAGCGGTCCGGCCTGCCTGCAGGTGTGCAAGTTGAACGGGACATCGAGTACGCTCGCCTTGGCGACCGTCCGCTGCGGTTGGATCTGTACGTGCCCGAACGGGCCGAGCGTCCGCTTCCGCTTGTGGTCTGGATCCACGACGGCGGGTGGCGCGCGGGCAACAAGCGGAATTGCCGTCTGCTCTGGTTGACCGGTCGCGGGTACGCGGTCGCGAGTGTCGAGTACCGGTTGAGCACGGAGGCGCTATTTCCGGCCCAGATCCACGATTGCAAGGGGGCTGTCCGTTGGCTGCGGGCTCACGCCACCGAGTACGGCCTGGACGCGGAGAGGTTCGCGGTAGCCGGTGCCTCTGCCGGTGGGCATCTGGCCGCCCTGCTTGGCGTTTCGGCCGGGGTAAAAGAGTTGGAAGGCAGCGTCGGGGGCAACTCCGCGGTCTCATCCCGGGTAAAGGCGGTGGTCGACTTTTTTGGCCCCACGGACCTGGTCCACTGGATCAACTCTCCAGAGGGGGAAAGGATTAACCGGCCGGGATCCCCGGTCGCCCTGCTGCTCGGTGGGTTACCCTCCAAGAAGATAGACCTGGCTCGTTTGGCCAGTCCGGTCACCCACGTGACGCGGGATGATCCTCCTATTCTGATCGTCCACGGCTCAGCGGACCCCGTCGTGCCCGTGCAGCAGAGCACGCGGCTGGCGGAGCGGTACCGTGAGGCCGGGTTGACAGCAGTCCTTCACATTATCGAGGGGGCCAGGCACGGCGGGCCGGAGTTCGACGCGCCGCCGGTGCGGAGGCTGGTGCTGTCTTTCCTGAACGAGCATCTCCGCGGGAAGAAAGAATAGGCAGTGCGTTGCCTCGTTAAGGACCTTTTTCGCCGACTGGCGTCGGCGAAGCAGCGTGTGAGCGGAACAGGCTTTTTGGAGGATACATGATGCCATCCGACAAGCAACGTGGTGCAACGCAGCGGAAGGCAACGAGTCGGCGTTCTTTTCTGAGGAACTCCACGGCCGCGACGGCCGCGGCGGTTTCCCTGGCGAGCCTCGATGTGAGCCGGTTCGCCCATGCGGCGGGCAGCGACATCATCAAAGTCGGTCTCATTGGATGCGGTGGTAGGGGCACCGGAGCGGCAGCTCAGAGCGTCCGCGCCGCGCCAAACATGCGGCTGTATGCGATGGCCGATCTGTTCCGCGACAAGCTGGATAGGAGCCTGGCCACGTTGCGAAAGACGGTCCCCGACAAGGTTGAAGTGAGCGAGGACCGGTGCTTCACGGGGTTCGACGCTTACAAGCACGTCATCGAGTGCTGTGATGTTGTTCTCCTGTGCACGCCGCCTCATTTTCGGCCGGAGCATCTGCGTGCTGCGGTCGAGGCAAAGAAACACATCTTCGCCGAGAAACCGGTGGCTGTAGATGCCCCCGGGGTCCGGTCGGTGTGGGAATCGTGCCAGAAGGCCAAAGAGTACGGCATCGCCGTCGTGTCCGGGCTTTGCTGGCGGTATCACTACGGCGTGCGGGAGACCATGAAACGGGTGCTGGACGGCGAGTTCGGCGATATCATCGCGTTGCAGACAAACTACGTGGTCGGCTACCTCTGGTCGGTTCCCAGGAAACCTGGCTGGTCTGACATGGAGTGGCAGTGTCGGAACTGGTTGTACTTCCAGTGGCTTTCGGGCGATCATATCGTGGAGCAGCACATCCACAGCCTGGACAAGATGGCCTGGGCAATGGGGGACACCTATCCGGTGAAAGCCTGGGGGTTAGGCGGTCGTCAAGTCCGTGTCGAACCGATCTATGGCAATATCTATGACCACCATGCCGTGGTCTTCGAGTTTGCCAACGGCGTTCGCTGCTTCAGCTACTGCCGCCAGATATCGGGCTGCTACAACGACGTTTCGGACCACATCTTCTGCACGAAAGGCCATGTTGACGTGCTCAAGCACCGGGCGACGTACAAGGGCAAGACGGTCTGGCGATACCGGGGCAAGTCGAACAACATGTATCAGACCGAGCACGACGAGATGATGCAGAGCATCTTTGATGGGAAGCCGATCAACAACGGCGAGTACATGACCAAGAGTACCATGATGGCCATCATGGGCCGCATGGCGACCTACACGGGCCAGGTCGTCACCTGGGAACAGGCGTGGAATTCGAAACAGCGGCTGGGTCCTGACAAGTACGAGTGGGGGCCCGTGGAGATCCAACCGGTTGCCAAGCCCGGACGGACGCCGCTCGTGTAGGCGGAACAAACTCGCGTTCGGGAAACGAACGGACCACCGTACCACTCGACCGGAGGTGCGGTGGTCCTGTCTATTTGTTCCGCCGAAGGCAAGGCCGTGTCGATCGGGAGCATGAGCGGGGGCCGGGCGTTGCGTGGGGCTAGAACTCTTCTGGGTTTGCGCCCAGAGCAAGGATGCTACAGGCCACAATCGGCTTAAGCCCGAGCTCCTCCGCCCGCTTGAGCAGTTCGGGGCTTTCGGCCCCCGGGTTGATGTACAGCTCCTTGTGCGGCTTTCGAGCGAACTCTTCGAGCAGCTTGATGCCGACCTGTGGGGGGACGTAAACGGTAATGCGATCAAGCTCGGGGACAGGAACGTCCAGCACCGAGCGGTACGCTTTCAGGCCCTCAATCGTTTCCTCCTTAGGGTTAACCGGGAACACACGCCAGCCCTGGCGGAGGTAGGCGCGCACCGCCTTGTTGCCGTACTTGGACCGGTCGGTGCTTGCGCCCACCACAGCAACGGTTTTCTGACCGTTCTCTTGCGCCTGGGGTTCTGGCGGCATTGTCCGTTCTCCCGAGCAATCAGGTCTCCCGGCGTTTCCGCTGGTCGTTTGCGACGTCAAGTGATGGTAGAAGCGGGCGACAACCAAGACCAGCCGCTGGCTTCCATCGGATGTCCGGCCAAGCCAATTGGCTGACTAGAATCAACACACGGCCCCTGCAGCGGAGCCGAACACCGCAGCAGACTCGGAACTGTCTTCTTCGCTTAGGTCCTGGAGGAGGAGCCTCAGCGACTGGGATGCGCCGTGGCCAGTGCAACGGTGAAGCTTAAAGTCTCGGGCGTGCGCCTTCCGCTGGGCGCCGAGGAGCAGCGCCTTGCGCACTCCATCGCACGCCGCCTCCGTGTTCCCGAGGGGACGGTGTTGCGCTACCGCGTCCTGCGCAGGAGCCTGGATGCGCGGCGGCCGGACCGCATCGCGTTCGTCTACACCCTGGAGGTGGAGGTTCTCAGGAGCGGAAAGCTGAGGCTGGACCATTTGCCGCCAGGGGTTAGTCAGATCGAAAGCGAGCCCTACCGGGTACCCGAACCGGGGCAGCGGCTGCTCCGTTTCCGCCCGGTTATCGTGGGGGCCGGTCCGGCCGGTCTGTTTGCCGCGTGGCTATTGACGGCCTGCGGTTACCCCCCGTTAGTGCTCGAACGCGGCAAGCGCGTGCGGGAACGAACACGGGACGTGGAGGCGTTCGAAGCCGGGGGGCCACTGAACCCGGAGAGCAACTACCTGTATGGAGAGGGGGGCGCAGGAACATTTAGCGATGGAAAGCTGACCTGTCGCAGGAGCGGGCCCGAGGTTCGGGCGGTGCTCCGCGTGATCGCCGCCTGTAAGGGACGGTTGTCCATTCTCTGGGAGAGCCGGCCGCATCTGGGCAGCAACCGGCTTCCGGCTGTGGTTAAGGCGATCCGGCGTCGCCTGGCTGCGGCCGGGTGCGACTTCTATTTCCAGCGACGGGTGGAGGACATCGAGATCGCCGCCGGCCGTGTCCGCGGAGTGTACACGACGGGTGGTTTCGTGCCGGCGGAGGTGATCGTTTTGGCCACCGGCCACAGTGCCCGGGATGTCTACGCCATGCTCGCTCGCCGTGGCATACCGCTGGCGTTTAAGCCGTTCCAGTTCGGCGTTCGCATCGAGCAGCCCCAAGTCAACGTGAATGTGGCCTGTTACGGCCCCTACGCCGACCACCCCGCGCTCGGACCCGCCGAGTACGAGCTAAAGGCCCACGTGGGTAGAACCCTGTACACGTTCTGCATGTGTCCGGGAGGCTACGTGATTCCTTCCGTCTCCGAGGCGGGCTTTTACTGCACGAACGGCATGAGCTACGCCCGTCGAGACTCCCCCTTTGCAAACAGTGGCCTGGTGGTGACGATCCAGGCCGAAGATTTGCCCAATCCCGGTGCCTGGGGCGCGATCGGGTTCCAGCGAGCTGCGGAGGGGGCTGCCTACCTGCATGGACGGCGCCAATATCTTGCTCCTATCCAGTGGGCGGTCGATTTCTTGCACAGACGGCCCAGTTCAGGTTCGATTCCATCCAGCCACCGCCGGGGGGTAGTACCGGGAGACTTGCACGATTTCCTCCCACCGGCCGTGATCCAGGCGCTGCATGCGGGCCTGCCCGCACTGGACCGACAGCTCAAGCATGCACTGCTCCGGGATGCCACATTGGTCGGACCCGAGGCGCGGGGTAGTGCCCCTGTTCAGATCCCGCGCGACCCCGCCACGCTCTGCTGTCCGGGCGCGGATGGCCTGTATCCTTGCGGTGAAGGGGCTGGCTACGCCGGTGGGATTGTGAGTGCGGCGGTGGACGGCCTGCGTGTGGCCGCCTCGATCATTCGGCGGTACGCGCCGCAGAGCAAGGCAGTGCCGGAGCTGATCGAGATTCTCGAAGAAGACCCCGTTCCAATCGTGGACCTGACCGATGTCGAGCGAAAGTGATCGTGGGGCGAGACCACTGACGTACCGGGATGCTGGCGTAGACCTCGACCAATACGCCGAAGCCATGCAGCGCATCCAGCGCCTGGTGCGCTCCACGCACACGTCGCGGGTACTCCCCCTTGGCAGTTTGTTCGCAGGAGCGTTCAAGCTGTTCGAAGAGCGGCCTCTGCTGGCGCGGCGGTACACGCGGCCGGTACTGCTCGCCGCCACCGACGGCGTGGGTACCAAGCTGAAGGTGGCCGTCATGACAGGGCGTCACGACACGGTCGGGATCGATCTGGTGGCAATGTCCGTCAACGACTGCCTCGCTCTCGGGGGGGAGCCGCTTTTCTTTCTGGACTACGTGGCGATGGACCGCGACGACCCGGAACGGCTGGAACAGATCGTGCGCGGTGTGGCGGCCGGTTGCCGCCTGGCAGGCTGTGCTCTGCTGGGGGGCGAGACGGCGATCCTCCCGGACGTGTATGGACCGGGTGAGTACGACCTGGCCGGCTTTTGCGTCGCCGTGGCCGAAGAGCGAAAGATCGTCAGCGGAGAAACGATCCGCCCGGGTGATCTGCTGATTGGACTGGCTTCCAGTGGATTGCATTCGAATGGTTATTCTCTCGTGCGCCGCATTGTTTTCGACCGCGCGGGGCTCAAGCCGGACAGCGTCGTTTCTGATCTGGCCAGAACAGTCGCGGACGTCCTGCTGGAGCCCACGCGGATCTACACGTCTCCCATCACGGACGTGCTGGCCCACTATCGGGTGAAGCGTGTGGTGAGGGGGATGGCGCACATCACCGGCGGGGGGATTGCGGAGAATCTGAAGCGAGTGCTCCCGCCGACCGTGGATGCGCTGGTTCGGGTGGGCACATGGCCCGTACCGACTGTTTTCCAGTGGCTGGCGCGGTTGGGCCCGGTGGAAGACGCAGAAATGTATCGCGTGTTTAACATGGGGCTGGGCATGATCCTGGTCGTCAGTCCGTTTTATGCCGACAGCATTGCCAATCGGATCAGGTCCCACGGAGTGGACTGCTGGATCGTGGGGGAAGTTGCCCAGGGATCGGGGACCGTGCGGTTGGTAAGCTGACTCGTCCGGTTCGCCCAGGCTGGCCCGACCGATCACAATCGCACGCGCACCAGCGTCGGTCGGAAAATCATGAGTAGCAGGAACGGCAGATACCAGGTGACGTAGGTGCCCCCGTAGTAGGGGTACCACAGTTGTGTGGCGGCAAGGACGGCCGTCGTGGCGGCGACCACGGACATGAGGTTCTTATGCAGCGGCCAGAGTGCAAAGCCGCTGACCAGCCCAAGGGTGACTACGACGACGGCGAACCGAAGCGCCGCCGGTGCGGTGCCCCACACCCCGGTATGAGGGGCCGCCGCGGCGCTGCTCCAGTAGACCAACTGAATTCGTGCTGCATCCAGCGCCCACTGGGCACCGATCGCCCACGCCACCAGCCAGCTCAGAAGCAGACCGCAAATCAACCCGCCCGCGAAGCCTCGCACATTCTGACGCATCAACACCGGTGCCCAGAAGGGAATCAGCAGGACGAACCCATCCGCGATGCCTGCCGTGAGCCCAAGCAGGAAGGCGGACAACGTCGGTGTGGGGGCGCACAGAAGGGCCACCATAATCAGCGCGGGTGGGAGCGAGTAGGCCGGATCCCCGGCACTCCAGAGTACGGCCGTGGACGCCATGTAGGAGACGGCCGCCGCCAGTCCCAGGGTCATGTCGTTGAACCAGCGAGTACCCGCCGATGCCAGGCCAACGGTCACGACGAGATGTGCGGCGTAGGCGATGCCAATCCCGACCCAGGATGCAATAGTTCGGCCCAGTCGTCGCTGGATTGCGGGCCATGCCACGATTGGTGAGTCGGGCTCTCGGGGTTGCTTGTGGGGAACGTTCGCCCGCGTCAGGTCCGCGCGGTTGGGATGCACCTGCAGGCCGTACAGAGTGTGGAAGCTGAACGCCACACAGACGAGGAAAGTGAGAGCGCCGACGGTAGCGTTTGTCCCCAACGCCGGTCGCCGCTCCAGACCAGGGTCAAAGTAGGCCCGGACGATGGTCGCGGCTGCGAAAATGAGAAGCAAGGAGTAACCGATGGCCGGCCACGTCTCGAGGGCGACGAACCCGAGGAAAGGAAGCTGGCAAATGATGATGTCCGCGTTCCTCAAGCTGAAGGGCCGCGAGAACTTAAAGAAAAGCGCGATGAGGAGCACGAGGGAAAAGTAGGAGTAGGTTGCAAGGTTGATTCCAACCGCAAAGGGATTGGAGGGCACCCTTCTTCCCCCAGTTGTGGCCGGGTTGACCCCTGGGCTGTGCTCAGAGGAAACCGCCGGGCATCAACGTAGTCGGGCGTCAGGCGAACCGGTCGGCATACCTATTCTAAACGTCTTTTCGCCGATCCGCCGCGGCAGCCCACGCCGCCACCGGGTTCCAGCTCCATGGTTGGTTCCGCGTCCCCGGTACGTTGGCAGGCTTTGGAGTGCGGCAGTCCCCTGCCGCTTTGGTTCTTTGGAGTGCGGCACTCCCGTGCCGCTTTAGTTTCTTAAAAGCGGCAGGGGGGGGCTGCCGCGCGCCAAAGTCAGCGGGGACAATGGCGAGGTAGCCCGCGTTTGGCCGCGGTTCTTGCTGTCGATCCTCGTAAGACCACCGACCGGAGAGGCGGGCGAGCCGGACGTACGGTTCGGAGGGGGGAGGCCGGGTAACCGGGCTGCCCTACCGCTATCACTCCTCGGAAGGCTCGACCAGTTCCCTGTATTGTTCGGTGATCCGTGCGATTGTCTCTACGAGCCGCTGCCACTCCTCGCGGGGGATGCGGACCACCTGGGCGCTGGGATCTTCGACGGCCGACCACAGACAGCTTCGCAACCGCCTATGGATCCAGTCGAGTATTCGGATAATCCGGGCTTTCTGCCCCTGTGTGAGGTCAGACGGTAACGGGGGAAGTTCCGCGGAACTACGTCCGGGAGAACCGACGACAAACTCGAAGTCTTCCCCCTTTTTGGCCCGCTCGTCTGCCTCAGGAGTCGGGAGTTCGTCCAGTTTGTCCGGCGCGGGGACGTCCCTGGACACCTGCACGATGGAAAAGGTGGACGGTTCGTCATCGGAGCGGCTTCCCTCGTGGATGTGCACGACCAGGACCGTTCGTCCCATCATGATTCGGTCGCCGGAGGTGAGCGGTGAGAAGCGGATCGGATCGCCGTTGACGAATGTCCCGTTTGTACTTTGAAGGTCGGTGATGACGATTTCGTCCCCGGTCGAGTAGATCTTGGCGTGAAACCGGCTAACGCGTTCGTCGCGAAGCAGGACCGTGTTTCCTTCCTCGCGGCCGATACTGATACCCGGTTTCAGGTTCGGGAAGACCCGGCCACGATCTGGTCCATCGACGACGGCTATCGTAATCGTCACTGGATCCATGTACCGGCTCCGACCCTCTGTTCTGCTTTCATCTTGGTGCGATCCTGTTCTTGGGGGGCTAACAGTTCCTCGGCTACCAGCTCCCACCGGTCCTGTTTCGCATTCTATCCGGTCAGTTCCAGCCGCGGTTGGGCGGAGCCGCCAGGAACCATCCGTGACTGCCTGGGTATCGCCTGCACATGAACGGCCGATGTGCAGTCACTGTGAGACCGAGCATAGATGTAAGTCAGGCAGTCGGCCCTCCCCTTAGCCCTATGCGCCAAACCACCAAGGTTGTGGTCAGGGACCAGCCTGTCCGGCAACTTTGTGATACGCCCGCGCGAGACTAAGCTCTGGTTTCGAATCCGGTGCCTTCGAAGACCGTTGCTGGAGCGGGGCCGTGTGCCGGAGTAGGCCAGCAGACGGACCGGCAAAAAAGAAGGGCCCTTTGCTTACGCAGGGCCCGGTGAAACGTGCTGTCGCCGGTTTTGACCGATTAGGTGAACAGTTCGTGGATGGGGGCTGCACCTGAATTCCGATCGACGACCCAGTAGGGACGACCGTTGGGTGTCATAAACTTCAGGTCGGTGGGGATGCCGAGGGCTTTGCAGAAGGTGGCGATCAAGTCTGGGGTATCGACGGGACGGTCCACCACCTGCGTGCCGTCTTCGTTGGTCCTTCCGATGACGGCACCGCCGGCGAGGCCACAGCCACCAAGTACGACCGACCAGGCACGGGCATAGTGGTCACGGCCTACATTCTGGTTGATCCTCGGGGTGCGTCCGAACTCGCCCATCCATACGACCAGCGTCTTCTCATAGAGCCCGCGTGACACGAGGTCCTCGATTAGAGCGGACATCGCCTGGTCCACGGTGGGCTGCAACCTGGTTCGATGGGCCTCGAACGTGTTGCTGTGCGTGTCCCATCCGCCAAGACCGACTTCCACGAAACTCACACCCACTTCTACGAGACGGCGAGCGATCAGGCAGCCACGGCCGAAGCTGGTGTCCCCGTACCGTTCCCGAACCGACTCCGGTTCTTTGTCGATCCTGAACGCGTCGAGCTGATCGGACGTCATCAACCGAACCGCCTTCTCATACACCTTTTTGTGGTCCACCGCTGCCGTCCCGCGACGCTCGCTGATAAAGCGGTTCTCAATGAACTCGAGGTAGCCCAGCCGATTGCGCATGCGCAGGGGGGTAACGCCGGTGGGCAACTGGAGGTTCTGGATAGGACGCCCTGGGCTGTTTACCACGAAGGGGGCGTACGCCATCCCCAGAAACCCTGGTCCCACGCTTGGCGTGTTGATACTGATGAAATGGGGCAGATCGATGTCGACCTTCGGACCGAGCTGGTGTGCCACCAGTGCTCCGAAGGACGGGTGTTGCATGCTGTTGCTGGGCCGGTAGCCGGTGTGCATCTTGTACGTACCCCGGCTATGGTCTGCCTCCACAGTGCTCATCGAGCGGATGATGGCGAGCTTGTCCATGATCTTCGCGATCCGGGGCAGGTGCTCGGAAATCTGGATCCCCGGCACGTTGGTCTGAATCGGCTTGAACTCGCCCCCTGTCGGCGCGCCCGGCTTCAGATCCCACATGTCGATCGTGGCCGGACCACCGCTCATCCAGAGCAGGATCACGCTTTTTCCCTGCTTCTGGATGTCCGCTGCATGTGCCCGCATGTGCTCCAGCCAGGAGAGTGCCGGTAGCGCCAGGGAGGTCTGCGCCAGGTGCGACAGGAAGTGCCGCCTCGACATACCCTTGGGCATGGAAATCGGTCTCTTCATCTTCGGTTCTCCCTTTCGCCGGTTGCCTCTCGCTCCTAACATGAGCTGCGTCGGTGAGCCGCGCTGATCAGTGGATCAGGGCGAACTCGTTCGAGTTCAGCAGCGCCCAGAAGATGTCCTGGTATGCCTTGTCTTCTTCGCCACGGCGAGCGTAGGTGGCGACCAGCCGCAGCGCCAGAGCACGTTCTTTGCGGGTCGGGAAGCGGGATAGGGCGGACAGATAGAGTTCGTCGATGATTCGCGCCGGGGCACTCCGCCCGTACTTCCGCCGATGCGAATCGATGAGGCGCCGGAGATAGCTGCCCTTGTCCAGCGAAGTCGCCTGCTGGATCAACCGGCCGTTCATCATGAGCAACGCTTGAGGGATTGTCCCGGCAAATGTGTCGGCCTCGGTGTTTTCGTCGTTGCCGAACACCGCCGTGAACTGTCGCTTCAGTTCCTGCTTGAGGCGGTAGGCGCGCTCAGGCGTCACGGCCCCGGTCTTGTACGCCTCACTGGCGGTCATCAAGGAGTTGAAGAACTGATCCGGGCTCATCTGCTTGAGCAAGTAGCGGCTGAAGTAGACGTCGTCCCGTTCGTTGGATGGCGTTGTCTTGCTGGACAGCCCATACGGCTCACTGAGCACGATCCACCGGATCAATTCCTTGAGGTCGTAGCCGTTTTCCTTGAAGTTTTGGGCGAGTTGGTAGAGGAGCTCCGGGTTGCTGGGAGGATTGTGATCGCCCAGGTCGTCGACCGGGTGGACGATTCCGCGACCCAGGAAATGCCCCCACATCCTGTTCACGATCGCGGGGGCAAAGTAGGGATTGTCGGCACTCGTGATCCACTCGGCAAGCTCCTTGCGCAGGTTCAACCCCTCCCGTGACTCGCGGATCTCGCGACCGTCCAGGAAGCGGGGGACGGCCGCGATCATCAGGCCATTTCGTCTCTCGTAGAGCACGAACAGAGGTTCTCCCCCGTAGAGGGGGCGGTCGCGCAGGATTGCATAGCGGAAGATGCGTCGTCCCGTGTCGTCCACATCGGTGACATCCACCCGTTCCATCCGCTGGAAAAACGCATTGATCCCCCAGAAGTCCGCCTGGGTCCGGTCGTTAAACGGATGGTCATGACACTGGGTGCACTGTACCTGCACTCCCAAGAAATAGCGTGTCGTAAACGATGTGGCCGGTACGTTCTTGGTCGCTCGGTCGCCCACATGGGCCATCAAGAAATTCACAGCGCCGTTGAAAGGGATACCATCTTTCAGACTTTCCGGAGTGCTGCCGCCGGTGGCCGTGATCAGATCGTAGACGATCTCCTTCCAGGATCGGTTCGAAGCGAACGCGTCTCGCAACCACTTTTCCAACGAAGCCTTCGAAACATCCCTCGCCGGATTACGACCGATGAGCATGTCCGACCAGACGGTCGCCCAATAGGACGCGTACTCCGACGCGTAGGGCTCTTCGAACAGGATCCGGTTGACCAGGTTGATCTTCTTGTTCGGGTCTTTGCTCGTGATGTAATCCCGAGCCTCCTCTGCGGTGGGAATGCGCCCGAGCACGTCGAGGAAGAGCCGACGGATGAATTCGCCGTCCGTCGCTTCCGGGGACGGGCGGATGGGATTGTCCGGATCCTCAGACCACTTTTCTCGTACCAGTCGGTTGATCCACTCCACGCTGGGAGCGGAGGTATCCTCTCCAGCGGGGGCGGCAGGAGCTTTCAACAGGAACAACCCGGCGCAAACGAGCAGCAGAACCCCGACTCCACCTGCCCAGAGATGAGCTCGACGCATTGGCAATCCTCGCCTTCTCCTGGATCAAATCGCCCACTGGACCGGCGCAACCACCGGCCGTTCAGTAGCATTGTCGTATAAACACGAGATTCGTGTCAACCGTTCCGGGCGGCGGGATGGGGGATTCGATGGGTCGTGCATCGTGAAGCGGGGATGCGCGCCGGGGGGCCAGAAGTGTAAGCACAACGTTGGACTATTAAGCAGACTTACGCAGGGGCTGCAGCAGCCGCCCGACCACACTGGAGCTGCGCGCCACCTCATCATAGGTGCCCACGGCCTCGACACGGCCGCGATCCAGGACCACCACCAGGTCGACCCAGGCAAGGGTGTCGAGCCGATGGGAAATGACCAGCGCAGTTCTGCCCCGGCAGAACTCGCGAAGCGCCCGGTGGATCAGGGCTTCGCTCTCGGCATCCACCGCACTGGTGGCCTCATCCAGGATCACGATGGAGGGATCACGAAGGATCACCCGCGCCAGAGCGATCCGCTGCCGTTGGCCTCCCGACAAGCGGCACCCATGTTCTCCAACCCGCGTTTGGTACCCGTCGGGCAGGTTGCGAATGAAATCGTCCGCAAACGCCTTCCGAGCCGCCTCATAGACCTCTTCGTCCGTGGCCGACGGACGCCCGTAGCGGATGTTCGCCAGGATGGTGTCGTCGAAGAGCACTACTTCCTGGGTCATGTAGCCGATCTGGCGGCGCAAGGAGCGGAGCCTTACCCGACGCAGGTCAATGCCGTCGATGCGTACCGCTCCCGACGTTGGGTCATACAGCCGGGGCACGAGGCTCACAAGCGTTGACTTGCCCGATCCGTTGGGGCCGACGAACGCCACCACCTGGCCGTGTTCGATCCGTAGGTCGACATCCTTAAGCACCGGATGGCCGGGGCGATATTCGAAGGATACATGATGGAATTCCAGTGACTCCCGGTGTCGGGGCAATACGATGCTGCCTGAGCGGGGCACATCGATCGTCGGTTCGATCCTGAGGATCTCGAAGATTCGGTTCGCGGCGGCCTGGGCGGCCTGGACGCGACCGTAGAGCTTGGAAAGCTTCCGTACCGGGTCCATGATGCCAAGCAGCGCAGCATAGACGAGCGTCAGCGACGAGGTCGTCATCGGTTCGCTTGCCAGCCGGACGCCGGCGATGTGGGTCGATCCGGTTAGCACGAGATAGCCCCCCACCAGCAGGGCACAGGCCACCGCTGCTGTAGCGGCCACCTCCAGCACCGGCCGGATGGCTGCTTCAAGGACGACCATCCGCATCGCGCGCCGATAATACTGCCGGGCGGTGTTCAGGAACCGCCTCCGTTCAGCGGCCTCGGCACGGAATACTTTGACCACCTTGATGGCGCGGAACGTTTCCTGCAGGACCCCGTAGAGTCCTGAGACAGCCTCCTGTTGCCGCCGCGCGGCCCTCCGCAGCCAACTACTCATGGCCCCCAGCAGAAGAGCGACACCGGGAACGAGGGCAATCACCAGCAGGGTGAGCCGCCAGTTGATCCAGGAAGCCAGGGCGATGCACGCCGCAATTCGCAGCGGCTCGCGCACGGCGCGCCCCAGCAGCAACTTGACGCCGTTCGAGACGACCTCCATGTCATTGGTCAGCCGCGCCATCAAGTCGTGGGTGCCCGCGTCGCTGAAATGGGCCAGATCGAGCCGCAAGACGTGGAAGTAACAACGCGCGCGAAGGTCATACATCGTGCGCTGCGTGACGTTTCCCACCAGCGCTTCGTTTAAGAACCGACAGATTCCCGCCAGGCACATGCCAAGCAGGGAAAGAGCGATCACGCACGCCAGCGTTGCAAAGGGCTGGCGAGGCAGGTAGCGTTCGGCAACCAACAGAGCTCGTCGAAACGCGCGAGCCTGCCAGAGCAGCTCCGAACGACGCAGCTCGCCCGTGGCCGCCGGGACCGAGCCGGTCCGGACTTGCTCGTCGATCCGAGCGGCCGCCTGCTCGCACGCCACCGCCCGCTCCTCCAGCCAATCCTGCACGCTGCGGTTGCGAACCAGCACTTCCATCAACGGGTAGATTGCGCTGATGTTTGCCCCCCACAGGAAGGCTCCCGCCACAGCAAAAAGCAGCGCGGCAGCAATGCGCCACCGGTAAGCCCATGTCATGCAAAGGACATGGAAGAAGTTACTCATCGATGTCGCCCCACGGGGGATTCCAGAACGTCCCAGCTCAGACAATCAGACAATTGGCTACCAGACTGCCCGCCGCACTACAAGATGGCTTTTGCACGCTCCTGTCCGTGCGCGATCTACGCAGCTTGCCGCGGTTACCCAACCGTCACGCCCTTCCGTCGCCGTCCTGTTCGGCCTGTCTCCAACCGCCGCCGGATTGGATTAGACTGCAGAAGGGCGGTATACTTGCCGGGACGTGAGTCCGTGGACCGGGCGCGCGCCTGTGCTACGAAGTGGCGAAGCTGTGGGAGGATTTTGATGAATCAGCCACAGGCAAGCAGCACCGCTGTCGTCGCGAAGGGTCTCGAGAACGTCATCGCGGCGGAAAGCGCCATCTGCTTCATCGATGGTCTGCAGGGCAAGCTCCTCTATCGCGGCTACAACATCCACGACCTGGCAGAGCAGTCCACGTTCGAGGAGACTGCGTACCTGCTCTGGAACGGGGAACTCCCCAGTCGTGAGCAGCTTGACGAAGTGGCCGGCCAGCTTCGCCAGGAGCGCCAGGTCTCAGACGACGTCCTCCGTATCGTGCGCGATCTACCCCAGGGCACCGTTCCCATGGTCGCCCTGCGCACCGCGGTCTCGGCCCTGGCTGCCTACGACCCCGAGGCCGACGAGAACACGCCTGAGGCGAACTACCGAAAGGCCATCCGATTGACGGCGAAGGTTCCTACGCTCGTCGCAGCCATTCACCGCGTTCGACAGGGGCAAGAGATCGTCAGTCCGGATGGGGAGCTTCCCCACGCAGCGAACTTTTTCTACATGCTGAACGGCCGCAAACCTGACGAAGTCGAGGCTCGGGCCATGGATCTCGTCTTTGTGCTCCATGCCGAGCACGGCTTCAACGCCAGCACCTTCACGGCCCGTGTGATCGCGTCAACGCTCTCCGATACGTATTCGGCCGTGACCGGAGCGATCGGCGCGCTAAAAGGCCCGCTCCACGGCGGAGCGGCACCGCGGGTCTTCCTGATGCTCGAGGAGATCGCGGACGTTTCGAAGGCCGAGTCCTACATTAAGGAGCGCCTTGCCCGCAAAGAAAAGATCATGGGTTTCGGTCACCGCGTCTACAAGGTGGAGGATCCGCGTGCCACGCACTTGCGCGAGTGGGCGAAACAGCTCGCCGAGCGGTCCGGCAAGTCCCGCCTCTACGAGATCGCGCTCGAAGTCGAAAACATCATGAAGCAGGAAAAGCAGCTCGCCTGCAACGTGGACTACTACGCTGCTGTTGTCGAAGCCTCGCTGGGCATCCCCTGGGATCTTTTCACCTGCGTGTTCGCCGCCAGCCGTACCGCCGGTTGGACGGCGCACATCCTCGAACAGCAGTCCGACAACCGGATCATCCGCCCCCGTGCGGCCTACGTCGGTCCTGAAGAGCGCCGCTACGTGCCAATTGACCAACGCAGCTAGGGGCTCGGGGGACCAGTCGGTTCGTCACGCCGCATGGGATAGCGCGACGCAGGCCGTTCCGTGTCGGCCGGAGTGTTGCGTGCCACCACCGGGGTACCGTGTGCGCCACGTGGCCGGCATGGGTCTGATGGCCGGCTACCATCTTCGCCGGCGCCCTGACGGACTGTTCGCCGCGCGGGCGCACGCGCCGTCGATTGCAACACGGGTCTACCCGTGGCGGGCTCGGCACCGGTCGGCCTGAGCCGTTGCTGGGGTACCGCATTCCCCTACCTCCTGGCCCCCGTAGCGGGGGAAAACAACTTTCCCGTCCATGTCCTCCGGCTTCCTACCGCACGCACGGGCGCCGGTGAATCTGAAGCGTGCAGGTGTCCGCGGGGGCCCTGAGGGCAGGTGGGAGGCCGGTGGGGGGGACGGGTATGGCACGAGGGGGCTGTTCCCCAATCCGGCCGTTCGTCGCGGCCGTTTCCCGGTTCGATGCCCGCCGGGCACGGTCGGTACCGGAAACACCCCTCAACGCTGGACAACTGAACGTTCGTCCAGTAGAATCGCTCGATGGCCAGGGGCCTGTGGCCCGTCTGACGTTCTTGTGTCCACGAGCCGAGGGGGGTAGGTTGAATGGTCCGGATTCTGCACGGCGCCGACATCCATCTTGGTAGCCAGCTTAGCGGCCTGGTCCCCTATGAGGGGGCTCCTCAGATCGATGTCTCGACCGCCACGCGACGTGCATTTGAGCGTTTGGTCGAGCTGGCGATCGAAGAGCGGGTGGAGCTCGTCCTGCTTGCCGGGGACGTCTTCGATGGTGAGTGGCCCGATCTCAACACCGGTCTGCATTTTGCTCGGCAGCTCGACAAACTCCGCGAGGCTAACATCCCGGTCGTGATGATCCGCGGCAACCATGACGCCGCCAACCTCATGACGACTCGCTGGCTCGATCTCAAAGAGCTCTGTCGCGTCTTGCCTCACGATAGGCCGGATTCGGTGCAGTTCGACCACATCGGCGTCGTGGTGCATGGGCAGAGCTATGCGACTCGGGCGGTCACGAACAACCTGGTGCGTAACTATCCACACCGACGAGAAGGACTCGTCAACATCGGCCTCCTCCACACGGCTCTCGATGGACGGGAGGGCCACGAACGATATGCCCCCTGTACCCTCGATGATCTGGACGCCCTCGGCTACGACTACTGGGCACTCGGCCATGTGCATGCGCGCGAGGAACAGACGACCGCGCGGGGAACGCCCGTGATCTTTCCCGGCAACACCCAGGGCCGCCATTGTAACGAAGTCGGCAAAAAGGGGGTCTACATCGTGGAGGCTGATGGCAACGACATTAGTTGGCGGTTCCGGCCAACCCACCTGGTGGAGTGGCAAATCCTGCATGTGGATATGACAGGCGTGAGCAATCGTGACGCCGTGCTCGACCGCGTCGCCGAGAGAATCGAGCGGTTCGCCGACGGGCTACCTGACGATCCTGAGGTTTTCGCGGTGCGGATTGAGTTGGTCGGGGGGACGGCGATCAATCTGGAGCTACGGGGGGAGGAGGAGTGGTTGCTTGGCGAGGCAAGGAACACAGCCGCTCACGTGGGCAGCGAGCGGATCTGGGTGGAAGGGCTGCGCATCAGCACGGTATCGTCGGACGGGGCGCACCAGGGGATCATCGAACCCCGCGTGTGGGAAGCGGTGGAAGAAGCGGTCCAGGAGCTCACCCTGGATAGCTTGCGTCTGAACGAAGACGTCAGCAAGCTTCTGCAGCAGATGCGGGGCCTTAAGATCCCATCAGAGGAGCTCATAGCGGAGGATCGCTTGCGTGAGGAAGTCCTGGCGCGGGTTCTCCGTGCCCTGCGGAAATCGTAGCTCGGTGGAGGGGGGGATATGGAATTCCTCAAGCTGAAGCTGGCCAACTTCGCCGGTTTTGAGGGGCTGGAACTGGACCTGGGCGACGGGGGCCCAGGGCTATACGTGATCTACGGCTTGAACGAAGCGGGGAAAAGCACACTGCGTCGTGCCCTGGTGAAATTCCTCTACGGGTTCCATACCCGCCAGGATCCCGACGTGCGGGGGCGCAAGCGGCAGCAGACCCGTATTGAGGCCCGCCTGCGCGTGGCAGGCAAGCTCTACCGCGTATGTCGTTCCGCACACGCGAACCGGTTGACCGGTGATGAGGATGACCTGGAGGAGCTCCTTGAGTCCGGCCTGCGTGGCCTTTCACGCGAGCTGTTCGAGAACATCTTCTGTCTTGGACATCAGGAACTCCGCGAGGGAGGACAGCGGATCCTCTCTGTACGGGATGACCAGGGGGGCCTCTTCTTCCTCGCCTCCGGCGTACGGAGTATCGACGCGATCCGACGCACGGTCCACGAGGAGGCCGAATCCCTGTTCACGGAGCGGTCTCGCGGTCGGGAACTCGACCGGTTGCTTCGGCAGGTGAAGGAGAACCAAATCGATTTGCGGAAATTGCAGGTGCGAGGGGATGAGTGGAAGAGGGTCGAGGAGGAGCTGCACGCAACGAGGGAAGAACTCGAGCGGTGCCGCAAGAGCCTGGCCGAAGTCCGCCGACGGAAGGAAGCCCTTGAGATCCTCGTGCAGAGGAAGCGGCTCCAGAAACGAATTGCGGAGCGGGAGTCAGAACTCGCCGAGCTCGGCGGCGCGGAGAATCTCGACGAAACCCTCTTCGACCGATTTCAGGAAACTCAGGATCTGGTCAAGAAAACGGAAAACGAGGTCAGAGAGATCGATGGCCAGTTGCGCGACCACAGACGGCAATTGGAGCGGATCAGGAAGCGGTTACAGGATGACGATGAGCTTGCACGTTTTGGTGCGCTGGCACAGGAGGCCGTAACCCGTATCCGCGATCGATTGCATACCCTGCAGGACTCCGAGAAGGCTCGACGGGACGCCATCGCCCGGTTGCGCCAGCCGCTTCGCTCGCTTTGTCAACGGGTCAAGAGGGTGACCGGACAGGCGATGGATTCGTTGCCGAAAGCGCTGGACCGGGCGCGAGCGATCGAGCGAGGCCTGCCTAAGACCACTCTGGAACACCTGCGTCGGGAGTGGGACCGAGTCGACGGCCAGTATGATGAGGCCCAGCAGAAGCGCGATGAGATCGCCAGTGAGCTCAGGCAGATCGAAGGGGAGCTCCAGAGGCTGGCAGACGTTCCGTCATCAGAGACCGTTGAGGAGGCAGAGCTGCTTCGCGCCGAGGCCCAGGCGCTGTCCCAGGCGCTGTGCCGCACAAAGGATCCCCTTGTCGGCCTCGAGGAGAGGATCAACAGAGCAAAGTGCCAGCTTGGGATCGATGGGCTTAGCGACGACCGGATTCTCCGGGCGGAGCTCCCCGGGGAGTCCGATCTTCGCCGCGTCTGTGAGCAGCATAGCAACCTGAGAGAGACTCTCCGCGAGGCTGAAAAACGGATTCGTGAGCTTGAGGAGCAGGTACGGGAGCTCGAGACGGAGCAGGAGGCCGACGAGGCAGAGGGGTTCCCTGGGCTCGAAGCTGAGCTCCGTCGGGCGAAACAACGTCGGGAGGAACTGTGGGGGCAGCTTCGGCGCTGGATCATTGAGGATCCGGACGAACTCGCCGCCCTGGACCGCGCCCCCCGCGAAGAGCT
Organism: Planctomycetota bacterium; assembly: GCA_026981825.1. GTDB lineage: Bacteria > Planctomycetota > Planctomycetia > JALXBF01 > JALXBF01 > JALSID01. The sequence continues at coordinate 24,505 of JALSID010000043.1, forward strand.
CGCCAACAACTACTCCGCTGCTACGGCCGAGGTGGATCGGCTCTACGACGAGCTTCTTCGGCATCACCAGAAGATCGAACGGTTTCGCCAGCGGCAACGGGACCTGCACGTGCGCCGGCGCAAACTGGACCAGGAGCGGGCAAGTTACAACCAGTTGAAAGCCCAGTTGGACGCGTGCGAACGGGAGTTTGCCGAGCTCTGGCGGGACCTCTACGTGCGCCAGGATCCGGCACGGGCCGGTGATTGGCTGGAGCGTGTACGGGAGTTGCGGTCCGATCTCGAACACCGCGGTCGGTTGCAAGAAAGAGCCAAGGAGCAGGAGAGCGAGCTCCGACGCGTATTGCGCGAACTGTTCGCAAAGCTAGGACGGCCCTGGGACGCGGAGTGCGATCCGGCAGTCGTGCTCAGTCGTGTTCCCGAGGTCCTGAGCTCGGTAAAAGGCGACGTTGAAAGACGCAATGCACTTGTTCGCGATCGCGACAACCGGCGACGGGACCTGGAGAGCTACGAGCAGCGTCTGCGCACGTTGCATGACAAACGGCGTCAGATTGCCGAGACAGTGGGCCGTGTTACGGAAAAGACGCCCGAAGAAGGGTCCGTAGCCGCCACGCTCGAAGAGCTGGCCGAACTTGTGGGCGAACTTTCCAGGATCGAGGGGGATATCCAGCTCGTGCGCGACTATCGTCGCCCCTACAAGGAGTTGCAGGCTGTGGTAGCGGAGACGTGTGGTGTGCGCCTGTGCGGACGGAGTTTGACCGAGTACGCGGAGCGTCTGGATCGTTGCTACGACGAAGCGGTGCGTTTGCTCCAGGAACAGGGCGTAGAGGAGGAGCAGGTCCGCCGATATGGGCAGCAACTGAAAGAGGCCAAGGCGAGGCACGACGCAGCGCAGCGCGAACGGGACGGCGTGCTCAAACAGCTCGGCTGCCAGAGTCCGGCCGAGGTCCTGGCTCTCCGCGACCGCGTGACGAAGGCAAAGAATCTGCTCAGGGAAATCCGGCGCGACCAGAGCCAGTTGCAAAGTTTGCCAAAGGTCGACGCTGGGAACTTTCCGGAGCTGGAGGGGGATGACGGTGTCGATACCATCGAGGCATTGAAAGCGAAGTTGGACGAGGAGATTCAGCGGCTCGAGGCGGAGCGCGATGAGCTGGTTCGCGCAGAGCAGGAGTGCAAGCGGAAGCAAAAGGAGCTCCAGGCTCGGGATGGCCAGGCGCTTCAGGCTGCCAGAAAGCGGGAAGAGTTGCTTGCGGACCTCCAGGCCAAGGCCCGTCGCTACCTGGTGCTGAAGGCCACAGAGTGGGTGCTCGACCGCGCCGTCCAGATCCACAAGGACCGAGCAGGGCCGGTGCTCGAAAAGCGGGCCGGCGAGCTGTTCGCTACCCTAACCGGTGGCCGCTACCGGGGCTTCGAGGTCGACCCGAAGCAGGGGGGCGAGATCCGCATCCTCCGTTGTGACGGGGATGAGCTGGAAACAGACGAGCTCAGCGACGGAACGGCCGACCAGCTTTTCCTGGCCCTGCGGCTGGCTGTCGTCGAACAGTTCCTCATGGCTGAGGGTCCGATCCCGGTCGTGCTTGACGATGTCCTCGTGCATTTCGACGACGATCGCGCCCGGTACGGCCTGGAAACCCTGGCGACTATCGGCCAAAAGACCCAGGTGCTGCTGTTCACGCACCACCGACGCATCGTCGAGCTGGCGCAGGATGTGGACGGTGCCGTCGTCATCCGCACCCTTCGGTTAGGCAACCAGGCGGAGTAAGCCGACAGCGTCCTGTGCGTGAAGCCGGAGGCGATCGAGAGGACAAATAGCATCTTTCCGGGATACATGCGGCGGTCAACCGGAGGCGCTGTCGCTTTTCGGCTCGCCTGGGGGTGAGGCTCGACGGGGGCGGGACCGACGGCCCCCGCGCGCAAGCCGACGCTCGACACCTCACAGCCGCCTGAGGTGACCACGACCCGCACCCGAACAGCTCGGGACCATACGCGGTTGTGCGCTGGCAACCGCGGCCTGGCGGGGGGCCGCTTTCCGAAGGCAATCAGAAAGGACCGCGTGCTAACAGCAAGGATACGGCGCCGTCAAGCGATACTCGGGATGGCTTTCCAGATAGCTTCGTACCGCGTCGTGCCGGCGGATCGCCTCCTGGATGAACGCCACCGCCTGGTCGATTCGCTCGTCCGGCTCGGCGCAACTGAACCGCAGGTAGCCGGCCCCCGCGCCGCCGAAACACTCGCCCCCCAGGCAGGCAACGCCGAACTCTGGTGAGGCCCCTTCGAGCAGGTACATCGCAAGACCGTGGGAAGTGATGCCCAGATCGTTGCAGACGCGCATGAAGTTCGGGAAGACATAGAAGGTACCACCAGGCATACATACGCTCACCCCGGGGATTTCGGCCAACCCCTTGACCAGCCGTTCCACTTTGCGGCGAAACGCGGCCATGTTGCGGTCGCGTTCGTCGCCGTCGTGCAGCAGGGCCGCGATGCCCGCCCTCTGGATGAAGGGGGGCACGCAGCTCAGGCTCGTGTTTACCAGCCGGGTGAACGTCTCCACGTACTCGGTCGACATAACCGCAAAGCCCAGTCGCCACCCGCTCATGCTGTAGGACTTCGAGAACGTGAAGGCGGCCACCGCGTGGTCGAGCATGCCGTCCAGGCTGAGGATAGAGCAGTGGGGGGCCGACCAGGCCATGTGGCAGTACGGCTCGTCGCTGAAAACAACCGTCTCCGTGCCCCGCACCAGCTCCGCAATCGCTTCGAGATCTTCACGCAACGCGACCCCACCGGTCGGATTGTGGGGGCTATTCAGGAAGATGGCGCGGGGACGGGGATCCTCCTTGAGGAACCGGGCGACGGCCGCCGGGTCAGGCCGGAACTGCCGATCCTCTTTCAGGGGGACAAGACGGTATCGAGCTCCTCGTCGTTGGACGTTCGGGACATAGGTCGGAAACTGCGGGGTGAAGATCAGCACGCCATCGCCGGGGTCCAGAAAAGCCTCGCAGAACAGCGTCTCGAAGATCTTCGCCCCCGGCCCGACGACGATGTTCTCCGGGCCGGCCGGTATGCCGAATTCCCGGCGAACAAATTCTGCGGCCACCGCGCGAAACTCCGGCAGTCCCTGCGACGGGCCATAGAACGTCTGTCCCTCCTCGATTGCCTGAATCCCCGCCTGACGCGCATGGGCGGTCGTGGGGAACGGGCTGTCCCCGATCTCCAGTTCGACGACGTCTTTGCCGCGAGCTTTCAGGTCCCGCGCTCGAGCCAGAACCGCAAAAGCCGTCTCCGCTGTGACTCCCCGAGCAAACTCGCTCAGCCGAACACCCACGTTTGCTTCTCCCACGGGCGATCCCGAACTTCACACAAAGTGAGCGAATTCTACCAACAAGCAGTGTAGCCGATCCACGGGGCCAATCGCCCGCGATCTTCCCCTTCTGCCCGCAAGCGCCGGCTGCGGTGGACCCGCTCAGCGGTGGAATCGGTGTGCTGCCACTCCCCAGCAACCCCCCGCGCCGGATGAGGCCATCTGAGCGGCGGTCGAAAAGCTTCATCGGCACAACCGGTACTTTCGGTGGCTCACAAGGTCGTGCCTCGACGGCGCCCACTGCCGCCGTGAGCTATCCGTTCAACGAGGAGTCAGTGGTACACCCCCGGAGAATGCCTGCCTACCGTGGTACTCCTCGCCATCCCCGCCTTCAGAGGGTTTCCTGCCAGCAGAGACCGCGGAGAGCAACGACATGAGGCGTAAACGGCCAGCATTCCAGTTCGAACGCCTTGAGGACCGAATCTGTCTAACCGTCAGTGCCACAGTCACCAACGGCCATCTGGTGATCACAGGTGAGCCGGACGGAGCCGTACAGATCAACGCGGTCGCCGCCAACACGTTCCAGGTGGTCGACAACGGAGTCGTCGTAGCGACCCTCGGAGGAGTAACCCGCAATATCCGTCTGAGTATCGACCAGACCGGCCCCCGTTCCAACGATGCGGTCACGCTCAACCTGAACGGCTTGGCCACCCCCCTGAGCGTGCGGCTCGACGCAGGCGACGGCAACAACACCTTCACGATTACTAACGGCACCGTTACTCGCACACTGATCGTGATCGGTGGCACAGGCGCGGATACGGTGACGATCGGCCCGGCCGTGACCATCGGACGCCATTTCGTGGCGCGTACGTTCGGAGGTAACGACTCCGTGACCATCCAGGGGCAGGTGACGGGGCGCACCGTGTACCGAGCCGGGGCGGGGAATGACATGTTCCTTCTCGACGACCAGGGAACGCTCTCGGGACGGGCCAATATCTACGGCCAGCGTGGATCGGATACCGCTACCATGCTCGGCATGGCCACGACTGCGATGCTGCTGGAAATGTCCGGCGGTAACGACGTGGTGAGTTTTGGCCAGTTCTTCGATACAACCGGGACCGTCCAGGTCGGCACCGGCCCAGGTTCGGATAGCGTCAGCCTGGACGGCACGTTCGGGAACACGGTCACCGTGGCGACCGGAAACGGCAACGATGCCCTCACCTTCCTCGGCAGGTTCACCGCCACGACGTCCGCCGACGGTGGACGCGGTGACGACACCTTCAGCACCGATCCCCTCAGCGCGTTCGAGGGGGACCTCAGCCTGACCGGAGGCCGTGACGACGATCAGTTCACGGTTAGCGGCTACTTCTACAGCGACTTCTTCGTTGACGGCCAGGCCGGTACGGACCGCATCGACCTCCTGGACGACGCCTACTTCGAAGCGGATGCGACCGTTCGAGGTGGTAGCGGAGCCGACACGGTTGTCAGCTCTGCAAGCGTGGACGGCTTGTTCACCGTAAACGGTGGCCTGGGCCTCGATGCGCTCACGCTGCTGGACGGCGTCTTCGGCAGCTTCCTGTCGCTCGGGTTCGACGAAACTCACGGCGGCGTCATCACCCTGGATGCGAACCAGCAGGAGTTGCTCGAGAGCATCGTCCTTGGCGATCAGCTTGTGCCCGCCGACGACAGCCTGCTGATCATTGCGGGGCAGCCCACCGCTGCCCAGACGACGGTGCGCACCGCCGATGGGACAGTCTTCACCGTGGACCTCACGGACCTTGCCGATGTGCTGTCAGACGATACGCTGGCGGAACTTGTGTCTGTCAACGAGGGGGCAAGCGTTGTTATCACGGAGGACGAGGTATTCGCCCTCGCTGAACTGGCCGTGGCGGCTGTGATCGAACCGCTGACGGGCGATCTGGACCCCAGTCTGCCGGGAAGCCCTGTGGATCGTCTCGGGGGTGCCGACCTCCAGGACCTGGCACGCGCCCAGATCATCTTCGGAATCAACCGCCAGCGGATCATGAACAACGTGCGGCCCGGTTTCAGCCTGGCATCGCTTGGACAGTCAACGCTGATCAACGTGATCAACCGGATCCGATTGGGCGCACCCGGTGGACTGATGATCTAATCACGCTGGGATCACGCCGAGCGATGGCTCCTCTTTGGGGGCCATCGCTTCTTTTTTGCTTGCTCCGTTTTCCGCAGGAACGCCTCCGCCTTTCCCCACAGACTCGTTCGACCTGCAGAACGGGATTCGCCCGAGGAGCTCCAACGCGCACGGGCAGGCGGTGTGAAACGCGACCGATCGCTACGGAACGGTTCCCCAGAGCAGCAAGCTGTGCTGATCCGAGGGGGCAAGCGGCGAACCCGCTTCCGCTCTCCGGGAGGGCACGAGGCCAAGCTGGTGGCCACCTCCGGAAGAGGCAAGGGTGGGCGACGGGATTCGAACCCGCGAATGCCGGATCCACAGTCCGGTGCCTTAACCGCTTGGCTACGCCCACCGTCCTCCATGCCCGTGTCTCAGGGCCGCTGACTCAGAATATTACGCGAACGCAGCCGGGCTCTCCACCTTCACCCTGGAAGTGCCCCTCACTCCGCCCAATGCTTCCTATCGGTCGAGTCAGTGAGGGCGATCCACCTCGCAGGTTGGAACCGGTTCCTCCTTCGGCTAGGCCACGAGTTCGGCGCCCCCTGGAGCGGATCGCGCCACGTGACGTGATCCGCGAGAGGTGGCCGGTGTCACGCAAGCGCCCTGCAGGTTCTAAACGCCACTGTTCGCTCCGTGCACTCGGTGTGTAGAAGTGGAACCGCTGCGGACGACTCCGTCGCCGGCACGCCGAAGCAGCACGGGTGGTTCGCGGGGAGCAGAGCGCAAAAAAACTCCGGACCGGTGGAGGGGGCACCGGCCCGGAGAGACGGGGTCGCTGTCGCTGGGTTCCGCGCGTTGGACACTTAGTAGCAGCTTTCATGCCAAAGCGGGCTGAGAGCGGCGCCGAAATAGCCCGGCGCTAGCTGCTTGTGCGCAAAGGCTTGCGACCGGGTGGCGAGACGGCTCGCCGTGGCGAAGGAATCTCATGTCCTTGCCTGTAACGATCTGATTCACCTGCGTATTAGCTTGCAACAACGTTCGCCGCTCACGACGGCGCCGTTGCGCTTTCGCCGGCCCGGCCTCCGACACGCCGCCCGTCGTCGTCAACGGCGAAGGGTGTCGACGAGAGCCACACAAACGTCTGCGCGGCCGCGAACGAAGTTTCGAAGTCGCCGGTTTGGGCCAGGATCCCAGGGTACGTCCGGAGCATTCCGTGGCCGCCCGGGATCCCCGGCGACAGGAGCAGGGCAAGGGCGGCCGGATCGAGCGCCCTTGCCGCGCGACGCAGTTTCTCCTCTTCTGCTTTGCCGGCTCCCGAGAGCCGTGTCGCGGCCATGTGTTACGCGAACTCG
>JALSID010000044.1 GCA_026981825.1 Planctomycetota bacterium
CCCCTCAAGGCACTCTGCGCTCCAACCTGGTCCCTTCAGTTTTTGCGGCTGTTCTACTCCGCGCCCCCTTCGTGAACTTCCGTGGCAACCCGGGCCGGTTGACCGCTGTGGGCCGACGAGTAGGCTGCTTCGAGAAGCTCCACGCTGCGCATCGCCACCTCGCCGGGCGACCAATTCTCCGTGGTGTAGCCCAGGATGAGGTCCACGAAATTGTTTGGGGGGCCTTCGCAGGAGTAGCTTCCCCCGTCTTCGGGCACGGGGAAGCTCCACGTGCCGTCGGAGCGATGGATGACCGCTCGCGCCCTCTCGCAGTCGAGTAGCAACATCCCTTCGGTACCGAACAGCCGTATGTCCACCTGGAACTTCTTCAGGTGCTCCGGCACTCCGGCCGATCCGGAAACGGTACCGATCGCTCCACCGTCGAAACGCACCGTGATCGCGTCGTGCAGGTCGATCCTCGCTCCCGGGTTCGTCATCCAGGCGAACACTTCGACGGCGCGCAGGCCGGTCAGCAGAAAGAGCAAGGCCGTGGCATGGGTGAGCTGGGCGTGCCCGTAGCCGCCGCCGGCCACCGCAGGGTCGGACCAGGTGCGTGGGTCGGGTTTGAAGAGCGCCTCCCCCGCGGCCCCCCCGTCACGGTCACTGCGCGTCCGCGGCTTACCGGTCAGCATCGTCCTTATCGGCGACGCCATGTGGCAGAGCGCGTATTCGATCGTGCCGATGCCCTTTGCCTGCATCTCCTTCACGGCCGCCTGGATGAAGGGCTTGTAGTGCCAGCCGTAGGGGACGAGGAGATGGCGGTTCTTTTCGCGCGCCAGGCGCACCAGGTGCCTGGCTTCCGCAGCGCGCAGGCACATCGGCTTTTCGACCAGGACGTGAAGTCCACGCTCCAGAGCGGCCCGTGCGTGCTCGTAGTGCAGACTGTGCGGCGACGCCACGATCACACCGTCCAGATCGACCTTTTCCAGCAGCTCACGGTAGTCCTCCGTGGCGTAGCGAAACCCGAACTTCTCTTGCACGGCCCGGAGTTCGTCTCGGCCCAGTCGACACACGCCAACCAGTTCGACGTCGACTCGAGCCTTAAGGATCGGCAGGTGATTGGCCGTTGCCCACCAGCCGGCACCGATCATCCCGATCCTGGCCTTTCTGGTTTCAACCATCGGTTCGCCTCGCCTGGATCCGGTGCCTCCTGGCTGCCCTGGGGAAGAGCGTCCGTTGGACCAGGGCGAGAAGCTGTCCCTTCGTAGTGCCCGAGGACACGCTCACGTTGCCCTGCTGCATTCGTTCCGCTCGCTCAACGTCTTAACAGCCAGGTCCGCGCCACCGCACACGCCACCAATGCGGCGGTTTCAACACGCAGAATTGTGGGACCAAGACCGGCCGGGGTCCAACCGTGTCGAGTGGCGAGCGCAAGCTCCTCGTCCGACCAACCTCCCTCCGGACCCACGGCCACCGCGACGGTCTGCCCATTGCTCTGCGCAGCTATGCTGCTCTCCAAAGGAGCCCCACCCGGATGGCAGAAGATCCGTATCCCCTCGGTCACGGTGGCGCACACCTCCTGCCACGGCTTTGGATTGCCGACCGTCATCAGCACCGTTCTCCCGCACTGTTTGCTGGCTTCAATAATCCAGCGACGCACACGCTCGGCTTTAAGCTGCCGAGCGTGGGCATCGCTGTGTGTTGCTACGACGGGTAAGAGGTGGGACACGCCCAGTTCGGTTGCCTTTTCGATCAGCCAGCGCTGTCGATCCCCATGAGGAAGCGATACGCACAGCACTAGCGTGCCCGGAAGCTCCCGAGTGATTTCCAGGACCTGTTCCACACGGACGGTCACCTCGCGACGGCCCAGCCGCACGATCGTGCCCGTTCCTTCATGTCCTTTGCCGTCGATGAGCAGGATTCGATCCCCCTCGCCGAGCCGCGATACACGCACGTGTTGGGCCTCGGCGGGAGACAGGACGATATCGCCGGTTCGGAGGTCTTCGTGAAAGAACCGCTGCGCCATACCAGATCGCCGCGATTGCCTCTGTCGCCATCCTGCACGGCAACGCCGACCTTCAAAGCATAGACGCTGTGGCGGTGAGCCAGCCCAGGCTCGTATCACGTTACGCGGGCGCCCAAATCCCGCCACGACCTGGGCGGCTAGGTGCGGGGTTTGCCGTCGAGCCGTCGCCGACGTGCCCGGTGGGAAAGGTAGTGCAGTTTCCCGCCCGGTTGAGCCGATAAGGGAAGTAAGGCCAGGATTTGGTGGTCCAGAGTCCGAGGGTTTCTGGGGGGTATCCTGGCCTCGCACGCCGTCACTTCGGTGGTTGAACAGGCGGATAGCGGGCGTAATAACCGTACCGCTGGCCCCACGACACGTTGCGGGCAGGTGGCAGGCACGTAGATGTACTGGAAGCAATTAGGGTTCCAACGGGCACCTTTCTCCGGATCTAGCGATCCGGCCCGTTTTTTCGAGAGCACCTCCCAACAGGAGGGGCTTGCACGTTTGGAGTTCCTCGTGCAGGAACACCGCAGGGGGGCTATCGTCACGGGCGTTCCGGGAGCGGGTAAGACGGCACTGGTCGGGGAGTTCACCCGCCGTATTGGGCACGGCGACCGAGAGATCGTTGTGGTCGACTGTCCGGCGTTTGGGGCGCGGGAGCTGTTCTTCGACATGGCACAGGAGATGGGGTTGAATCCGCCCAGGGAGAGCTCCGAGGCCGATTTGTGGCGGATGTTGCGGCAGGCGATTCGAGCACATCGTGCCCACGGCGGCCAGACGATCTTTATCATCGATCAGGCCGAGTTGCTCTTGGGAGGGGCGGAAGGTGTGCATGCTCTCAACGCACTGTTCCACCTCGATACCGATCCCGCTGCCAACCACGCCATCATCGTGGTTTCACGACCCGAGGCTGTGGCCAAATGTCGCCGGGAACTGGTCGAATGCATGGACCTATCGGTGATCGTGGAGCCCTTCACGGAGGGGGAAACGAAGCGCTACGTGGACCATGTGGCTAGCTGGGCCGGTGCAACCGGGTGCGTGTTTGACGAGGAGGCGCTGGAGGCGATCCACGAGCTTTCCGGGGGTGTGCCACGGTGGATCGATCGGGCATGCGACCTGGCGCTCGTTGCAGCCGCCGCCGCTCAGAAGGATCACGTGGACGAACGGGCGGTTCGCTCGATAGCCGATGAACTCCGTTCGCCCGTCCTCGAACGAACGGTATCGCACAGGTCCTGATCCCGACTACCCGACGGGACATGCTCGCATAGCCAGGTTGAATGGGCACGATCGCGTTCAAAGACTTGCGGCGTCTGTGGCAGAGAGCGGAGAGCGGCGAGGAGGAGTCGCTCTGCGATGACGGTATGCAATCCGCGGCGCCGCGTGCGGATGACGAACGGATCGCCTCTCTACAGGAGCAGCTCCGGGGGTTGATCGAGGAGCTGGAAAGCTGGCCTGCAGCGGCCGAGTCTACGGGTGCCGCCGACACCGAAGATCCGCCAGCATGCGTTCACCACAGCGCGTCGTCCGCCGTGTCTGCCACCATCGTTCGGTCTGACCGCCCGTGTGCACGGGTCCCTCCCCGGGAACTGGCCTCGTGTCTATATCGTTCCGCTCCTAGGCCTGCAGGTCCCTGTGGGGCCGGAATCTCGCTAACGGTTTCCGTGCAGCCGTCTTCGCGTCGTAGCCGGGCTGGTTCGCTCGCTCCTTACACGCGCACGAGTGCGCTTCCGGTTCTGTATCGGCCGCGGTTGCGTGTGCCTGAGCTGGCAGCCAATTGGGCTCGTAACCGACGCCGGCTGCGCGCCTGGATCCGCTCAATCGGCGCGCAGCGTGCGGAACGACTTCAGGGGAACACGTCGGTCGAAGTGGAAGCCGCGGGGGCCCCGAGCTCTGTCGTACCGCGGGGCGAGGTTCCGTCGGTGGCCCCCATCACTGCCTCTGGGGCCATGGCCCAGGATGAGGCGTCGTCCGAAGGGGGCAGCGCGGATAAGCTCCAGGACCCATCGCCTGGGGCGGTCCAAGAGAACCGTGGTCGAGGCTTCTTGGCGGGGATGGATGGGAGCGTTCACCCCGTGCTGGCGAACGTTCTGGCCTGGTTGGGAGTCTTGCTGGCGCTGGCCTCGCTTTTCGCCCTTCTTCAGGAGCTGCTCTACTGGTACTGACGCCCCACGAGGGGCGAATTTACGTCCCAGCGCGCGGCTGCCGTCGTCGTAGGCGCGGCGAGCCGGTGGTTGGCTAGAATGGGATGAGCACCAAGGCAGCGAGCCCATTCCAACAGGGTGTCCAGCCATGCAAAGCTCCGCCATGTCCGACGAAGCTGTGAGCCGACGAGGATTCTTCAGGGCGACCGGTGCCGGAGCTGCCGCTCTGTCACTGAGTATGGCCGCAGCAACCGGTAGCACGAAGGCTCCCGGTCCGTCCGCCCGGCGGTGCCTGCTGATTTCGCTGATCGGTGGTCCGAGCCAGTTGGACACCTGGGATCCGAAGCCGGAGGCGCCCGAGGAGATCCGAGGCCCCTTCCGCGCGATCCGAACCACCGTGCCCGGTGTTTGTTTCACGGAGTGTTTCCCCCGGTTGTCCCGATTTGCGCACCGGCTCACTGTCGTCCGAACCGTCCATCACGCTGACCTGGCCGTACACGAAGCCGGTCTGCAGATTTTGCACAGTGGCGGTGTCCATCGGCATGGGGAGCATAGGCCCTCTATCGGGGCGGTCTTCTCGTACACCTGCCACAGCCGGACCGGGAAATACGAACCCTGGTACCTGCTGCCAGGGCCTCTGGAGTCGTTGGGCTTGCAGGTTTCTTCCGGCCAGGATGCGGGCGCATTGGGGAGCCTTTACGAGCCGGTGACGCTGCTGCCGGGCTCGGAGCGGCCGCGGTGCGCGGTCGACGAGCTACGTCGGGAAGGCCTGGCGGTTCTTCGCCGCGCAGCACGCCTGGACGACGAGCGGCCTGCGACTCGCGAGCGGTACGGCGCGACCACGTTTGGCCGCAACTGCCTGATCGCACGCCGCCTGCTGGAGTTGGGGGCCAGATTTGTGGTGCTGAACATGTACACGGGCGTGTTCAACCAGGTGAGCTGGGATTGCCACGCGAATGGCTACAACCTGCCCACCACGCTGGCGGATTACGCCAGACGCGCCTGTCCTGCGTTCGATCGGGCGTTTACGGCGCTTCTGGACGACCTGCGCGTGTCGGGGCTTCTGCACGAGACGCTGGTGGTGGCGTGTGGTGAGCTGGGTCGCCACTACCAGGTGAACTCGAAAGGGGGGCGGGACCATTGGACCCAGACCTGGTCAGCGTTGCTTGCAGGTGGGCCGGTGCCAGAGGGGGCCGTTTGGGGGCGTACCGATGCTTATGGAGCGTTCCCGGAGGAGGGGCCGGTACCGCTGGAGGAGATCGCCGCTCTGATCCGGCGTCAGCTTGGTGTGCCCCACTACAATCCTTGTTTTGCCGGCCGAACCGATCAGCTCGTGCATGGGGTGGCCTGAGACCTACATGCCCCCCTATTTTGATCGTACGCGGGTTGGGTCGCCCCCCCGATGCAACTGATGGCTACTTGTGCGAGCGGCCGGCCTGGAGAGCAATCCTGCGGGGGTAATCGATGGCACACAGGTATCCCTTGATCCGCAAGCTCCTTCAGCAACCGGAGCAGCCGGTGATCGAGGAGCCCGCTCGGGTGGTTCGAGCGGAGCTGGAGCGGGTCGGGCTGAGGCAACGGATAAGCAGGGGGGCGCGTGTTGCCGTCGCCGTGGGCAGCCGTGGGATAGCGAATCTGGTTACGATCGTCAGGTCGGTGATCGAAGCCGTTCGGGACGCCGGGGGTGATCCGTTCGTCGTGGCCGCCATGGGCAGTCATGGGGGTGCGACGCC
>JALSID010000045.1 GCA_026981825.1 Planctomycetota bacterium
CTTCCATTCGCCGGCCAGGTAGCACCAGTAGCGCCTCTCGAACTCGTGCTGCTGGAAATCCAGGCCGATCAGGTATTGTGCCGGGACGGGAACGGGCACCGACCCAAGGGGCGAGTTGGCGAAGCGATTGCCTCGCTCGCCTTCCTTGCTCGCTTCTCCCACGAGGGAGCCGCTGGTGAAACCATACGCCTTCAGGGGGAGAAAGGTGTCTTGGAACGCGTAGACCGCGTTGACCACCAAGAGAGCGGTGCAGCCAATGGCTGCCAGTTGGAGCAGTTCGTGACCGGTCGGAAGGCGTCGCTGAAGGCAAGCGCGGAGAGCCCAGGTCATCAGCAAGCACGCCGTGACAAGGAGAGCGGTGAATTTCACCGAGAGAGCACAGCCGATTGCAAGACCTGTTGCCAGAGCCCATCCCACCGTGGGATGCTGCGACCACTTCTCCATCAGCAGGGCAGACCATATGGCTAAAGCGGCGCATGGTACATCTTCGAGGAAAAGCACGCCGTTTCCCAGAACGAGCGGGCTACATGCCCAGGCAGCAGCGGCCAACAATCCCGCAATGGTTCCCCCAAGCGACTTTCCCGAGACATAGCACCCAAGTAGGGCGAGTAGCGAAAACAGCGTGCAAACCTTCCTCGCCGTGCGGAGCCAGGCTCGTCCCAGGGCGGGAGCCGCGTGAAACGAAGCATGCGGTAGGCCCGAAACCCCTTCGGCTCTCATGATCGCTTCAATGTCGCCCCGATTCGCAAATGCAACAATGGGGGCGGTGGAAACGAGGCGGACTAGCGGTGGGTCCTGGCGATAAGGAGCAAAGTCGCCTTGCAGCCAGTGTTCGAGACCGGCGGTAAGGTGTCCCACTTCGTCGTAGACGGGGCCATGGACGTGCACGGACCACCAGAGCATCGCCAGGTGCAGGCCGGCAATCGCAAGCAAAAGCCACTGATGGGCCGGTCCCAGGCGAGAGCCGCTGTTCGTTGAAGAATGTTCACCTTGGCAAGGATTGTCCACTGTTGCCCCCAAGCATTACGTACACCGGCACGTCGACTCTGGCCGAGCCCCTGGTGTGGCGAACCTCGAACGTGAGCTTGCCGGGGCTGGGAGCAAGATCGGAGGGCACTCGAAGACGGACGGTGGCGACATTTTCCTCCGCGCTGAGCTGCTGAACGGTAACCTCTGCCCACGTGGGGACATCGGTCACGCGCACGCTGCTCCCCCGCCGCAGCCGAAGCCACACCTGCCTTCTGGTCACTCGGTTCAGTTCCCCAGGTGCAAGCCATAGCTCGCGGGGTTCATAGTCAAACATCGGCTCGGGCACCCGGCAAGCGATGGGCACCCGTAGCGAACTAATGTGCGGGTGACGGAACTTCAACAGGACGGAGCCGGACACAACGCCTCCCCACTCCGGGCCGGGGTAGTCGCACCGAACGATAACTTCCACGGAAAGGGCGCTCGGTTCGGCCCCAGACATCGATCTACGGCGGACTTCCAGGGAGAGGAACGGATCGGTCGTCATCGCTCCGGTGGGGGCAAGAGCATCATCGCGGCTCACGACGACGATCCGGCCTGTTTTAGGCCGTTGACTGCGCCGGAAGTCGAACTCCAGGCGCAGGGGATCGACGAACAGAGATCGCTCGACCCTAAGGGGGACGACCAATGTCCGTTCGAGGATGAAGCCGAGGACATGAACCCGGAGCCGTATGGGGAACTTTGCGGTGCCGATTCGACCGTAGGTTTGGATGTGCACCTTTCCCATCAGTCGGCCACCGGCGGGAAGCGGAGTAGGCGTGTCCAGCTCGTCCCCGGTGCTGCTGAACAAATGGGCGGACGTAACACCGCAGGGCAGTTGGACCGCTTCTACGGTTGCGTGGTACCACGTGCGATTCAGGATTTCGAACGGAACGTCCACGGCACGGAACTGGTGGACCGACCAACCTTCGGGGGGCATTGAGCGTGAAACAACCTGAATGCCCCACCAGGGCAGGACTCGTGGGGCTGCGTACCAGCCCACGGAGACCCCGATGAGGAGAGCAACTGCCCACCAGACGGGGCCGAGACGCCTAACAATCGGATCACTCGGCCGCACTTGCCCTGCCTCCCGCGATTTTAGGGATCGGCACCCCCTGGTGTTCCACTTGCAGACAAGAGCGCCCTATCCCGGGCGACCGTTGCCGCTCGATTCGCGTTGTTTCTTGCGCCTTGCTAGCCACAGCAAAGCCGCCGTTACGCCAACGAATACGGCCGCGATCAGCACCCGGCGCGCCATGACTCGCTGCTCGGCGCTCACGCCTATTCCTCGGCGTTTGAGGAATTGAGCGAGTTCGCCGGGGCTGTTGAAGAACCGCTCTGGCTTGTTATCCGGCCCCCAATAAGCGATGCGCGGCTTGCCGTCGGGGCTGTCGTAGTAGGCCACCGTGGTGCCGGCAGGGATGCGGAAGTCCAGTGCTCCCTGTGGTAGTGCGCTGTTGAGCGCGAAGTCCGTCACGACCACACGAGCTCGGAGAGGGGGGTCGGCCGCCGTGCTTATGGACTCCACTTCGACCGGCAAAAACGCCCCCTGCCCGTCGGATTCGAATCTTTTTACTTCTTCTTTTTGCTCCCACTCCCGATTCGGCCCGTTGGCCAGCCCGGCGGGCATCCGCCAGACGATCCGCCGGACGAGGTAGCCGGCTTCGCCGTCCAGCTCGATTTCTACCTCTTTCAGTTCAAAACGGGATGGATCGGCCGGACGCAGCCGGATGACGTACCGGTTCGGTCCAGCCAGGTGGACCTGAGCTTTGATATTTCCAGCAAGCGAACGAACCACGTCGCGCAGCTTAGCACTGCGGAAGTTACCCCGCGGGTCGCTTAGGCGGAGCAGGACCGCACTCGGCAGACATGGATGGGGCAGGTCTCGTCCGGCGGTCGGTTCGATGAAGTATCTGTAGTCCCTCTTCGGATCCGTGGGGGGCGCGCTGGGTGGCAAGCGGAGATGCTGCTCCCAAACCTGGTCCCCGCGAAACATCACGTCGGACTCCAGCGTAGGCCTACCCGGTGGCTCAGGGCTTGGACGCAGTGTGCGGAATCGTTCCAGGCTACCGTCTTTGGCCCATTCCAACCAAAGAACGGTTTTCCAGCCTTCGCGTTTGTCGGGTACCTGGAGTTCCGCTCGCGCCCAGACGCGGTGCAGTGAAGCGATCGTCGCCTCGTGGGCCCTCAGAAGGCGCTCGATCAATTCCTCGCCCTTGTGCTCTCCAGCGCCGGCGGGAGTGTGTTCCGGGGCTTGGGGCTTCGCCCCCAGGATAGGGAGAGTCGCCAGTACGACTAACGCCCACCCTCCGAGTAAGCTTGTCATTGCTGGGCCTCCGCGGATTGGATCTCCGATCCCACTTAGCGCTTATGCCTTCCACCAGCACCCCAGGGGCTTTGCCTAGGCGACAGGGTGCCGCGGCGGAGGGCGTCCGTCCTGCCTGGGAGCGGAATTCGCCGAACCTGCACGGGGGCCAACAGGCTGGCCTCCCGCACCGATCCGGTGCCGCCAGTAGGGTGGGGGCTTTCGCCCCTAAGGTTTTTCGCTTCCCGTCCGCATATCTTCAAACCCCGACCCCGGCGCAAGGACCGCCTCTGTTGAGGGAAGCCGGGCGCGTCCGGGAGGTGACGTCCCCGCAGGATTACGGCCCCGTGCACCGCCTGAGGGCTCTAACCCTACCTGGGCCCATGTTACGGAGCTGGCGAAACACGCCGCCAGCCCAGCTCCCCGCAGAGCTCCACAGCCAGCCACAGCCGCGGTGCGGAACGGGTCGCCTTGACGCGACGGCATGGCTGCCGGCTCCGTCATTTTGAAAGCACGGGCCCCAGCTGGTGGGGACAGGGCGCTAGAGGCAGCCTTCGCCCGTCATGACGCACTGGCAGTAGTCGTGGGGTACGCCGGAACATCGCCCCGGGCACCACGGCGTTTCATAGCAGTCGCGCCACGCGAACGGAACGCATACGTGCCACACGCCCGGCTTAGTGGGGTAGCAGATCTGCCCCGGCGGACAGGGGGCCGCGTCGGAGCCACCCCCACACGAAGTTGGACAGGATGGCCCTATGGACGTAATGTCGCAGTACTCGAAAGGCCCTGCCTTCGTGGTCAGCCCATGGGCGAGGCACCCAACCACTAGGCCGATGACCAGCGGAAGCGCGCGTGCAGTACGTGCTACTGGCGTCCTCATTGGGTTCCTCCACTCGTCAACGCGTTTCTACGGTCCGATCGTGGTCCTGTCTGTCGCGCCGGCTCGGTGCGGAGCAAGGCACGCACCAAGAATCCCCCTTCGCGTCGTAACGCACCACTATGGGCGACTACGGAGACTTCGACCGTCGTTCCAGGCGGTTGCCGAGCGCGCTTGGGGTCTAGCTCCACCAACAGCGGTACCCCTTCGTGCGGCGGCAGTTCCAGTATTGAGGGGTCGGTAGACACGCAAGGGCAACCCGGACGCAAGAGAACGGTTAGCGGCTCATTGGTCCGGTTGTAGGCGATGATTCGTTCGGTGCCGGTTTCGTCGTAGTACACCAGGCCGAGGTCGACCCGTTGTGGAATGAACAGGACCGCCTGGCGGACGGGGACGCAGTAACGGGCGAGGAGTCCGACGATGATCGCCCCGGTAAATCCCGCCACCAGGCGCCCGGCGGATGTGCGTCTCCGGGGGGTGTCCTTGCGAAGCGTCCAGGCGAGGAGCGAAGTCGCCGCACACACGGCAAGGTCCAGGGTAGCCATCCACTTCGGAGGCAGAGAAAAGGGCCCCAAGCATCCGCATTCTGCCCATCCTGCAAGTGCAAGGGCGACGTTGTAGCCGAAGCCCGCTGCGAAGAACAAGGAAGCGAAAGCCCACGGCCCGGGCGATGTAGGCCAAGCAATTAAGCTGATCCCCAAGATAGTGACAACCAGAGGGACAGCTAGCCAGAACGCTCCACGAGCGAGGTGGTCTTCCGCGGACACGGCCGCCGAAACAACCAAGGCAAAGCCCCCTATGTAGCCGCTTGCGGCAGTCCCAGCTCCGCTCCTCATGATAACTTCCGAACTAGCCGCAGGCTCGAGCCTCTCACGCAACAATTCTCTCTCTCTCTCTCTCTCTTGTCAAGTGGCTTGCTCGGTCTCTTTGCCGGGTGAGGGCGTGTGGTCCTCACGGGTTTCGGGCACCGTCCTGCCTACGGGCGGACAGGACCATTTCCAACCGTCCCCGGTCGTGCGCTTTCCCCATTTGCCGCGGGTCTGAAGGTGAGAGGGGGCAGCCTCCCCCTCGGGCGGAGCTGCGGACCCCCTGGCGGCGGGCTGCGGGCCGCTTCGGCCCGGGCGAGCCGAAGCGGCCTGACGAGAGGGCTCGCACCACCGGCGATTCTGCGATGGGCGGGCGTTTCTTCCTTTGGTGGGGATTGTTTTTGCCAGCGCCTCTTGCGTCCCGCGGGTCCGGCCCAAAGCGGGCATGGGCAAGACCGGCGCCGGCTGGCCAAAGCAGGCCGCACCAGAAAGGAGGACGGGGGCACCGGGGACTGGCCAACTAGCCGGGGCCGCCTGCAACCGCCGGGGCGGAGGGGGTGGACCGCCGTCGCGCCGGCGACGGCGCATTGGTACCCCCGCCGCGCCGCGGCGGGGAGGACGGCTCGGCAGCGTGCGCCCGGACCGGGCCGCCTGCGCAGGGGCGCATTCCTCGCCAGCCTGGCCTTCGCCGCGAGGCGAGGCGCGGGCTCGCCGAGGCCGCGGCGCCTCCCGCGGCCGCTCGCGCCCGCAAAGGCAAGCAATGCCGACCCCGCCGGGCGCCCGCTCCACGCCACTTCGGGCCAGCGGCCGAAGCGGCGACCGAGAGCGCGCCCCATTGCCGATTCC
>JALSID010000046.1 GCA_026981825.1 Planctomycetota bacterium
GCGGTGGCCGAGGCATGCGCGTGGTGCGTAGTCGAGATGATCTGGCCGCCCTCTATGAGCAAGCCAGCAACGAAGCCGCCAACGCCTTCGGAAGTGGCGCGCTTTTCGTCGAGAAATACCTCCCGCGTGTCCGCCACATCGAGGTCCAGGTCCTGGGCGACAAGCACGGCAATCTCGTGCACCTTTGGGAGCGGGACTGCAGCATCCAGCGGCGCCACCAAAAGGTGGTCGAGATCGCACCGGCCATCAATCTGCCCCAACAGATCCGCGAACAGATCTGCGAAGCCGCCGTGCGTTTGGCTCGGCACATCCGGTATGACAATGCAGGTACCGTTGAATTCCTGCTCGATCTCGATTCGATGGAGTTCTACTTCATCGAGGTGAATCCCCGGATCCAGGTGGAGCACACGGTCACCGAGCAGGTTACGGGTATCGACATCGTCCAGGCGCAGATCTTGATCGCCGAGGGCACCCCCCTGAACCACCCGGAGATCGGCATTGAGGGTCAGGAGCAGGTGACAACGCACGGGTTTGCGTTTCAGTGTCGGGTCACTACAGAGGATCCCGAACAGGATTTCCTGCCCGACTATGGGCGCATCACCCATTACCGTTCTCCAGGTGGCTTGGGGATTCGCCTGGATGCCGGCCAGGCATTCACGGGGGCGGTGATCACGCCTTACTACGATTCGCTTCTGGTGAAAGTAACTGCATGGGGGATCCGCTTCCTGGACGCGGCCAGACGGATGGAACGGGCGCTGCAGGAGTTCCGCATTCGGGGGGTAAAGACGAATCTCCCCTTCTTGATCAACCTGGTCATGCATCGGGACTTTCTGGAGGGCCGACTGTCCACGTCGTTTATCGAGGAACGGCCCGAGTTATTTCGATTTGCGCCCCGCCAGGACCGTGCCAGCCGCCTCGCCGCGTACCTGGGGCATGTGATCGTCAACGGTAATCCGATCGTGCGTGGACGGCCCAAATCGAGGCGGAAGGAGCCGGCCCCATTGCCCCCTTATGACCACGATCGACAACCTCCCCCAGGCACGCGGCAATTGCTTATCGACCTCGGCCCCGAGCGCTTCTCCAAATGGATTCTCGAGCAGGACGCCTTGCTGGTGACGGACACCACCTTTCGCGACGCGCACCAGTCCCTATTGGCGACGCGGATGCGCACGTACGACATGCTCCAGATTGCGCCCGTCTACGCGCGCATGCTTCACAAGCTGTTCTCGATCGAAATGTGGGGCGGTGCGACGTTCGATTCTGCGCTGCGCTTCCTCAAGGAGTGTCCCTGGCAGCGACTCGAGGAGCTCCGCCAGCGGATCCCGAACATTCTGTTTCAGATGTTACTTCGCGCCTCCAACGCGGTGGGCTATTCCGCGTATCCGGACAACGTGGTGCGGGCCTTTATTCAGGAAGCAGCGGCGGCCGGTATCGATCTGTTCCGCATCTTCGATGCGTGCAACTACCTTCCCAATCTGGAATTCGCCATGGAGGCCGTGCTCGAGACCGGTGCACTGTGCGAAGCGGCCATTTGCTACACGGGCGATATCCTGTCTCCGACCCGCACGAAGTACAGTCTGAAGTACTACGTGGATCTTGCCAGGGAACTGCAAAAACGCGGCGCCCACTTGATCGCCATCAAGGACATGGCGGGATTGTGCAAACCGTACGCAGCAGAAAAGCTCGTGCGGGCGATCAAAGAGGAGACCGGGCTACCGGTCCACTTCCACACGCACGACACCAGTGGCGCCCAAATGGCTTCGCTCGTGAAAGCCTCGGAAGCGGGCGTGGACATCGTGGACGCGGCCATGGGGCCGCTTTCTGGTCTGACGTCTCAGCCGAACCTGAACAGCCTGGTTGAAGTGATGCGTTACACGAACCGCGAGATCGCGCTCGATTTCGACACTCTGGAGACGGTGGCCGAGTACTGGGAAGCGGTGCGCGAGTACTACGCGGCGTTCGAGAGCGATCTTCGTGCGCCCTCGGCCGAAGTGTACCGCCACGAAATCCCAGGGGGACAATACACGAACTTGCGTGAACAAGCAAAGGCACTGGGGCTTGAGCACCAGTGGCATGAGCTGTGCAAGATGTACGCAGCGGTGAACGAACTTTTCGGCGACATCATCAAGGTGACGCCCACGTCGAAAGCGGTTGGGGACATGGCACTGTTCCTGGTGGCAAACGGCCTGACCGTAGAGGACGTGTTAAACCCAGATCGAGCCATCTCGTTTCCGGACTCTGTTGTTGACCTGATGCTGGGCAAGATGGGCTGGCCGCCTGGAGGATTTCCCCCTGAGGTACAGCGTCGCATTCTGGGCGATAGGGAGCCGATCGAGGGGCGTCCCGGCGCGGTGTTAGCGCCGGCTGATCTCGATGCTGCCTGTGCCCGAGTCGAGGAGTTGCTCGGAAGGCCCCCTCACCGGCGTGAGGTGGTGTCCTATCTCATGTACCCGAAGGTCTTTGAAGAGTTCGTCCGCCATCAGCAGACGTATTCAGACACCAGCGTTCTGCCCAGCTATCCGTTCTTCTATGGGATGGAGCCTGGGGACGAAACGTCTGCCGAGATCGAGCCTGGTAAGACGCTCTTTTTCAAGTTCCTCGCCGTGGGAGATCCCCATCCAAACGGGAAACGGACGGTGTTCTTTGAAGTGAATGGGCAGCCACGGGAAGTGGTGGTGGTTGACGAGTCGCTTGGGCAACAGACGGCTCGGCGGCGCAAGGCAGATCCGAACGATCCCTGCCAGATCGGTGCACCGATGTCCGGGCTGGTGGTACGCGTGGGTGTCCGCCCCGGAGACCGGGTGCACAAGGGACAGCAATTGCTGTTCCTGGAGGCGATGAAAATGCAGACAAGTCTCACATCTCCTCTGGAGGGCCGTGTAGCCGAAGTCCTGGTTGCGGCCGGCGAGCAAGTGGAAGCTGGGCAGTTGCTGGTGCGGCTGGAGGCGGTCGGTGCTCCCGGGGCAGCGCGGACCTGACCGCGTCTCGTAGATTGTGGCAGGCCGACTCGCGTGGACGGGAAGTCCGTGCGGTGCCACGGCAGCGGTTCCTGTTCAAGCCGTCATGCGGGTTCGACCGATTGTACCAGTAGCACGAGCAGTGTCGGGTTTGCGCATCAGGTTGGGGAGCCCCACCCGTGGCTTCAGATTGGCACATCCAATGTGTGGCACTGGGAATCGCGGTTACGGCCGGGCTGGCGTGCTCGGCGTGCACCCAGATGTCCGTCGTTCACCCGCAGTCGCAGATCGCTTCAGCCGTCCCCCCTTCGGCAGTTGTCGGACGGACCAACGGTGATCGAGCTCCCCTTTCGGAGCCCGTACAGCAACAGGTAGAGACGGCCGCTGCGGAGGAAGCACCGGAGGGACCGTTAACGCTGGAGGAGTTGATCCGGCTGGCGCTGGACCACAATCCGGATCTCGAGTCGGCGAGGTACCGCGTTGCCCGAGCCGAGGCGATGCTGGCTCGTGCGCGGGCGGAGTTCTTCCCGACGCTGACGCTGTCGGAGAACTATTCCGTTTCGGACAATCCGGTGATGGCGTTCATGTTCAAACTGAATCAGGCGCAGTTCAGTCTCGCCGACCTGGCGCGCATCAACGATCCGGATACCACGGACGACTTCCACACCCAGCTTCAGATCACGCAGCCTCTGTATACAGGAGGGCGGCTTACATCTTCGCTTGCAGCGGCCGAGCATGGCACACAGGCGGCCGAGTACGAATTGGCTGCTTTGCGGAACACGTTGGTCGCCCAGCTTGCTGAAGCGTACTATCGGCTGATTCAGGCGCGCAATCTGGTGCGGGTGCGGGAGGAGTCGTTGGAGCAGGTCCGGGAGCACCTCCGCATTGTCGAGGCGCGTTTTCGAGCCGGTAGCGCGGTCCAGTCCGATGTGCTCACGATTCGAGTGCGTCTGGCGGAGGCCGAGGAGGCGCTGATTGTGGCGCGGCAGCAGTACGAACTGGCGTGGGACGTACTGGACAACGTCGTTGGCGCGCCTGTGCCGCGTAAGGAGCTCCCTGAAGAACCGGCAGCAGCTCCTTGGTCTGACGGGGTTGGGGAGATCGAACAGCTTGTCCGCGAGGCGTTTGATCGACGTCCCGAGCTTGCGATGATTCGCGAGCAGCTTGCGGCAGCGGAACATCGAGTCGAAGTGGCACGGGCGGGTCGGCGTCCCACGGCGGGGCTGGTGGCGGACTACGACGTGCACACCGGGGATTGGAAGCGGGGGGATGATAGCTTTTTCGTGGGGGTCATGTTAGCCTGGAAGCTGCTCGATTCGGGCCGAACCGCTGCTGAGGTCCAGAAAGCTCTGGCCCAGTACGGCGAGCTGAGTGCCGCTCAGCGCAAGCTGGTGCTGGACGTTGAGTTGGATATCCGCCGCGCTTATCTGGCCTGGGTGGCCGCGCGGGAACGCTTACGGGTGGCCCGGCAGGCGGTTGAACAGGCGCGCGCCACGTTACGTGAGGTGGAAGCACGGTATCGTGCAGAATCGGCCACGATCACCGAGCTTGTGGATGCCCAGGTTGCTCTCTCAGAAGCTCGCGTGCGGGAACAGAATGCCGCGGCGGAGCTACATGTTGCCCGCGCCGCTCTGGAACGAGCGGTGGGACGACTGGCCGAAATCCAACCCTGAGCTCCTCCCGTAATCCTCCCGCGTCAGCTCGGCGGGGGCAGTGTCGGTCAACATCCAGGACCTCTGGCCCCCGTGCAAGATACTCCACCGCGATGCCCCCGGTCACACCGGAGGGAAGACAAACGTCGCCAGGAAGAAGATTGGCCCTCTCCGAATGGTCGAACCGGGCACGCGCGAGCCAGCCGTGGTGTGTTCTTTGTCCAGTGTCCCTGAGCTGCCCGGCCCCGATCACTCCCACCGATGCCTTCCTGCGCCGTGCCGGTCTTCCCAAGCAGTTCCCGGGAAAACGTGCTAGACTGAAGGCTGCTAACCCTTCGGATGGAAAAAAGCAGATACCCGGTCCGGGTATAATTCAGAGGGCGTGGGCAGGAGGAGAAGCCATGAGCGCTCGACCACGTGTTGTCGTACTCGGTGGCGGATTCGCCGGTCTGGAAGGGTGCTTCTACGCTCGGTGGAAACTGGGCGAGCGAGCCGAGCTGACGTTGGTCTCCGACACGGATCATTTCGTCTTCCGTCCGAACACGATCTACATCCCGTTCGGAGCACCGCCGGAGAAGTTCCTCATCCCCCTGGAAGAGCCAACCAGGAAAGGCAACATCCGTTTCATCCGGTCGTCGGTGCGGGGTGTCGACCCGGACCGCCGGGTGGTCGAGCTGGAGCAGGGCCCGGTGGAGTATGACTACCTGCTGATCGCCACGGGCGCCGACATGCGGCCGGACGAGATCCCAGGGCTGCGCGAGCACGGTATTACCCCCTGGACGATCGATGACATGTTGCGGATACGCGACGCTCTCCAGCAGACCGCCCAGCGGGCCAAGGAGGGCAAGCACACCCAGTTCGTCTTCGTAATTCCCCCCAACAATCGGTGCTCCGGGCCCCTTTACGAGCTTGTCCTCATGATCGACACCTGGCTGCGCCGAGAGGGTATCCGCGATCAGGTGTCGCTGGTCTGGACAACCGTTGAGGAGGGCTACATTCAGGCGTTTGGCCCGAGATTGAATACCGTGGTGGAGGAGGAGTTTAGCGAAAGGGGTATCGAGGGCCATCGTGGTTGGGTGGTGAGCCATGTGGAACCGGGGAAGGTGCACTACACGAATGGCGAGGCGGTAGCGTTCGACTATCTGCTCTGCTTCCCGCCCTACGTGGCTGCGCGCCGCTACGAACTGCTGCCGGTCGACGAGCGCGGCTTCCTTCAGGTGGAGTCCGACAGTCGACGGGTTCAGGGGCGGGAACGGGAGTTTGCCGCCGGTGATGCCGCGAACTTTCCGATCAAGCAAGCCTTTCTGGCGTTGCTTCAGGCGGACGCGGCCGCAGATCATATCGCTGCGGACGTTGCCGGAGAACAGCCTTCCGTTCGGTTCGAACCGATGAGCATGTGCATTATGGAGGAGATGAACAAGGCCACGTTCGCGACAGTGCCGCTCCGCTACACGGACGATCCGCTCAAGCCGGTCACGGTGGACGAGGAGCGAGCGGGCGAGTACCGCGTGGGCGTCTCACCGCTGTGGAGGGTGGGAAAGAAGATCCTTGGCGTGTACCTGCCCTGGCGGTTCAGCCACGCTCAGCCCTTCCACGCTGGCCTTGCCTGGGACGCCATGGACCTGGGGCTCAAAGTCCTGAGTAAGGTGCTGGCGAAGTGATCGGGCTCTATTGACGTCCCTGCTACTCCGCGGTACTCGGGATACACTACTGAGCAGAGCAGGTGCGTATAGCGGAGCATCGCTTACCACGGCCGGGTGGATCGTCTGTAAACCGACCGGCGTGTTCTTCGTCTGTTCGCGCCTTCAACCCGAGGCCAGCGGTGATTGGACCGATGAGGAAGCTCGCGACATTCTTCGCACAATTGGCGCCCACGGTGATCGGTGTCATTGCCCTGATCCTGATCCTCATGTACATGGCGGGCAAGTTCCACCCCAAGGTAACACCGGGCATTGTGGAAGCGTCCGAATCTAAGCTGCAGCGGGGGCAAGCAACCGCACAGGTGCGCCGAACAACGGTGGTCGAAGCGGTTCCCGCTGTGGGAACCGTGCAACCGCGCTACCGCGTGGACGTCGCCAGCCGCATCGTTGCCACCATTCTGGCCGTCCACGTGGACGCATCGGACGAGGTCAAGAAGGGCGATGTGCTGATCGAGCTGGACGACCGCGAGATCCAGGCTCAGCTACGCGAGGCGGAGGCAGGCGTAGCAGCGGCACAGGCCGAATACGACCTTCGTCTGCGGGACTACAAACGGGCCAAACAACTGCTGGAGGAGAAGGCGATTTCGCAGGAAGAGTTCGACCGGGTCGAAGGCATGTTCGAGGTCGCGCGCGCCCAGCTCGAACGAGCCAAACAGCAGCTTGAACGTACTCAGGTGGTGGCCACCTACACGGTCATCCGCTCACCGGTCGACGGGATCGTTTCCGATCGCCATGCCGACCCGGGCGATCTGGCCGTTCCGGGCACGCCCTTGCTTTCCATCTACAACCCCAGCGAGCTGGAACTCCACGCGAACGTGCGAGAAAGCCTGGCGAACAGACTGAAGCCGGGCGATCAGGTTCAGGTCCGTATCGATGCGGCCGATCTGACCACCACCGGCACACTCCGCGAGATTGTTCCCGAAGCGGACGTTCTCAGTCGGGCGGTCACGGTGAAGGTTTCGTTGCCTGAAGAAGTACGCGCAGGGTTGTATCTGGGCATGTTCGGCCGCATCTATATCCCGGTCGGCAAACACGAGGTGCTGGTTGTGCCTGGCACGGCGATCCAGTACGTCGGCCAACTCGAATTGGTCACCGTGGTGCGGGACGACGGAACTCTGGAACGACGTTTCATCCGGACCGGAAGACATCTGGATGGCGACGTCGAGGTGCTCTCTGGCCTTCGTGAGGGCGAACGTATCCTCCTTCCAGGCGAGGATGGCCCTGGTGCGTGAATCGCGACTCGCCATCCAGAACGGGCTAAGCGGATCTGAGCCTCACCGTTGGGACGTCGTAAGCTGCAGTGGGCCGCCCCTATGCCCCCGCTGAGCTTCAGAGAACTACTGAGGGTTGGTCAGCCGTAACCCACCGCAGCAAGGACAAGCAGGCGCAGGATGAGTGCTACCCGGGACGACACGGTACTGACGAGAATCGTCGAGCTTTTCCTGCGAGGCAATTTCACCGTCCTCTTCATCCTGGTCACGCTCTGCCTCGGTACTGCAGCGCTCCTGATCACGCCTCGGGAGGAAGAACCGCAAATCGTCGTTCCCATGGCGGACATTCTGGTGCAAATGCCCGGAGCCAGCGCCCGGGAAGTCGAACAGCAGGTCTCGACTCGGCTGGAACGTCTCCTCTACCAGATCGACGGCGTCGAGTACGTCTACTCCATGTCCCGCCCGGGCATGGCAATTGTGACGGTGCGCTTCTTTGTGGGGGAGGACCGGGAGGACTCGCTCGTCAAGCTCTACAACAAGATCTCCATGCACACAGACATCGTTCCCCCCGGAGTGGTGGGCTGGGTGGTGAAGCCGGTGGAAATTGACGATGTCCCCATCGTCATGGTCACGCTCTGGAGCGACCGCTACGACGATTATGCTTTGCGGCGGATCGCGGAGGAGGTGGAGATCCGGTTGCAGCACGTCTGGAACACGGCTCGAACGGAGGTCGTGGGCGGTCGCCCCCGGCAGATCAGCGTCTGGCTCGACCCGGATCGGCTAGCGGCCCATCGGATTTCCCCCCTTCAGGTCGCTCAAACGCTCCAGGCCACGAACGTCAACGTCCGGGCCGGCTCGTTCAACAGGTTGGACCGTGAGTTGGTCGTCGAGGCGGGTCCGTTTGTTCAGTCAGCCGAGGAGCTGAAGAACATTGTGGTCGGCGTCTACAGCGGTCGGCCGGTCTATCTGATGGACGTGGCCACCGTAGAGGATGGGCCGGCGGAGCCGGAAACCTACACGCGCATCGGCTTCGGACCGGCGTACGAAAACCCGCACGGCGTGGCGGTGGACCGGACGCTGGATTATCCGGCGGTGACCGTGGCGATCGCGAAGCGGCGGGGCAGCAACGCGGTCTGGGTCGCTCGGGACATCGAACGGGAACTGGAAAAACTGAAGGGGGTGGTGATCCCGGACGGGGTGTATTACGACATCACCCGCAATTACGGTGAGACCGCCAACGACAAGGTGAACGAACTGGTTGAGGAGCTGGCGACGGCGATCATCATCGTCGTGGGCATGATCGCCCTGACGCTGGGCTGGCGAGAGGCGGCCGTGGTCGCCGCCGCCGTCCCGCTCACCTTCTCGCTCACCCTGTTCGTCAACTACCTCGCCGGATACACGATCAACCGAGTGACGCTGTTCGCTCTGATCCTCTCGTTAGGCTTGATCGTGGACGACCCGATCGTGGACGTGGAGAACATCTATCGTCACTTTCGTATGCGGCTGGAAAAGCCGCGGCGTGCGGTGTTGACCGCGGTGAATGAGGTGAGGCCCCCCATCATCCTGGCCACGTTGGCCGTGATCTTTTCGTTCGTTCCCATGGTGTTCATTACCGGGATGATGGGACCGTACATGCGGCCGATGGCGCTGAACGTTCCGGTCGCGATGCTCATGTCCATGGTCATCGCTTTCACCGTGACGCCGTGGTTGAGCTATCACGTTCTCAAGGGGGAGTACGGCAAGCACGAAAAGCCGCTCGTGCTGCACGAGACCCTCACCTACCGGGTGTATTCGGCGTGCATGCGGCCGCTGGTGCGGAGTCGAGCGCTCGCGTACTCCCTCATCCTGATCACGATCGGCCTATTCGTTGCCTCGCTGCTGCTGGCCGTGTTTGGTCTTGTCCCCCTGAAGATGCTTCCCTTCGATAACAAGAACGAGATTCAGATCGTGGTCGACATGCCGGAGGGGACGACTCTGGAACGCACTCAGGCGGTCCTGGACGATCTGGCCCGTTACCTGCGTACGGTCCGTGAAGTGACCCAGGTGCTCACCTTCGCGGGCACGGCGTCTCCGATGGACTTCAACGGTATGGTCCGGCACTACTACTTGCGTCGGGGCAGCAATGTGGGAGATATCCGCGTCAATCTGATCGACAAGCACGATCGGGTCCTGCAAAGCCACGACTTTCACCTCTGGATTCGTCGTGAGGTGAAGCGGATCGCCGAGAAACACGGGGCGAACGTAAAGATCGTCGAGGTTCCCCCCGGACCGCCGGTGCTCAGCACGATCGTTGCCGAAGTCTACGGCCCCCCGACGATGAGCTACGAAGAGCTCATCGCCGGCGCCAAACGCGTCCGCGCAATCATGGAACAAACGCCGGGGGTGGAGGACGTGGACGACACTGTGGAGGAGGAGCAAACACGGTATGTGTTTCACATCGACCGGGAAAAGGCGTCAACCCACGGGGTGAGCCCGCGAGCGATCGCGGAGACCCTGCGAGTTGCGCTGCACGGCGCCTCGCCAGGCGAAACCCAGATGCTCACCGCTGGGGCCGGCGTGCTCCACTCCGACCGGGAAAGAAACCCGGTGCGGATCGTCCTCCGCGTGCCCCGCGATGAACGCTCTGGCCTGGCTGAACTGGAGCGGCTCTACGTACCGAGCGTCACCGGCGAACTGATCCAACTGGCGGAACTGGGCGAGTTCCGGGAGTCCACCATCGAGCGCACGATCTACCACAAGAACCTGCGCCGCGTCGTCTACGTCATGGGTGAGGCGGTGGGAATTGCCCCGCCCGTGGCAATCCTGAAACTTTACCAGGCTACCCGCAAAGAGGTGCCCCCTGAGTACGAGGTGACCTGGCGGGGTGAGGGGGAATGGAAGATCACCGTAGACGTCTTCCGTGACCTGGGTATCGCCTTTGGTGCGGCTGTCCTGGCGATCTATGGGCTGCTCGTGTACCAGACGTCCAGCTACGCCATGCCCCTGCTCATGCTCCTGGCCATCCCGCTGACGATTATCGGCATCATGCCCGGTTTCTGGCTGCTCAACCTGCTCTGGAACGTCCCCATCAACGGCTATTCCAACCCCGTCTTCTTCACCGCCACCGCCATGATCGGGATGATTGCTCTGGCGGGAATCGCAACCCGCAACGCGATCCTGTTGATCGAATTCGTGCACGCCGAGCTCGGCCGCGGCTCGACGCTCGAGGACGCGATCGTTTGCAGCGGCGCCGTGCGGTTCCGGCCCATCTTCCTGACCGCCGGCACCGCGATGCTCGGGGCGTGGCCGATCACCCTGGACCCTGTCTTCTCGGGACTGGCCTGGGCACTTATCTTCGGGCTCGGCGTGTCCACAGCGTTCACGCTGTTCATCGTCCCAGTGGTCTACTGCCTCATCTACGCCAACCATCCAACCCACGGTCTGCCCGTGCCACCGGAAGAGGAGGATTAGGCCGCCCTGGAGCCAACTGCTCTTGCCCCCGTCGGATCGGCCCCCACACCGGTTCCCCCGTAAAGGCCCACCCTTTCCCCCCGCGGGAGCGGGGCACCGAAAGGCCTTGACCGCACGAGCGGTCGTGCCGATAAACACGATGTACGGCGCCGGGCGGCGTTGCGCTCACCAACGGCACGCGCCCGGGAGATCTCCACCACAAGTCTTGTTCTTGCCGGGACTTGGGGCAGATCCGGGACTCACGGGGTCGAGCGTGGCAGGGTCTTGACATCGAGGACCTGTCACTGCTATGATCCTAGTACTAACGAGTTAGTATAAAGCTGCTGGCCAGCAGTGACCGGTGTGCGGTGTTGTGTGTGTCCCGTGGTAGCCTCAAAGGGAGGAGTGCTATGGCAAGGCGACGTAAAGCGTTTCGGCCGTTGAAGCGGGCTCCTGAGCAGCTCGAAGACCGCTGCTTGCTGTCGGCGTTCGTTTCGAACGGCACTCTATTTGTCGAAGGCGGCGATACGGACGACCTGGTGCGGATCTTTCCGCAGGGTGGAGACATCGTCGTTCGGGAGAACAGCGAAATCTACCGGTTCAACGCCTCGGACGTGCGGCGGATCACCGTTCTTGCCCACGACGGCAACGACCGGGTGATCATCAGCCCCGGCATCACACTTCCCACCACGGTTCGAGGTGGCGATGGCGATGACATCATTCGGGGCGGAAGTGGTTCCGACGAACTGTACGGAGGCCGCGGCAACGACTTCGTCGCCGGCCGTGACGGCGACGACTGGCTCTATGGGCAGTCCGGTCGCGATCGGCTCCGAGGAGGACGGGGCTCCGACACACTGCGGGGCGGTCGACACAAGGACGATCTGCGTGGCGGACGCGACATTGATCGCTACTACTATGATCACCGCGACGATGTCCCTGACCACGAACTTCGAGAGGAGCACTACCACAAGAAAGGCGGTCAGGTATCGGAGGCCGAATATAAGGCCTACATGACGGGACCAGGTGGCCTGCTTGGCAAGGCTGAGTACGAGCTGAAGAAGGGCAGCGGATTCCAAAAGAAAAAGTTCGAAGCCGAGGTCAAATGGGCCACGCCTGGCGATAGCTTCGACGTGTACGTGGACGGTGTGCTGGTGGGAACGATCGTCGTGGGCCCCAACGGCAAGGGCAAGCTCGAGTACACGACGCATCCGGATTCGCCCCATGACCAGCCGTTCCCGGCCGGCTTCCCGACCATCAGCGACGGCACAACGGTTAGCATCGGCTCCATGAGCGGAACCCTCCGCCGGGTCTACTCCTGATCTGGGCCCCGCAAACTGCAGGGACAGGCGGGCAACCGCGGCCCAAGGCAGCGGTTGCCCGCTATCAGTTCCCCCCTAGCCTTACTTAAGCGCTCCTGGACTGTAGACCACTTTACTGCGCGAAGGCAGCACCGCACGCCCAAAACGCGAATGACTCCTGGGAGCAGACCTGCCGGCCACCGAAAAGACCGCAGAACACCCATTCGGAGTATCCGACACACGAGACTGGAGTGCAGTCTCCCTCACCTGTCCTGATCCTCTTTGGGAGAGCAATAGGCTCCTTCAAAGAGATGGGCTCAACCACCCGTTGCCACTTCCTGCCGGCTCCGGCGCGAAGTGCATCTCCGGTCGGCCCGCGTAGCCGGGCGTACCGGCCGCGCATTTTTGCCATAATTGGCGTAGGGGCCATCCCTGGCTGGAGTTGCGCACACGGCAGCTAGGGAGGAATTTCTCTTGCGAGGTCGTCACCACTTCGGGAGGGAACAATGGCCGAAACGGCATCTGTTCCGAGACTGCAGGAGCTGGCGGTTAGAACACACCACGACGGTACGTTGGTCCTCTCGGCCCGTCGCGTACCTCAGCTCGACCCGCATAACCTGGAGTCCGACGTTCGCCGTGCGGTGCTCGAGCCCTTGGACAGGCAACTGACTTCTGATCCGAGCATCACGGGAATTGTTTTGAAGGGGAGGTTCCCACTCTGGTTCTTCGCGGCTGCCCACGTTGCTATCCACCGCTTTCTTGATAAAGGCTTCCAGGAAAACGAGCATCCGCATCGTCCGTTCTGGCAGGGCGTGTTCGACCCGAAGTTGTGCGGCGCGGTGGTTGTGCACAGCTCTGGTACGCCCGAACTCGGTCAAATCGTTCCCCTCAGTGGGGTTCCTCCCAGCGCAGCGTCTCAGCAGGTCGAACCATTACTCGACTTCGAACCGGGGCACCGGGAGAGCGACCTGGACGAATGCGTCGTCCGGTTCACCTCGCCTGGTCCCGACCTTTTGTCTCCCGCCGCACTGCGCCAAGCGATGGAACGATTGTGCGACAACGAGACGTTGAACCAGGCAGATGTTGTCCTGCTTAACGGTCCTTATCCAGCATGGCTCGCGACAGGAATCGCCCTCGCCATACACCGGCAATTCCCACACAAAGCAATCCTGGTTCGGGCACTGCAGGACCAGGGGGATGTCGTCGTGGAGTCAGGCACCCCGGCAAACTATCCTCTTGGTCTATTGCTGCCCATCCCCGAGCAAGAATGCCCCCGTCCTCCCCTCGTCGTGGGAATCGTAGGTGACCCGAACAGCGGCAAGTCCGTGCTCAGCCTCAAGCTCTACCACCTGCTGCGGCGCCCAGGCGGACTTCCGTGCTACAGACTGGATTGCGATGCCTATGCCCCCACCGCAGAATGGACCCTGCGGGGAGTTGGTCCAGAGGAACGCCGCGCGTGGAAAGAAACGAAAAAGCGAGAACAGGGGGGCTGGACAATAGAAGACGAGAAAAACCTGGCGCTGATCACGTCGAGAATCAGAAAAACCCCCATCGACCTGCTGCTCCTCGACCTCCCCGGCGGCGATTTCAGTCGGGAACCGCCTCAGCGGATACCGCCAGGCAGAATCGACCTCTTCCAAGAGGTCGATCGCTTCCTCCTGGTTGCCAAAGACGAGAAAGCCAAGGAGGGCTGGACAGAAGAGCTCGCCCGGATCGGAAAAAGCAAGGACATCTCTGTCATCGTGCGGTCCAAGAAGACGACGGTGCACGAGACCGTGACAAAGGAACAGGTGGCCGGTCGTAAGGTTCCCAGCATACGCATCGGTCAGCTCGACCGCAATCGGTTGGACGAGGTGACCTGGGGCGTCGAGCAACTGGCTAAGATGATTCGTGACGCAGTCTCTGCCCGAGCGTAAGTGTGTTCGGTCAGAATATGCCCCCTAGAACGCGTGGTTAGTTCTGTTGGCTAAGCCGGACAGAACCTGGAGCGAACCGATGCGACTACGGCTCTTGCTCAGCCTGTGGCTCGTCCTGTTCCTCGGTGCTGCTCTCCGCGGTGCGGACCAACCAAACGTGATCTTCGTGCTCGCCGATGATCTCGGCTACGGCGAGCTAGGTTGCTACGGCCAGCAGATCATCCAGACCCCCTATCTGGATCGCATGGCCGACGAGGGCATGCGGTTCACTCAGTTCTATGCGGGATCAACAGTCTGTGCCCCCTCCCGATGCGTCCTTATGGTCGGGCAGCACACAGGCCACTGCACCGTACGTGGCAACGCGGGCGGTGACATGCTCCGCCAGTCGTTGACAGAAGAGGACATCACCGTGGCCGAGATCTTCAAACAGGCCGGCTACAAAACCGCTCTGATCGGCAAATGGGGGCTTGGCGAGGTGGAGCACCCCGGGCACCCGCTCCGCCAGGGCTTCGACTACTTCTTCGGTTACCTGAACCAGGTGCATGCGCACAACTACTACCCCGAGTTCCTCTGGCGGAACTTCGAGAAGGTCAAACTCCGCAACGTAGTCCAGCGGGTGCCGCGAGCGTACGGCGGCTTTCGGGGAGGTTGGGCGACCAAGCGAGTGGACTACTCCCACGACCTGTTCGTCGCCGATGCACTCCATTTCATCCGGGAGAACAAAGACCGCCCGTTCTTCCTCTACCTGGCCCTCACGATCCCCCACGCGAATAACGAGGGGACACGAGCGACCGGCAACGGTGCCGAAGTGCCGGACCTTGGCATCTACGCGGACCGCGACTGGCCGGAGCAAGACAAGGGCCACGCGGCCATGATCAGTCGATTGGATCGAGACATGGGGCGTCTGCTCCAAACGCTCCGCGACCTGGGCATCGCGAACCGGACGCTGGTGCTGTTCAGCTCCGACAACGGCCCCCACATGGAATCTGGGCATGATCCGCTCCGCTTCAACCCATCCGGCCCGCTCCGGGGAGTCA
The DNA here is from genome assembly GCA_026981825.1 of Planctomycetota bacterium. Classification (GTDB taxonomy): domain Bacteria; phylum Planctomycetota; class Planctomycetia; order JALXBF01; family JALXBF01; genus JALSID01. The sequence goes on from JALSID010000046.1 coordinate 15,201, forward strand.
AGCGAGACCTGACCGATGGCGGCATCCGAGTCCCCTTCATCGCCTGGTGGCCCGGCAAGGTGAAGCCGGGAACCACCAGCGATCACATCGGTTACTTCGGTGACTTCATGGCCACCGTGTGCGAGCTCACCGGGCAGACGCTCCCGCCAAATCGAGACTCCATCAGCTTCCTCCCCACCCTCTTGGGCGAACCCGACCGCCAGAAGGAGCACAAGTACCTGTATTGGGAGTTCTACGAACGAGGGTCCGCTCAGGCGGTCCGAGCTGGCCGATGGAAAGCGATCCGCAAGCCGATGCTCAAAGGCCCCATCGAGTTGTATGACATCGTCCGCGACCCGGCCGAACGCTATAACGTTGCCCGACTCCATCCGGACGTCGTGCGTCGAATGGCTGCGTATATGAAGGAAGCCCATGTGCCCCACCCCAACTGGCCCGTGCCCGGGCAAGCCAGGGCTGCGGCGGGCCGCTGAGCGTCTGAGCCCCCTGCAGGCCAAGCCCTCAGTATCCCGCCACGCCCCGTTCGCAACCGCTCCAGGGGCGCGAGCACCCAGGGGCTCCCGTACGCAGCCTCGTCCCCCGTACGTCCCCCCCGGCCCCGCACGCTGTGGCACCAGTGGCGGGCGCTGTCGCCCCTCGACAACCGACGCACCGGGGGCTCTCTGACAAGAACCGCCTGCTGGCGGCTTCCGCAGACCGCGCCGTCAGGTGTCACCGTACGGATGAGGCGAACCGACGCACGTTCCCGGACCACGCGCCCTGGGACACCAAAAGTGCCCGCCATCGCACCCGCTGCAGAAGGCAATGCTCAACAGCAACTACCAGGGCTTACCTGCCCGTTCAGGACTCACTCTCCGGACTGCCCACCTCCACGACACTGTTCACCCTCAGCAGATACCCCAACAGCGCCAGGCAAACAAGGGGCCAGAACAGCAACCGAGGCAAGTACGTGCTCAGCAGGGCCAGGAGCAGGGTTACGAGCGGGAGTCCCCGCAAAAGGGACCACACGAGCAACACACACACGATTACCGCACAGTACACCAGGAAGCCGGACCACAAAACAGCCAGATACCGACAGAAGTTCCAACCCGGACCCCCTTCCCGCACCTCCCCATCGAGAAGTCTCCTGTTCGCCAGGTAGACAGCAGCCCCCACCAGTGATCCGAGCGCGACCAAGAGAGTGGATGTTCCGACGGGTTCTCGCCGGTGCACCGCGTCGCGCAGAACCCAAACGAGGAGCGGTGCCGTGTAGCCCAACCACATCACCACTACCCCAATGGTGAACAAAGCAAGCCCCCAGATCCCGAGGGCCAGCATGTCCCCGGTCGTCTGCTCGGTTCGCGCCGCCAGAAGCCGCGACGCTTCGATCAGGCCAACTTCTACCACGACGGTCGTGCTGGCCGCGATCGCCAATCCTATACCAAGGGCACGGTACTGACGGCGCCGCCACGCCTTAGCCACACTCGCCGGGAAAGCTCGTTCGCCCGCACGGAACAGTTCGACCGTGGCTTCCTCGGCCGTCTCCGCTTCTTCTTCGCCGCGGGAGAACTCAATGGTGGCTTCAATCGTGGCGATTTTGACCTCGGTAGAGCCTTCCGTTGCGTTGCTCGCTTCTGGTTCCGGTTGCCCGGTCGCCTCCTGCTGCGGCGGCCCGAGCCCCTCATCCTGAGCCGTGGCAACGCGCCGGAAGAACTGGCGGAGTGCCTGTTCCGCGGAGGCGGGATCGTGCTCCTCCGAAGGCGCTCCCTGGGCTGCCCCCACGACCGTCGGTTTCGGCTGCCGTTCCCCCTCGTGCGTGGAAAAGGGTGGCACGGTGATCCGATTTCGGCAGGTGGGACACTTGCCCGCCCGACCAATGGCGGATTCCGGAGCCTTCAACTTGCGTCCGCAGTAGGGACACAACCAACGAATCAAGGCTCGGCCTCCTCAGGGCTAGAGGCCCGACAAGATCAGCAGCATGAATACTTGTTCCGGCCCACTCGTTAGCGCGCACCTCCGGGTCAAGAGCCGTCTCCCCGCGGCGGGGAAAAACCCTCGCCGCCGCCGCAGCGAGCGCCGAGGCAGTTCAGCGGCCCCGAGCTGGTTGACGTACCGCGATGAGCCGACGCGGTGGCGGCAGCTCCCACCCCTGCCGGTGGTAGCCAACGATCAACGGTTCTGCCTCCGGCGCATTGGTTGCTTCCATCCGGTCCGCGTCCCAAAGCAGTTTTTTCTGCAACCGGTAGGCCACAACGCCAAGTTGATTCATCTCCGTGAGACCAGCACTGTACTGAAAGTCGGCAGAAGTGGGTGTTCCGTTCTTGCAGGCAAGAATCCACTCCTGATGGTGGCCCGGGGAATCCGGTATGAACGGCTCCGGGCGGACGAAGTCACGATACTTCTCCGCAGGCAACAGCAGGTGGCGTCGGTAATCGGCCAGGATGAGCCCTTCGTCCCCCACGAAGAGGATGCCGTTGTTGAAGCCGTTCGGGATGGGCACGTCCCCCTTGTAGTAGGCGGGGCGGGTATGTCCCTGGTACCAGTAGAGGGTGACGGCAGGCCGATCGTTCCGAGCCGGGAACTCATACTTCACCGCCATGCGTGCGGGCGCAGTATCGGGGTCAGGAGGAGGACCGAATGCCTCTATCGTCGCCGGCGCATCCAACTCCAGCGCCCAATCGGGCAAATCGTTCCAGTGGCTGCCCAGGTCGGGAAGAGTTCCACCTCCGAAATCCCAGAATTTGTACCAGCCCGGCCCCCGTCGTGGGTGGTAGATGGGATGGTAGCATCGGTACCGTGCCGGGCCCAGCCAGAGGTCCCAATGGAGATGACGTGGCACGGGATAGAACCCAGGGGGCCGCCCGCCGTCGCCCCACGCGCGAGCCACCCAGACATGGACCTCGCGAACCGCTCCGATCGCCTTCGTGCGAACCAGTTCTACCACCCGCCGAAAGTTGCTCGTGGCGTGGATCTGGATACCCATCTGCGTGGCTACCCCGGCTCGCGCAGCAGCTTCGCGGACCAGGCGACACTCGTAGACCGTGTGCGCCAGAGGCTTTTCGCAGTAGACGTGAAGCCCGAGGTCAAGAGCCATCAGAGTTGGATAGACGTGCGTGTGGGCTGTGGTAGAGACAACAACGGCGTCCAGGTCGCGCTTCGCTTCGAGCATCCGTCGGAAGTCCACCCAGCGCTTTGCCTTCGGGTGCCGCTCCGCAGCTCTGGCCAGGTTCTGCTCATCGACGTCGCACAACGCCACGATGTTCTCGCTCTCCACGGCCCGGGTATTGGCCAGACCACGTCCCATCGCACCAATGATGCCGATGTTCAGTTTCTCGTTCGGAGAACGGGCCCGAACGATGCTCGGCACGCCCAGAGCTGTAGAGACGGCGAGCGAGGTCCGAAGAAACTGACGCCTGGTCGTCTTCGTACGCGTCACGGCAAGCTCTCCTGTCGGGCCGGTTTATGCTCCTCGTTCAGTTTAGCAAGCAAAACGGCCGCTAAGCGGAGCGAAGCTCCTCGCCTGCGACGGGAATCGAGCGGTGGGAGCGTGGCGGCAAAGCCGGTAGCGGTGCGGCATCCGGAAAGAACCACTGCCGTGCCCCCCAACACCCTCAGGCTCTCACCGCCGGTTACACGGCGACAAAAAATCGCGTGTCTCAGCCGCTAACGCAGTGCAAACGTCAAGAAAGCGGCGGAACATGAGCGGAACGTGATGGTACTGTCGGAGAATGGTGCCACTCGAACGCAGGTCTGGGTCGGCCGCGAAGCAGCCCCCGTGGGTGGGTCAGCGTGTCCCCGTCGGCCCCCCTGCCTCAGAAACGGAATCCGATGACTCGCTGCCAGTCTACCCTCACATAACGGTTTCGCAACTCCTCCGGAACATACCGGGCTGCCTCGCCGATAACTTCCAAGTTACGTACGACCGCGTCCAGCGCCATCTCGTTCGCCTCGAATTCCTCCAAGGTCATACCCTGGACATGCCGCTGAACCCTCTTTATTGCATCGAGGAGCATATCGAGGATGAACAGCCGCACGTCCCGTTTAGACATACACCAGGTCCTCCTGGACGGACCGCCAGAGCAAGGGCTTTCGTTTGAGTGCCCCGGGGGGTCGTTAGATCGACCCTCAGCCCGAGCAACTCTTCGAGAAAGCTGTGCAAATCCACGATTTCCCGTCCTACCGGGTGCTCGAGTGCAACCAGGATGTCCACGTCGCTCCCTGCGGAGCTCTCCCCCCGAGCATAGGAGCCAAGGATAGCCAAACGTCACCCCCCGAACCGGGTGTGCAGTTCTTCCTTGTGTCGAGAAAGGATCTCACGGATCTCTTCGAGTGTCTTCCTCTCTTCCCACCAAATCGCTGGCTTAGCCACCCGTAGCGCACCTCTGCGGCTTTGTGGATACCCTGCGCAATTTCGCTTCGCGTCGCCCCTAGATCTTCTCCGTGGTCTGTCTGCTCATATCGAGCGGTGAAATCAGTCGGGACGGCGTCCTCATACGATCGGCTCCGGTGAGCTCGTCTTGCCTTGGTGCGGGAACTTCCCGCAGGTCCCTGCAAGATCTAACATGTGCCCTGCCCGCGAAAAGAACCGGGCTCGACCGCGCCACCGGCAGTGATTCGCTCTGGACCGTGCCACTTGCCTAACCTACCCCACATCCATTGTTCGACCGGGGAGCGTCTCAGAGGACTGTCGGTCCGACAATCCTGCACCTTCCGTCACAGCTCTGGGCATCTCAATTCCCCGGCAATGACGGGATCGAACCCGCGAGCCGTGTGATCATTCACCCTTCTCAGGGGGACGGCTTTTGGCCTCGTGAGGGCAGTCCGAGGCGGTCTGGTGGGACCTGGTGGAATGCGCTAGGGATTAGCTCAATACGGTGCGATCCCCTGGGTGTGAAGCCCGCGAGCCTGCGGATCGCTGGGTACCGCTGGAGCATAAGCCCGGAGCACCGTCCACGAGGCGGCATCCCGGCGCGCACCTGAGCCGGCTGGTTAGTCCCCCTCAGAAGTGGTACCGCATCACGAACTCGATCCGGGCGGCCTCACCTTTGCGTAGCCCCTTGTAGCGGGTCTCCCACCAACTCGTCTCCAGTCCCACTTCCAGCACCTTGGAAACGTTGTACACCACGTTGGCCCAAAAGACGTGGTTCTGAGTGCGCCGTCCGGGGCTCAGGTCGTTGTCGTTCGGATCGTCGATGCCAAACCCGACGTGGGAGTGGAGTTCGGCCGTCCAGTGGTACCAGAATTCCGCCCAGCCGCCCATCGCACGAATGGCCTCCCTTTCGATGGGGTCCACCCCCTGGTTGATGCCCCCCAGAAACGTACCCAGTCCCTGCCCCATGAAGAACTCTCCGTGAAACCCGCACCGGTCGGACAGGGGCCACTGCACGTCCACATTGAAGGACCAGCTCAAAAACCGCCTGTCGTCTTCCGGCGGCGGCGAGAGGAAGTCGGTGCCGAGCTGAGCGACGTGGCCGGAAAGCCCTATGGTCCGGACCAGTTCCGGCCCCGGCCCGCTCCACGACCAGGCCACGCGCCCCATCACAGTGGGCCAACCTGCGTCCTCGCCGCGGACGTCCGGCGCCCCGACGAAATCACTCACAATCGTTTGGTTCAGAGACGCCTGGGCGAGCAGGTTCCCTCCGGAGTCCATCGAAAACTCGCGCTCCACCCTGAACTGGGCGCGACGATACCCGATATTGCCGGCAGCCCACTGAACGGTGTAGTTGAGCACGTTTGGGTAGAGCGGAGAGATGACATCCGTCGTTTGGCCGCCGAGCACGCGCCAGGGACCGGCCCGAAACTCACCGTAGGCATGCCGAAGCAGAACACCGGTTTTGTTCTCGGTCAGTGCAAACCCGTGGAAGTCCAGCTCGATCCTCCCTCCGCTCTCGCCGTTCAGCAGATGAGGCCCGGTCACGTTGAAGCCCAACCGGGTCGCGCGCGCACTCACGGAGAACTGAGGCTCGCCCTGCTGATCGGGCGATATCACGTAGAGAGCGAACGCACCGTTCGCGGTCCGAGCGGTGTCGAACGCCATGTTCAGCCAGCCGATCCCATAGGGCACGATCCGAAACGCTCCCTTGCGCCAGCTCAGGTTGAACACATCCACGGCATCGTCGCTAGAACCGCTGTCTGGCAAGGCAAGGGACCGCCGGCCCCCATCGGTGGAGGCGAGACCTGGCGGTGCTGGATCCGCATCCCTCTCCACGGACTCCTCGACAACCGGCACCAGTCGGACGATGCGATTGGCAGTTCCCCCACCCAGCGCGTGTGAACACAGCAGGATGACGCCAACCGCCCCCACCAGTGGCATGCACCACCAACGCAATCCCGGCAACGCTCTTCGCCTCCGCCCTTCCCTCAGGTCCCCGACGAGATTTCCTCCGAACGTGACCTGTTCACCAAACACAACGATGTGCAGGCGCGGTACACGGCAAAGCGGACGCACAGCCCAGGCTAGAATAGGGCAGGGTGCGACGCGTGCACGCCTGCCTCGAGCGCGCCTAAGCTACCACTCGCTGAACGTTTCGGCAATAGCCGATTCGCTCCGGCGATAGGTGCAGAGCGCGCAGCCCTGCATGGAACCGACAGGTCAACCCGGGTCAGGATGGTCGGTACTCTCCTAACCGCGCCCGCTGCCAGAAGATGAACCAGATGTTCTTCCCGGTGCTGTTATCTGTTCTCCTGCCCGTTGAAACAGGAGAGGTTCCTGTTGCCACTGACCCGCGGCTGGTTGTCGAGCTCGTCGCTCGCGAGCCCGCGATCGTACACCCGATCGCGATGACCTTCGACACCAACGGGCGGTTACTGGTGATCGAATCGCATACGCATTTCCGTCCCAAGAACTATCAGGGCCCCCCTCACGACCGCATCCGTTTTCTTGAGGACAGCGACGGAGACGGTGAGCTCGATCGGTGGGGCACATTCTTCGAGGGGACCACCCACACGATGGACATTGCGACACATCCGTCCGGCGCCATCTATGTGGCCACGCGGAATCGCATCCTCAGGCTGTGGGATCTGGACGGTGATGGTCGGGCGGACCGAGTGGAGAGGATCGTCACGCTCGACACTCCCGGCAACTACCCCCATAATGGGCTCAGCGGACTCTGCTTTGACCAGAACGGTGATCTTTACTTCGGCCTGGGCGAGAACCTGGGCGAGCCTTATACGCTGATCGGGTCGGACGGTAGCCGGTGGAGCGGAGGTGGCGAAGGGGGTAGCATCTTCTGGTGCACTGCGGACGGAGCCCGCCTGAGGCGGATTGCCACGGGCTTTTGGAATCCGTTCGGGATTGAGCTGGATGTGTTCGGTCGACTGTTCGCCATCGACAACGATCCGGATTCGTCGCCCCCGTGCCGCCTGCTCGACGTCGTTCACGGCGGCGACTATGGGTACCAGTATCGCTACGGCCGCAGCGGTCGCCATCCCTTCCAATCGTGGAACGGCCGGCTCCCCGGTACGTTGCCCATGGTAACCGGAACCGGAGAGGCCCCCTGCGAGCTGATCTTCTACGATGCTCCTGGTCTGCCTCCGGAATACCGGGGGAAACTGCTGGTGACCGCCTGGGCCGACCACCAGCTTCAGGTCATCGAGATCGAGCCTCGAGGAGCCACATACACCGGTACCGCACGTCCGTTGGTCCGAGGCCCGGTAGACTTTCGGCCGGTCGGACTGGCCGTCGCCCCTGATGGGTCGCTCTACATCAGCGATTGGGTACGGCGGGACTACGAACTGCACGGTCGGGGTGCGATCTGGCACATCCGAGCGGTCCGGAGGGCGGAGAACGTGTCCGGAGGAGATCCCCTCGTAGCACCGGACCGCCGACTTCGAGAAGCCGCCGCTCGGAAGGCTGCACCGGAGACCCTGGCCAAGTTGTTCGACCATCCGGATGCTCTTGTCCGAGCAACAGCCCTGGGCGAACTGATCCGTCGCAAAGCGATCAATGAGGACCTCCTCCGTCAAGTGGCAGACGATGATCCCTGCATCGCGCTGCGGGCGATGGCGGTCCGCGGTCTTGTCACCCTCGGTTACAAGGTGCGCGGCTTTCTTCGCCCTGATACACCCCCTCTCCTTGCGCGCGAAGCCATTGCTGGTCTGAGCACAGCGGGCGATGCCTCCCTGCTGGAGCGGTTCCTTTCAAGTCCGGATCCCTTCCTCCAACATGCCGCCCGACAGCAGTTCATTACCCACCCGCAGCTCGTCCTGCCGAAACCCGATGGGTCGCCCAGGCGGCGGATCCAGCGTCTGCTCATTCTGAGGGGGCGTGCCCCCAAGGACCGAGGCAGGCATCTGCCCGACTTTCTCGGCGACACCGACCCCACGGTACGCCTACTCGCCCTGAAGTGGATATCCGACGAAAAACTCACCCAGTACGCCGATCTCGTCGCCAAGGCGCTGGAACGTCCCGACATGACCGTGCAGCTCTACGTGGCTGCCACCACAGCCTTGGCACGGCTCCACAATCGACCGTTTGACGAGAAAAGTCTGCAACGCGAACTGCTGCGGCTTGCCCTCAATCCCGACGCCGACCTTCGGCAAAGAATCCTCGCCCTTCGCGGCGTCCGCCCACAGCACCCGGGCCTCAACCGAAAAGTCTTCCAAAGGCTCTTGCAGAGCGACGTTGCCGCGATGAGGCTGGAAGCGGTACGGTCGCTTCGCCTCTGGGGAAGTCGCGAAAGATTCCCCCTGCTTCGCCGGATCGCCCTTGACCGCACCATCGATTCCGAACTGCGTGCCGAAGCCGTGCTCGGACTGGCTGCCAGGGCGGCAAGCTACCGACGAGAGCTGCTCGACCTGGCCGCAGACGAAGGGAACTCCCAGGACCTGCGTTTCGAAGCGCTACGCGCGCTCACGGGGACCAACCTGACGGCCAACGAGGCAAAGCTAGTCGAGGCATGCGCGACGACGCCGCTGCTGAAAGACGCTGCGGCGCGGACTCTCGGTCGATGGGTCCCGCGCCGTCGGCCCCCGAAGAACAACCTGACAGAGTGGGAGGCGTGGCTCGAAGGGCCGTTCTCGGCGCGGCGAGGCGAGCGGTTGTTCTTCAACCCCGCTGTTGGCGGATGCTACCGCTGCCACCGGTTCCATGGTCGCGGGGCGGCGTACGGCCCCGATCTGAGCCAGATCGGACTGGCCGGTCGACGGCACATTCTGGAGGCGTTGCTGCAACCTTCCGCCAACGTGGCCCCTGCGTACCAGCCATGGCTGGTCGCTTTGCGCACCGGCCAAATCCGCACCGGTCTCCTGGTACGGACGCATCTGGACGAGTACACCTTCGTCGATTCGGAGGGAATCACGTTCACAGCACGCGGCGGCGACATCGATGCCATGCGGTTGAGCTCCGGGTCGATCATGCCCGAGGACATAGCCGACCGGTTGCTCGACCAGGAGCTGCGCGACCTGGTCGGCTGGCTGAGCGAAGCCGGCATCGGATCCGGCCAGGCGGTGACCAGCTCGCGTGCGCGCTGAGCGGCCGCCAGCGTGAGTCGGCCACGACTCGTGCCACATCGCGGCACCTCTGTAACACTGAACCATGTAGGGCGCTTGACGATTCCGCGTCAGGAGCAATAGCGGAAGCCTCCTTGCCGCCGTTGGGAGAGAATATTTGCAGAGCTGAGGAAACAAACCGGGCACGTATGTGCCCGCCGAGGGGCGGACCGGTCCCGATCCGCCCTAAGACCGTTGCAGTAGTTCGGCAAAGCCCCCTGGTGTTTGCGACGGTCCAGAAGAACCGGCACTTTATCCGGTGGACAAGCACGTTGCGGAAAAACCATGTGTGAACCAGAGAGCGACACCAGCCGAGCTCCCTCTGCAGGGGGGACAGACGCCGCCATCGGAACGACGGCCCGGCGGCCCCGTCGTCCCGGGCTGCTGTGGCGAATCGTAGGCCCGACGGCCCTGGTACTGGCAGTCGTCGGCTTCGTCGTCCCCGTGTGCCAGGCGTGGCTTGCGGTCCGCGACCAGACGGCACGTCAGCGGGCGCAACTCGCCACGGCGATGAGCGCCCTTGAGGGAATCCGGTTCCCGCTCAACGCCGACGTCCTTGGCCGTCTGAAGGCGTTGACCGGCGCCGAGTTCGTTGCCACCCAGGCCGACACCGTGCTTTCGACGACCGTCGATCGGCGGGATCTGTCCATCGGGACACTGCGCGCCGCGATCCGGTCCAGCCAGGGGCACACGACCGCACCGCGTGTCACCATCGGCGGGCAGGAGTACATGGTCAGCGCGGCGAACATACCGCCCAATTCGACCCTGTACGCCCTTTACCCGGTCCAGTCCTTCTCCATCGAACGCCTTCGCCCCGCCCTCCTGCCGCTGGGTGTTGGCTTGCTGGTGTGCGTGATCGGCACACTCTGGTTAGCGTCAACCGCACGGCTGCTCACTGCCGATCTCGCCCGGTTGCGGAACGCCGTGGAGCAACTCCCTGATCTGCCCCCTGAGGATATCCGGGCGCAGCCGCCTAGCGATGAGTTCGACGCGCTCCACCACGTGATCACTCAGGCGGCGGAACGGCTCAAGCAGATGGCCGGCCAGATTGCCGATAGCGAACGGCAGCGTGTAACCGCTCAGATCGCCGCCGGGTTTGCGCACCATCTTCGCAACGCCCTGACGGGAGTTCGCCTCAGCCTGGGTCTGCATCTTGCTCGCTGCCCCAACAGAGGAGACCTGGAGCACATCATGGGTGAGCTGGAACTGGCCGAGCACCAACTCCGTGGGCTGTTGTTCCTCTCTTCCCTGGATGCCCTGGAACTGAGCCCCCACGATCCTGTGCCGGCCGTGCGGACCGCGTTGAAACTGATCCGCAACCGAGCAGACCATCAGCGCATCCAGCTCACAGATCGGCTGCCCGACCAGATGGCCCCGGCCCTTCTCCATCCTGAAGCATGGACGACGTGCGTGGTCTCCCTGCTGCTGAACGCTCTGGACGCGGTATCTCCAGGAACGGGCACGATCGAGGTGCAGGGCAGAAGTTCCGGCGACGAGCTCATGATCGAGTTCGTGGACAACGGTCCCGGTCTTCCCCCCGGACTGACGCTCGACGACGTCACGAAGCCCTATCTGTCCACGAAGCCGGCAGCTCTGGGGCTGGGTCTGACGATCGTCCACGAACTCGTCACCTACATGCAGGGTGTGCTCTCCTACCGCCGTGATCAGGGGAAAAGCTACTTCACGGTTACGCTCCGCGCCGCGACGGCTGCCCCAACCGCCGCAGGTGCGTCGCTCGCAGAACAGCAAAACGGTCCGCAACTCCGAGCACACTAGCCTGCCGTCAACTCGAGGTGGAGCAAGCCCCCTGGTGGTCCGCGACCGCGTGACACAACCGGCCAGGCCGGCCAATGGCGTCGCCAAGGTACGCCGATCTGGCTCGGAGTTCACCGGGCCGGCACGGGGCGGCGCACCGTGATATCGACCCTCCAAGCGCGACCGCCGTGGTCGTACGAGCAGCTTTGGAAGCGGTTGAAGCATTGCGACGGAGGACGAGAGGGGATCATTACGGGCGGCCCGCCCGTAACGGGCAGGCCGCCCGCAGCCCCCCACGCCTCCTGCGTCGCCTTCGACCTATGCGACCCCTGCTCGCTCCTGCCAGGGGAAGAGATCGGGCCAGAGCGGCTCGGGCTCGTCACCGTCGCCCTTGCGTCCGTTGCTATCCGGCTCTTCCACGTCGAACGGACTGGAAGGCATCCGACTCAGGAGACTGCCGATCACGACGACGCTCCTGACCATCTGCAGACCCGACAGTTCCCGAGCAGCAACCCGGAACTCGATGAATCGACGGACCGCCTCCTCGTTCAGCAGCCCGCGAAAGTGGGCGAGCAACCCATCGGCCAAGAAGCCCGTGGGCTCCTGAGGGGGAGTATCCAGGAGCAGCACCTCCGCCGCTGCGAGCAATGCAAGGCATTCGTCGTCCGGCCCCGCCAGAAGGACCTCGCGGCCGCGCCACACAGCGTCCGCCCACTCGGTCATATCCAGCTTTGCTGCCGCCGCCTGCGAAGTAGCGAACTTGACCACAACGCGCCCGCAAGCGCGGACATCCTCGCCGATCTGGCTGCCGGCGCGGTCGATCAGCGTGGCCACGAAGCCCGCCAGCGTGAGCAGCTTGGTCGCTGCCTCGCGGTCCGTTGAGCACGGGTCGAGGTCCTCAAGTACCGGAAACGGCCGATCAAGCGTAGGCAATGTTTCGCCGATGTCCTGCCCGGTTTGCCGGCGGCTGAACAAACGTCGCAACTTCGCAAAGAACTTCACTTGCGACCTCCGTCAGCTAGCACGAAGTACGCTTTTCGACACCGTTTTCCCGCGTTCGGTTCCCGTGTCTGCGGACGGCCTGCTCAAACTCGTTTCCGCACGGGCGGAGCGATCACGATGAGGGGCCCCATCGCAAACCAGGCTGCGTCCGCGTGCCACCACTCGTGTCACCTCGCCGATCGCGGGTTCCGCTGCCCGCTTCCGGCCTAACGAGGGGGCGTCTGGGAATAGGGCTTGGGCCCCTGAATGGCATGGGAATGGGAAATGGGATTCGAATGGCAATCGAAATGGGGTGCGAATCGTAATGGCGAGTCAGGAAGTCGACTCGCTCTTGCAAACACGATCATCCACTCCCTGATGGCCGGAGCTCGTACCGTGACCAACGTCGCTGCCTTGCAACCGGTCTCACTTCGGACGTCCATCGGTTGCGTACAACACCTGTGAGGTTGCGTTCGGCTTACCCGATTCCTTTTCCCGCACCCGCAGCCGACTAAAGCGACCGAGGAATTCGCGGGATCAGGAATCGCCACAAGGGAACCGGTCCCGGACCAGGCCGGATCGGCGTAACTCGCCGATCCCAGCCCCCTGCCGGGATCCGGCCGAATGAAGATCAAATTGGGGAATGAGGATCAGAACGCTGAATGGCGCAGGAATGGCAATCGGAATGGGGAATGGAACCCGAATGGCAATCAGAATGGCAATGGGAGTGGAATCCGAATGGCAATGGGTGTGGGAAATCGAACCCGAATGGCAATCAGAATGGCAATGGGAGTGGAATCCGAATCGTAATGGCGAGCCAGGGATTCACTTCGCTCTCGGACACGGCGTCACGCACCCGCTGACGCTGGCACGCCGTGCAGCTTTACCCGGCGCCTCGCCATCGTGTCCAAACCGGCCAGCGGAGATCGCTGACGGATCGCCGCTGAGCCGGGGCCAGGCCGGCCGACGTTTCAGGGGCCGGCCCTTCCTGGCTGCCCACAATCTATACGCATGCCCGGCCCTCGATCTGACACACAGCCCGGTAGACGAACCGAGGGCGGGCCGGCCGGCGTTCAGGGACCCGCCTTCGCTACCCCAACCTATATACGCATCCGCTGGCTTTAATCTGACACGCAACCCTGTCGTGCCGCCGCTGACCACCCGAACCGGGCTTGCGGCCTTCTCCGCCCCGACCTGAGGACGGAACCCCCGCGTGTTCCAGGGCATCGGCCGGTCCGCCAGGGACACAAGAACGAGCGCTATGTCGGCCAAGACCGGTCGAGCGGTCGCGTGGGGATCGCCGCGCGCAACACGCAAGGCTGACGCTCGATCGGGCCGCACCGGTCCCACGACCCGCCCGGCATGGGCCGATAGTACGGGCCGCGGCCGATCAGGCGTCTGGAGTGTTTCGCCGATGTCTCGCCTGGTTTGCCGGCACCTGAACACCCGTCGCAACTTTGCAAACCACCTCACGTCGCTCCTCGGTCAACTTAGCTCCGCGTACCGCCTTCGCCCGTTTTTGCCAGCAACGGGGTCCGGCGTTCACCGCCGATCTGCTCGAGCCCGGCTCCGCACGGGCTGAGCAATCCCTATGAGGGAACCGGTTTCGGAGCCCGCCGGATGCGAACGACACCGGCGACGTCAATTCGCACATGCGGCGTCCGCGTTCCAGCTCCGCGGAAATGGGTCGGAATGGGGAATCAGGAATTCAGGAATGGGAATGGCGGAATGACGATGGGAATGCGAATGGGGATCGGGATCGGAATCAAAGGGCCAACTACGAAGCCGACTCGCTCATCGGTACAACGTCCTCCAATAGCTGACGGTGGCGCCCCAGTTTGCAGGACCGGCCGTGGCCTCCGAACCGGGCGGCGGGCCGCTTTCCGCACCCGCCATTTCGCTCCGGCCGGGGTCACGTCTCACGGCCAACTGCCCCACATTATGTACGCACCCGCCAGCCTGAATCTGACACAGAGTCCGGTAGTTCGGCCGCCGACCACGGGGCTCCGGCTCACGGCTTCTACAGCCCGACATGCGGACGGACCGCCGCCGTCCCCGAGCTACCCGACGGTGTGCCGGTGGCACAAAGACGGACGTTATAGAGGGCCATCCCGGTTCACAGGAGCCGCGACAGGCACGGTCTAATTGTCGATCGGACCGTACCGGTCCCACGTCCGGCCCGGCATAGGCCGACGGAATCGGCCCTTTCGCCCTTTCCTGCGCACCCCCTTACGCGGCAGCATCACGATTGTGCGGCGTCTCTTGCGTTTAGCCATCTGCCTTTCCCGTCTACACGGTACTGGACCAATCTTACGCCGGTCTCTCAACGCTGCCCGCCGGCTGCACGGTGCCGGCGAACATCCTAATGTTTGGCCCCTTCGCCCGGGAAAGCAAGGGAGCAAAGCTGCGATCGCCCAACCGCTCCGCGCGCAGGCGGCCTCGCCTGGCTGCGCGCCGGAATCCAACACCAGCGGAGCGGACCGGTGGCCAACGCTACCGAGCCCGATCGTGCTCCGGTGTACCGCACACCGCAATAAGCGCAGCCAGACTGCCCGACAAAGAAACGGGCCACGTATCCCCGCACGAAGCGGCTTGCGGCAGCACAAACCGCTGCCCGGCCGGGTCGCGTGGAAGGGATCACATCGATCGCTGCGAAGCGCCCGCCGGTCGGACGTGCGGAGCGCGTTGCCGGGCGAGCAGCGCGGGTCGCACGTTGTCTCCTTGGTGATCTGAGCGGGCGGCGGCGAGACTTCGCGTTGCCCCACGGCGGTAGCCGCATTGCCACCACAGGCCGCAAGCCATGCATCGAAGTTGCCCCGGCCCCGCATCCGTTAGTCGACGTTGCACACTTCACCGGGCTTGAACACAGGGACGGCCCCACCTGGGGAGTGGTCAACCTGAGAAGACTACCCGACCGCGCCGAACTCGACCTGCCCCCTGTAGGGCCCGTCTCTAGTCAAGGTCCCACGGGACCGCCCCCATGAAGTCGTGAGCGGTATCGGGACTCCCCACACGTCTGCGCACTCGAACACGCGGTAGACCCAAACGGCCTGCGACGTCCCACCTTAGGCGAGGGGGACGCGACTCAGGATTTCTTCGAAGTCTTCGCTGCTACAGCTACGTAGACGCGCTCCACTTTCGTGCTGCCACACTTGGGGCACTTCACCTTCTTCTTGCCGTACTCCTCGAAGCTCATCTTGACCGTGAACACCTCTTCACATTTCGTGCA
>JALSID010000047.1 GCA_026981825.1 Planctomycetota bacterium
CCGGTTTTTTCCTCCAATTGTCGGATGCAAGCCGTTGCCTGGTGCCCGTTCATCTCGGGCATTTGCACGTCCATGAGGATCAAGTCGAACTCCTGTCTCTGGTACAGGTCCAGGGCCTCACGGCCATTCGTGGCAAAGCATACCCTGTGCCCGGATCGGGTGAGGATCCGATCGAGTAACTTCCGATTAACCGGGTTGTCCTCGGCAACGAGGATTCGGAGTTTCCTCTTCGGTCTTGGGACACTGTCCTCCGACTTCGAGTCCTTGCCGCTCAGGAGCTCCGTTAACGCCTTACGGAGTCGGGCGTAGGTGAAGGGTTTGAGCAGGACGCGGACGATGCCGACCTTGCGGAGTTCGCCTTTGGAGAGAGCGACGTCGGTGGAGCTGGCCAGGATCACCTTTGTGTCCGGAGAGATGAGGCCGGCGTCCCTTGCCGTTTCCAGGAATCGGAGTCCGCTGGAACCGTCGCCGAGGTGGTTGTCCAACATGATGATGTCATAGGGCTTTCTCTCGGCCTGGCATCTCTGCAGCTTCTCCAGCGCTTCTTCGGCAGAGCCGGCTTCGTCGACGGCCACGCCCCACTTGTCGAGGACTTTCGCGAACATATTCCGGTTCACGTCGTTGTCGTCGATGAGTAGGAGGCGGATCCCGTGCAAGATACGCGTGACCGAGGGAGAGGTGTATGGGCCGTGGCCATTGTTGAGGTTGACCGCTTCGCGGTTGGCCAGCTCCAAAGGGACAACGACATGGAACGTGCTGCCCTCGCCGGGGGTACTTTCCGCCCAGATCTTGCCACCCATCATGCGGCACAGTTGGCGCGAAATCGCCAGTCCCAGTCCGGTTCCGCCGAATCGTCGCGTCGTTGTCGCATCGGCCTGGATGAACGGATCGAAGATTTCGCGCAGCCGTTCTTGGGGAATACCAACTCCCGTGTCGCGAACAGTGAAGTGAAGCCACACGGTGTTTCCTTCTCTACCAACCTCGTCGACCTGCAGTTCCACTTCTCCCTGGTCGGTGAACTTCACGGCGTTGCTGAGCAGGTTGACGAGGATTTGCTGGAGACGGGTTGGATCACCGATCACGTGCTCCGGAACGCTAACAGGCAGGTTGCTCAAGAGCTTAATTCCCTTCGCAGATGCGCGGTGGGCGACCACTTGAAGGGTTGAGTCTACCAGCTCGGCAAGTGAGAACGGCTCCCGTTCCAGGAGCAGGCGACCGGCTTCGATTTTCGAGAAATCGAGAATGTCGTTTAGCAGCGCGAGTAGGGCACGACCGCAGTTTTGGATCGTTTCCGCGAACTCGCGCTGCTCGGGATTGAGCGGAGTCTGGAGCAACAGTTCACACATTCCGAGGATGCCCGTCATGGGCGTACGGATTTCGTGACTCATATTGGCCAGGAACTGGCTCTTCGCCACCGATGCCTCCATTGCCTCTTTCGTGCGTTGCAAGAGCAGCCGGTTCTTTTCCTCGAGAGCTTTTGTTCGTTCTTCGACGAGTCGTTCCAGGTTCTGGCGGTGGTAGGCGAGTTCACGGTCGCGTTGGGCGATACGGCAGAGCATCGTGTTGAAGGCCCGGCACAGTTCGCCCAGTTCGTCGTTGCGGGACTCGTTGGGGATGCGGAGGTCGTAGTCGCTCGTCGTGGCGATGTGCCGAGCGGCGGTGGTTATGTCGCGGAGCGGCTTCATGGTGGTACGGAGCAGAATCGAGACGAGCAGCACAGCGATGCACGTGCCGGCGCTAAATCCGGCGATGCTGTACGAGGTGATCAAGCGGCGAAGATCGGCGATTTCCGCCGTTGACGCGCTGATTTCCAGCTCGCCCAAGCTGTTCTTGCCCTCGCGCAGGGGAATGCGCACAAGTACCAGGTCTGCCTCTGGGGTGGCGTCGTCCGTTCGGTCTGCCGAAGCAATCACCCGGCCCGTGCTGTCGCGAACCGTCGCACTCACGATCTCGGGGAGTTGCAGAAGCTCACGCAGGTCGGCCTGCAAGGCGACGTCGTTGTCGAAGGCGAGGTCCAGGGCGATCTGACTGCTGGCCAGTTGTGCCACGCCCTCCACACGCGCCTTCAGTGCACGCAGCAGCAATCCGTCTTGGATCCGGATGAGCACCGCGGCGGTGCCGGCCAAGGAGACCAGGATGGCCGAAGCGAGGGCACAAATTATCCTGGTTCGCAGGCTCATTGAAACGGGGACCGTTATCGTTGCGCCTGGTTGGGCCCGCGGCGCACCGTTCCGGCAATCCGCAGCAGCTTGCTACTGAACTCAATGCCGCGGGCCGATGCCTGGTAGGGTGCAAGCTCCAGACGGACTTTGTTCTCTGAAATGTAGAACGCAACGGCGGCCCCTGCCTCGGTCCCTCGCGCACCATCGGTGACCAGGAGATAAGGTTGCGACGGATAAGCCGCCTGCACGAGCCTGCAGTCTCGCTGCGCCGGCACGTATACGATGTGCGTCCATTTCACGTCGGTTTCGGTTAAAGCGGACACTGACCGCTTACGGCGTACGACAACACGATAGGGTAGCGCTGAAGATTTCGTGCTGAGCGCCTCCAAAACACGATAGGTAGGGCTGTTGCCGATAACGATAATTCGGAGCTCGGACTGTCCAGGCTTCCCATTGAGGGCTTCCGCCTTGGTCTTCGGCCAGAACACATGTCGCGGGATTTGGAGGAGATAGGCTGCTTTTATTGCGGGGCTTCGGTCCTCGAGGACCTGCGCTGCGACAGGTGGAGCGAATAGCAGGCTAACGACTACAGAGTGAATCCAGCGAGCCGTTTTCCAGGGGTGGCTGTCCCGCATAGCGACACCGGAGTCGGGCAATGATTTCTCCCCTCAGGCATACGCGGTGGCTGTTCCGAGCTCCACCAGGCGGGCGAGCTAGGAGCTTCGGAGCCACATGGTCCGCCGGGCAGAGGGGCACAGACGATGCAGCCTAGGCCGCTCGCCGACGGATGACCGCTCGGTTGCGTGTCTGCATGCGACCGGGGGAGGTACTGTCACCCCGTCAAAACCAAGGCACGTCTGCCACCACCCGTAGGAAGGCGTTGGCGCCTCATTGTCAGATATCGTCGGTTGGCCAACCGGCGTTTAACGGCGTTCAACAGTGAACCGGCGGACCGCCGCATGGCGACGAGAACGAGCGCAGGACACGCTCCGGGGAATTTAAGGGTCATATCGAATAGGCCGATAACAAGACTGGTGAAGCTTGCGCATCTCCAAGCGACGGTCATCCGGAAGGGACGGACGAGGGACCGTTCCATCCCAGACCGGGGTTCATCAGCACCGGGGGGACGCATGACCAGGTTGAGCTCGTGGGACTTTTTCCGGATTGCGACGATAATCCTGGTTTCATCAAAGTACGCTGTCGGTGGAGCCGACCAGCCAACTCCTTCGCCTGACCCCGAGTCTCTGGCAGAGCAGGCGCTTTCCCTGGCCCAGGAGGACCTGGAGGACCTTGCTCAGGCGGACGCTCTCGTGCCGGCCATGGGCCAGGAGGTCTCCACGGTAGAGCGTCGCATGGCCACGATGGCGACAAGTCCTGCAGCGGTTTGGGTCATCACGGATGAGATGATTCGGCGGAGCCCCTACCGACGTCTACCGGACCTCTTGCGGATGGCTCCTGGTGTCGTCGTGCAGCGGACCACGTCGAACATCTGGAACATTGGCATCCGTGGAGCGGTGACCCGGTTCAACCCGTGGCTCCTCGTCCAGATCGACGGCAGATCGGTGTATACGCCTCTTTTCGCCGGCGTCTATTGGGATGTCCAGGATCTATTGCTCGAGGACATCGAGCGGATCGAGGTGATCCGTGGCCCCGGCGCGGCCACGTGGGGATCGAACGCGGCGGACGGCATCATCAACATCGTAACCAAGGACGCTCGGAAAACGCAGGGGTTGCTTACCCAGGCAGGGGGTGGCACGGAGGAGCGCGCGTTTGCCGCGGTACGATATGGCACCCAGATCGGGCCATCTTCCTGGGTACGTGTATACGCGAAAGCGTTTGAACGGGATGAGGGGCGAGCTCCACTGGGAGACGAACACGACGATTGGCGGCAGATGCGCGGGGGCTTTCGAGCCGACATGGAGCCAGATGCGCTCTCCTTCCTCACCGTTCAAGGTGATATCTACCAGGGCGAAAGCGGTACGGCCGGATTTGGGCCTCTGCTCGTTCCCCCGTTCATCAGATTCAACGTGGATCCTGTGGATGTCCATGGGGGGAACATCCTCTTTCGATGGGCTACAGGGGTGGCAGACAGCGGCCGTCACGTCTGGCAAATCTATTACGACCGGGCCGATCGTCACGCTCTCGATTTTACCTACAGGAGGCGCACCCTGGACGTCGATTGGCAGTACGAGGTGTCCCTGGGCAAGCACTCGTTCGTCGCCGGCTGGAATTACCGCTCCATCTGGGATCGGTTCGACGGTAACTTCCGTGTTTCGCTTCTTCAACCGAAACGTCAATACAACATCGCATCCGTTTTTGTCCAGGACACGATGCCGTTGATTGACGATCTGCTGTACGCCACCGTCGGGGCAAAGCTGGAGTACAACGAGTTTGTGGGTATTGAGTTTCAGCCCACCGCGCGGCTGCGTTATCACCTCACCGACCAGATGATGCTCTGGGGGGCTGTTTCGCGCGCCGCTCAGACCCCATCGAGAGCCGCAGATTCCATCCGGCTCAAGATAGCCCCGGCCACCGTTTCTCCCGTGGCTGTGATCCCAGAGATCCGCGGTCATGCTCGGGTGGACAGCCAGTCGCTCATCGCCTACGAGGCTGGGCTGCGTGCCCAGCTCACGGAGGACTGGTATGCCGACTTCGCCACCTATGTCCATGACTACGACCACGTGATCGGGTTCGTCACCCTACCGCTAGAACCCATCCCCGGAGGGTTCATTCTGCCGCTTCAGGGGGCAAACAACGTGCACGGGGAAGCGTACGGCTTCGAGCTGGGCACAAGCTATCGCTGGTCCGATCGGGTGCACACTTATCTGGCCTACTCGTTTGGTCGGTTCGATCTCCGCCCCGGGCATGCCCTGAGTACGGTCGATGAGCTGACACACCCACGGCACGTCATCTATACCCAGTTGAATTGGGATCTGTTAGATACGCTCAAGCTCGATCTCATTGGGCGATACTCCGATGTGGTTCGATTCGGTAACGTGCCGTCCTACTTCGTGATGGACGCACGAATCGAGTGGAATCTTTTGCCTGATGTGGATCTGATTGTAGGTGCGACCGATCTGCTGGATCGTAGCCACCCCGAATCCGGGGGGGCGCGGGAGGTGGCTACGGCGATTACAGAAGTCGAGCGCAGCATCTACGCCATGCTTCGCTGGGAACCTGGCCGATGGTTGCGCCAATGGGAACAGCGCCGGCAGGCACGCTAGGCGAGGGACCGATGTACAGGCCGCCGCCGGCAACTCCGGCAGTTGGTCTCGATCCGCCACCAAAGCCGCGGTGGGCTACGGACCAGCCGCTACGGCCAGATCCCCCGTTCCATGGCCACGTGGGCTACTCGTGTGATCGCGACCACGTAGGCCGCGGTACGAATATCCGGCTTCGGTACAGGTTCCACGTCGTCGCCGGCGTATTGCCGACGCGCGGTGTTAATCTGCTCAAGGTTGGCGTCCAGGTCTTTGTAGGAGCGGAGTACCGCATCGGTGGCTCGTTCCATTTTGATCCGCAGCTTGGCATTGACTTCTTCCTCGGGCCATTGCTCGTTTTCGATGTTCTGCACCCACTCGAAATAGCTGACCGTCACGCCTCCCGCATTGGCCAGAATGTCCGGCAGCACTGGGATACCGCGGTCGTGCAGCACCTTGTCGGCCAGCGGCGTCAGGGGGCCGTTTGCCGCTTCCACAATCAGTCGCGCTTGAACGCGCTCCGCGTTCGCCCCGGTGATTTGTTTCTCGAACGCTGCCGGGATCAGGATATCGCAGGGGAGTTCGAGAAGTTCGGCATTCGTGATCGTCTTTGCCCCCGGGAACTCGGCCACCGAGCCGGTCCGTCGCTTGTGTTCCAGCACAGCTTCGGGATCGAGACCCTCTTCGTTATAGATGCCCCCGCGGCTGTCGCTGACCGCGACAACGCGAGCGTCCCGAGCGGCCAGCAGCGTGGCGGCCACGCTACCCACGTTGCCGAATCCTTGGATTGCTACCGTGGCTCCCCGAATCGTGTCGCGGTCCGGAAGCACACCGTGAGCTAGCGCCCGCTCCAGCACGAACACGCAACCGCGGCCTGTTGCCTCACGCCGTCCATACGACCCGCCGATGTCCACGGGCTTGCCCGTCACTACCGGCAGATTGTTGCGGCCCGGGTGAAGCATGTCGTAGGTGTCGTAAATCCAAGCCATGGTCTGCTCGTCCGTGTACAGGTCCGGAGCGGGAATATCGGTGTGCGGGCCGATCAAGTCGCCAAGCTCGCTAATGTAGCGCCGCGTGATTCGCCGCAACACGCTCTGCGACAGCTCCTTCGGATTGCACACCACCCCACCCTTCGCTCCTCCGAAAGGTACGTCCACGATCGCGCACTTCCACGTCATCCAAGCTGCCAGCGCGCGGACTTCCGCTTCGTTAACCTCCGGGTGGTACCGGATGCCCCCTTTGCCCGGGCCGCGCACGCGACTGTGCAACACCCGATAGCCCACGAACATCTCCACCGTGTCGTCGTCCATTTCGACGGGGAATTCCACCGTCACGGTCCGTACGCAGTGGCTCAGGAACTCCAACATTCCCTCCCGCAAATCGGGGATATATTGGGCCGCTGAAACGAACTGGTATCGAGCAATCTCGAACAGGTCCGCATCATCGCTGGGCGTGGGCGGAATCGCCCAACGTTGTTGCCATGGGGTCGGCTTCATGCGTCTCTCCCTGGGAATCCACGCCGTCCGACCGTTTCGGTAATCACCGACGATCCTGCCTCGCAGCACGGACGAACGCGCCGCTCGGCCGACGCGCCGGTCCGTTCGCTCCAAGCCGGCTCTGCATGCCGCCTGTAGGAACCGTGCTCTTCAACCTTAGCAAGTTCCCGCTCCGGTGGCCAGTGAATTACCTGGTCCACCATCCGTGCCGTGTGCCTCACGTCGGTGTAGGAGTGGCATCCGGTTCGGGTTCCCAGGGCGCCATTGCTCCCTGCAAGGACACGCGTCCCTGCGTAGCGCCATCTGACACCTGTTCCAGCGACTCCGCGCCGCGACGTGAGCACCCCCTGCTATCCCACGTCCAGCGGGTTGTCCATCTCCACGGCCCTTGCGGTGCCCCTACCATTAGCAGAGATAACGAATCGATCGGCCCCAAACGAATGCTGTCGAAGGGCGCGAGTACAGATCATGGGAGCCAAAGCGACGTTCTCCTTTGTGGCACTCGGGTGCGCCAAGAACCTTGTCGACTCAGAACGGATGCTCGGCATCCTTGGCTCGGAAGGGTACGCGCTAACGCCCGAGCCAGAAGGGGCCGACTTCGTGGTGGTCAACACGTGCGGCTTCATCGAAGCCGCCCGAGAAGAATCGCTCGCTGTCCTGCGCGAGATGGCCGAACTCAAACGCAAGGGCCGGATCGGTGGCCTGATTGTTGCGGGCTGCCTGGCGGAGCGCTGGAAGGAACAGTTGCTCGAACAGGTCCCTGAAATCGACGCCATGGTGGGCGTGTTCGGGCGCGACGAGATCGCCCGGGTGGTGGACCGGTTCCTGGGCCAACTCGACGAGCAGCGGCATGTCTTTCGCCCGGCTCCCAGCCGACCACTCGATGACCGCGGACGGTTGCGCATTACCCCCCGACACCTGGCGTACCTTAAGATCTCCGAGGGGTGTGACCGCCTCTGCACCTTCTGCGCGATCCCGCGCATGCGGGGGCCCCATGTGTCGAAACCCATCGAGCAGGTGCTCGAAGAGGCACGTGAGCTTGCGGCCGATGGCGTACGCGAACTGATTATCGTGGCCCAGGACACGACTTACTACGGGGTCGACCTGTACGGCAAGCCGCGGCTGGCGGAACTACTCCGGCGACTGGAGGACATCCCCGAGTTCCGCTGGATCCGCATCCTCTATTGTTACCCCCTGAACTTCACCGATGAACTTATCGCTACCATTGCAGCGAGCGGGAAGATCGTTCCATACCTCGATATACCGCTGCAGCACATCAACGACCGAGTGCTTCGCCGCATGAAGCGGAGGGTCACCCGCAGACAGATCGAGGAGTTGATCGCCCGCTTGCGCGGTGAGATTCCAGGGCTTGTGCTTCGAACCACGTTCATTGTGGGATTCCCTGGCGAGACCGACGAGCAGTTCGCCGAACTGTGCGAGTTCGTCAAGCAGGCCCGCTTCGAACGCATGGGCGTGTTCGAGTACAGCCCGGAACCGGGCACTCCTGCGGAGCGCCTGGACGGCCATCTGAGTGGCGAAATCCGTAGGCAAAGGCGCGAGACGTTGATGACTATCCAACAGCCGATCGCTTTCCAGTGGAGCCGGAGCCAGGTGGGGAAGGTGCTGGATGTCGTAATCGACCGGCCGGACGAGGAACCAGGCTGGTGGGTTGGGCGCAGCTATGCTGATGCACCCGACATTGACGGCCTTGTCTTCGTCCATGCTCCCCAGGCAGCTCCTGGCAAGTTCCTTAGGATACGCATTACCGAGGCCGATGGTTACGATTTGATCGGAGTGCCGCTCTCGGATCCAAAGTGCGCACCCGGTCGCACAAGTGACCGCTGCCCGGCGGTGTGAATCGTCGAAGCTGGATCGGCGCGTGAACCATGAGGAACAAATGGGGGCTTGGCTAGGATGAACAATCCCCATGTGAACGCGGCTGTGCAGCTACCACAGCGGCACCTTCGTTTCTCCACGCTGGCGAACAAGATCACCGTAGCACGCCTGGCGGTAGCGGTATTGTTATTCGTGGCCATGGAATTCGGCTGGTGGCGGTCGGCTTTGCTCCTGTTCGCCCTGGCAATCGCTAGCGACGCGATCGATGGCTACCTGGCGCGCAAGCGGAACGAGGTAACTGCTATCGGCAGGATCCTCGATCCGTTCGCGGACAAGATCGTCGTGGTGGGGGCCTTCGTCTTGCTCATCCCCGAGGAGGTTGGAGTCCAGCCATGGATGGTGGTGATCATCATAGCACGGGAATTGCTGATCTCCAGCATTCGCGGCTTCCTCGAGTCGGTCCGCGTGCCTTTTGGGGCCGACATCGGGGGGAAAATCAAGATGGTACTCCAATCGCTATGTGTCGCGTGGATTCTGCTTGTTCTCGGCGCCGGATTGCGAACCACCGTCTGGGCGAGCTACATAACCCTGGCTCTGCTTTGGACCACCGTACTGGCGACCCTCCTGAGCGGCCTGAACTACTTCTTCCGCGCCACGGCACTGCTTCGCGGTGCAGGGGCGTCGGCAGCAGCGGCATGAGACCGATCCCCGATAACCATCCCTTGCCGCCGTGGCAGTAGCGGAACTGCTCTCCTGGACCGACCAAATGACCACGTCTCAGACTTGGGGCAACCGTCGCCGAGGACGACCTACCTAGGGGTGGCCGATCCGTCCCCGGCTAGTTTGACCTGCGCGAGGTCTCTCGAGCTGTCCGCCACGCCGGCTCAGGGACGATACTGGACGGCTGCCCCTCCCCGGCTCTGCCTTGGCTAATCTGACCGGCCACGTGGGCTCTCCAACGGTGTTCGATCTGGTCTTGTCCGAGTTGCTCCCGAACCGCAGCACGGATTCCCACCGTGGCTGACCGTCTCGCTAGTTCCAGAAGCTTCGCCATGCCGACTTCGGACCGGATGTAGTCCGCAAACGATGCCGCAGCCGCGTAGAAGAGTGCCACATCCGTTGTCGCCGGCTCTTCGAGCATGGCCAGTGATAGCGGTGGCGCGTGCGTAAGCCGCCGCAGATGACGATGGTACTGGTGCCGCGGCTCGACGAGAACCGCAATCCCTTCGTCAGCCCAAGGGGGCAGCGGCCTCCCCGGCGATGCTGCCGCCAGCCAAACGTGCGCGATCTCGTGGGCCAATACGCTCTCCGCGCAACCCGGCGTCCACCGGTACAGCTCGATCCGACAGGAGCGGATCCGCCCGTTTTTCCGTTCCACTGTCGTGATGGCCGGAGGTGTCGCCCGGCGCTCCTGCCCCTCATTCGCACCGGCGCGTACGTCAACCACGCACGGCGCCGGCCAGATCGGGCGAGGTCCGGAGCCAAAGAGTTGAGCGGCGACTTGCTCCCGGATCCGTGGCAACTCCCGTCTCAGATAGGCCGCCAGTTGCGGATCGGAACAGCGGATGAGGAAGGGGTGGCGTGAGATGAAAGCTCGCTCCGCCGCCAGGCTTGTCGCATCAGAAGGCCGTCCGGATGAGCGAAGGGGGATAATCCGGGATTGCAGCGCCGGATAGGGGGAACGTGTGCGTTGCGTTCGGCTACCTTGCAGCTCTGGCTCGGCAGCGCGAATCATATCCGGATGCTTCCGTTCCGGCGCCTGGCGGGCACGGATGACGCGGAGCAGGAAATGCCCGTAGCGAAGGAGGGGATCGTCCCGTTTCCCCACCTGTGCTTCGAGCAAGTCGATGACCTCTCTTACCTCCTGTTCCAGGAGGGACCATTCCGCCTCGTTGCGAGGTCCTCGGTTGATCAGCTCGACCGCTTCCTTCAAGCGACAGTAGCTCCACCGTCGCACCGCCGTTTCATCAAGCGCTTTTGGGTTGGCGCGGTACGCCATGTCGTAGGCCTTGAGGGCGCGCGCGTAGTCTCCGCCAACGAACGCCGCATCGGCATGTTCGCGAAGCTCCTTGGCCCGGCGCAGGTCTGAGCGGCCCGGTTGTGCGGCGGGGTGCGGGCGGTCCATGGCGTTCGGGGATTTCGTAGCCGTGGCCGGTTGAGACCGGGGACGCCGTCGGCCACCCACGGGGCGCCAGCCGTCGCTCTGCGACGTGCCCGAGGCAGTGGGTTGCATCGGCACCTGCCGTTGAGGGGGCCGCACGTTCCGTCCTGAAGGAGCAGTGCTGGACGGCACTTCTTCACCACGACCTGCTGGGGCAATGGGAACCGACGCTGCTGCAACCTCGCGGGCGCTCGCTTGTCGGAGCTGTTGTTCGTAACGATGCAGCACCTGGGTCAGCTTCCGGGCATCTCGGTAGCGTTTCGATTCGATCATCTGCCGGATTCTTCCCCGATACGCCCGGCACAGCAAATCAAGCGTGGTAACGTTGTGCCGTTCAACCCGCTGCTCCAGCACGGCAATCGCCTGGGCGTAGTCTCCGGAGGCAACATGCGCCGAGGCCAGTTGGATGGGTTCCTCGACGCCTGCAGCCGCTCGCACCGCACAGAGGCAGACGAGAGCAAGGAAGAAGGGGCCAGCGAGTCGTGGCACGGGGAGCCTCCTGCACCGTTCTCCACGGGTGAGTCATCGGGCCGCATCGAGTTTCCGGCGTGTCGGTCCGTCAGCCTGTCGCGATTATGACAGATGGCCGAGTGAGGTCAACACAGACCGAGTTGCCTGTGGGAGCTCCCGTCAGCGTGATCTCGGTGGCGGCCGGCCTGCTCGTTTGATCCTCCGTTGCACGATGCACCGGCGAGTGTTTTGGGGGGCGTGGCAAGCGAAGCTGGTCGTTGTTCATTGCTGTCGCGAGTACGATTGCAGGGAAGTCCATCAGCGACCTGTACGGGGCACGGGACCAGCCATCAGTTGCCCCCTTGGCTCAGAATTGGCCGCCCGGCTGTTCCTGGTTCTGGTCGGGCCTGGTTGAAACCGCGGTGTGTTGCAGATGGGTTGGATTCGAATCGTCGGCGGTGAGAAGAAAGGTCACAAGATCCGCGTGCCGCCCGGCCAGAGAGTTCGTCCGATGAGCGAAAAGGCTCGCGAAGCCGTGTTCGCAATCGTTGGGCCGGGGGTATGCGACAGGCCGGTGTGGGACCTCTTCGCCGGTTCGGGGGCTTTAGGGTTAGAGGCCCTTAGCCGGGGTGCTTCCAGAGCGCTATTTGTTGAGAAAGACCCGGTGGTGGCCAGAACACTACGCGAGAACGTGACGAGATTGGGCTTTGCGAACAGGGCTCAGGTGCTCCGCGCCGACGTGTTCCGCTGGATCGGTCGGGGCGCCATCTGGCCGACAGAGCCAACGTTGGTGTTCGTCGCGCCGCCATACGCGTTGTATGGCCGCGAGATGCCCCGGGTCACGGAACTGTGGAATACGCTGGTGGAGCATTTGCCGGCAGGGAGCATTCTGGTGCTGCAACTTGACCGCTCCGTCGATCCGCGTTGCCTCCCAACGGGCATCGTGTGGGACGTGCGCACCTACGGACAGGTGAGGAACGCGATTGGATGGATCGACGAGTCCTCGGAAGAAGGGGAACAAGCGACCGGAGCACAAGGGCACACACAGACGCATCCAACCGCGTAGCGTGGAAGGTCGTCCAGCACGCTCCAACAGCGTGAGAACAACTGTCCGTGCGCGGCAGTGACACAAGACGAGTCACGACCGGTGGGAATCGATCCAGGGAAACGTTCGGGAAACACGCCATTGCACGGTGGTGTTCCGTCGAAGAGTGAGTTGCTTCATCTTGCCCAGCAGGCTCCCGAGGTGCGCGTCTGTTTGCGCGTGCCCGAGGAGTCCCGTGCCAGGTTTGCGCTCCGAGTGGTCCGAACCCTCAAAGAGGCGGGGTACCGGGCGGTTTGGGCGGGGGGATGCGTGCGGGACTTGCTGCTGGGCTCGCGGCCGGTTGACTACGACGTGGCCACCAGCGCACGGCCTGAGGAGGTTCGTCGGTTGTTCAAGCGAACCGTTGCCGTGGGCGCCCAGTTCGGCGTGATTCTTGTCGTGGGGACCAGGGAGGAGGGGGAGATTGAGGTGGCCACTTTTCGAGTCGAGGGACCGTACAGCGACGGCCGCCATCCTGATCGGGTCGAATTCGCCAGCATGGAAGAGGACGCGAAGCGGCGCGATTTTACGATCAACGGCATGTTCTATGATCCGCTTGACCACGTCCTGTTCGATTACGTAGGGGGGCTTCGGGACCTGGCTAACGGCGTTGTTCGCGCCATCGGCAATCCGCGCGAGCGGTTCGATGAGGATCGTCTGCGACTCTTGCGTGCCGTTCGGTTCGCGGCGTCCTTTGAGTTCGAGCTGGACCAGGATACCCTGCAGGCGGTCAAAGAGATGGCCGCCGGAATTCGTTCGGTGAGCCCGGAACGGATCCAACGCGAGCTGAAGCTGTTGCTCGTTCACCGGCGGCGTGCTTACGGCGTGAGGCTGATGCGCGACGTTGGGCTCCTGGAGCACATCCTACCCGAGTTGACGGTGGGTGAGGCAGGCCGCGTACCGGACGCGCTCCACAAGGAGGGCACAGATCGTTTTGCGCATACGCTCGATGTGCTGGAACGCCTTGATGCCAGTTGGACCCGGGCCAGAACCGCGGCCTGTCGGCACCGGGGTTGCGAACCGGACTATTCGGACCAGGTGCCGTTCGAGCTCGCGTATGCAGCCCTCTTGCACGCCTATGTGCCCCCTGTCGTTGAAGGGCCGGTTCCGTTCGAGGCAATCCTGCGCCGCAAGCGAGCACGCCCCGTGCGGGAGAGTTGCAGGAAACTCCGGCTGTCGAATGCCGAGATGGACGTCATCGAGTGGCTGCTCGACAACCGTGCAGCTCTGCTGCACTTCTCCCGGCTTAAGCCTGCCCAGTGGAAACCGCTCATGGCTGAGCGGTCGTTTCCCCTGCTGCTTGCTCTGGCCTATGCCGATTCTGAAGCATTACGCACTGGCCTTGACGAGGTGCAGCGTTGTGCGGAGCTGTACGTTAGTCTGACTCCCGGGCAGGTCAATCCTGCCCCGCTTCTAACCGGTCGCGACCTGCTCGGGTTGGCGGTTCCACGAGGGCCGGCCATCGGGGAGATTCTCCACGCCGTCCGGGCTGCTCAGCTCAACGGCGAGATCCGTGACCGTGACGAGGCCCTGCGTCTGGCCGTTCGGTTGGCGGAGAAGTACCGGTCCGATCCTGCGTAAAGGGGGTAAAGCAAGCACCCAGCTCGTTGGCTGTAGGACGAGGCCGGGCGGAATGCACGCTCTCGCGACGCACAACGGACAGTTGGCGGCCGAGGCCGTAGCGAAGCCTGGGTGGGATGTAGCCCAAGAGCGGGGGCTTATCCGCTCGCTCAGGGGATCCATGTGGTATGCTTGAGTAGTACTTGACTCGCGTCGATTCGGGTCCGGGGGAATACGGAAGCGAATCTCGAAGGAGTTCCGTGGGGGTCGACGCTTCAGCCCTTTCGTCCGGTGTTCAACGGTCGGATGCGGGAGCTACCGCGTGACGGTCGTTGAGGGAACGGCGTCGTATACACTCGTTGCCACGTGTTCGACGCAGGGTGACCGCTGTCGACCCACGTCGGGCGTGTTAGGACAGAATCTGTCTGTGCGACAGGAGACGCTCCTGGAGAGCGCCGCTTGTTCGGCCCCGATCGATGAAGACCGACGAGCTCACGGTTTCCCATCAATCGCAGTTTGGCTTGGGTATCATTAGCGATGAGCGGTTGGGCCAGGACCGGTTGGACCTGTACGGTGCTCGGTGAGGCACATTTGAACCGATGCCCGGACGATTGACCACGCTGATCGTTGTTTCCTTTTGGGGGGCCATGATGGCCCTGCTTGTCCGCAACGAGGTTCTTCCTCGCTGGCAGGCAAGTGCAGGGGTGGATCTCCTTCGTGAGAGTCGCTCTTCGATCGAGTACGACCGGCCCGTTCGTTGGCGGCTTCTCCGTGATGGGCACGATGTGGGGAGTGCCGTAACCTGGTGGGAACGAGGAGCCAACGAGATCGCGATCTACAACGCTCACGTGGAGCTCCACGAGTTACCGGTGGCTTTCTTCGGGGACGGGATGGGTGAGGAGAACCAATGGCGGTCTCGGACGCGGACCTACGTCGACGCGGACGGCTCGCTTCGTTCGTTCGAAACCGATGTCTGGTTGGGTGACACGTTACTGGCCCAGGTGCGAGGGAGCCGTGTGGAAGACAGGCTCGAGGTGCGAGTGAACGTGGGCCGGTTCGAGCAGAAGCTCCAGTTCTTCTTCGACCCGGAGGCGATGTGGAGCGGTGGTCTGTTGCCACCGGACCGATACGGCCCGCTGCGTGTGGGCGATAAATGGACGCTCAAGACCGTCAACCCGATGCGTGGTACGCCAGAACTGGTCCTATGCGAGGTTGTTGGCGAAGACACCGTGCGCTGGCGCGGTCGTGAGGTGAAGGTGTTCAAGGTGCGACAAAGGAGTGGTGTGGCCAGCACCGAGGCGTGGGTGACAGAGAAGGGGGACGTGCTCCGGCAAACCTTACCTTTCGGTTGGGCTACGTACGTGGCCGAGCGAGTGTCCGAGCAGCCATAGCCGGGGACCGACGAGGGGCCAAGTGCCGGGCCGATGGATCCGGGAGAAGGGCCTGATGGCAGATTATGCCATTGAGTTGAGCCACGTGACCAAGATGTATGGGCGCAAGGTCGCCGTTGATCGGCTGTGCCTGAAGATAGCCAGGGGGGAGCTGTTTGCGTTCCTGGGGCCGAACGGTGCGGGCAAGACGACCACGATCAAGATGATCTGTGGTCTGCTGAGGCCATCGAGTGGTCAGATTCGCGTCGGTGGTTACGATGTCGTATTGGACGGCGAGCGGGCAAGACGGCTTCTTGCCTATGTGCCCGACGAACCCTACCTGTACGAAAAGCTCACCGGCCGCGAATTCCTCACCCTCATCTGCCGGCTCTATGGGCTTTCCGACCGGATCGCCGAGCAGCGGATCGACCACGTGATCGAGCTCTTCGATATGGCGAGCTATATCGACCAGCTCACCGAAACCTATTCGCATGGTATGAAGCAGCGTGTCGTGTTCGGTGCGGCACTTGTGCGGGATCCCGAGGTCCTGGTTGTGGACGAGCCGTTAGTAGGGCTGGACCCAATCACGGCACGGCTGGTTAAGAACCTGCTCAGGCAACGGGCGGCGGAAGGTCACACGGTCTTCATGTCCACGCATACGTTGAGTGTTGCGGAAGAGATTGCGGATCGAATCGGCATCTTGCACGCGGGGCGGCTGCTGTGGTGTGGGACGCTTGAAGAGCTTCGTGCCACCCGGCGCAGCGACGGCCGCCTCGAGGACATCTTCCTCAGGCTTATCGCCGAGGAAGGGGGCCGACTCCCCTCATCTGTTCGTGCACTGGTGCAAACAGACTAGGTAGAGAGCGGATCACGCGATGATCGGCGCCTCAGGCGAAGCGGCCGCAATTAATCGCGAACAGGCAGGCACCGCTGTGCCATTCGTGCCTCCTGGTCGCGTGCTGTGGTGGCTCCGCTTTACCTACGCGAAAAACTATCTGGCAAGCTGGATCCGTGGCTCTCGCCTGCGCTTGTTTTTGGTCGCCACTTTCGCGCTGATCTTTTGGCTGGTTGTCTTTGCGATTTTCTTCGAGGCGTTCTACTTCCTCGAGCACAGGGTTCGTCTGGGGAGTGAGCTGACAGCTTATTTGCACAACATGTTCTTTCTGTCCCTCACCCTGATGCTCGCCATTTCCTCCGCGGTGATCGGTTTCCACGGACTATTCCGCTCACGGGAGACGGAGTGGCTGTTGCAGACGTGGTTGCCGGATGCGTACGTCTTTGCCTACCGCCTTCAGGACGCTGCGTTCCTGAGCTCCTGGGGCTTTCTGCTCCTGGCCAGCCCGATGATGATCGCTTACGGACTCAACGTATTCGCCCCCTGGTACTTCTATTTGCTCTTCCCCGTCTCGTTGCTGATTTTCGTGTTCATTCCCGCCACGATCGGCGTGTGCACCGTTCTGCTCTTGGTTCGCTTTGTGCCCCGTCGCGCCGTGCGGTTTGGAGCGGTCTCGGCAGCACTGATGGCGTTAGCGGCCCTGGTGTGGGGGTATAGGGTCTTCATGTCGACCCCGGGCGCAACCTTCAGCCAGGAGTGGTTCGATGCAGTGCTCGCCCGGCTGCGGTTCTGTCAGCAGCCGTTGGCTCCGAGCTTTTGGATTGCCGAACAGATTCTTGCCCTGGCGCGTGGCGATGTCCGTCGGTTCGGGTTCTTCCTGAGCGTTGTCTTCGCGAACGCATCGATGCTGTATGTGGCGTCCGTCTGGTTGGCCAACTGGACGTATCGGGCCGCCTACTCTCGTGCCCAGTCCCACCGTACGCGTAAGGTGATCCGTGATCAGGGGCTTTTGGAGCGATTCGTGCAGCGCTGGTTCATTTCCGGCAACAGTCCGGGCAGGCTGTTGCTCGTTAAAGATTTCAAGGTCTTTGTCCGGGATCCCGCCCAGTGGGCTCAGTTGTTGATCTTTGTGGGGCTCCTTGGGCTCTACTTCGTGAACGTTCGCCGCATGCGCTATGAGGAGCAAGCGGCGTACTGGCGGAACGCGATAAGCCTGCTCAATCTCACCGTCTCAGCGCTCATCATGGCCACCTTCACCTCCCGGTTCGTCTTCCCCTTGATCAGTCTGGAGGGCAAGAAGCTCTGGGTGCTTGGACTGCTGCCGATCCGGCGAGACACCATTCTGTGGAGCAAATTCGCCTACGCGGTTGTCATTTCCCTCCTGGCTAGTGGCGGTCTTGTGCTGTTGAGTGACCTGCTTCTCCATCTGGCCCCTTGGCTGATCTGTTTGCACTTGCTGGTCACGGCCATGTTATGCATGGGCCTTGCCGGTATTTCGGTGGGACTCGGCGCGCGCCTGGTGGATTTGCGCGAGGTGGATCCGTCACGGATCGCAGCGGGCTTTGGCGGCACGCTTAACCTGGTCGTGAGTCTGGCTTACATCGTTGTGATGGTGCTGCTGACCGCGATTCCGAGCCACGCCTACCTGGCGGGCACCGATACCAACCGCTTCTACAACGCAGGGCTTTCGCTGGATAAGTTTCGCTTTTGGCTTGCCGCATCTGTCCTGTTGAGCCTGGTCCTCACCGTCATCGTTACCTATGTCCCGATGCGGATGGGCATCCGCTACTTCCGTCAGCTCGAAGTCTGATCCGCTCCGCTTTGGCCGAGGATCTGGGCAGGTCGGGAGCGGGGGAGGCCTTTTGGTGGCAGCCCACCATTTCGCCGTCTGCAGTTTCCCCTTTGGGCTACGGGTTAGCCCCTCAGAAACCGCGAGAGACCGCATTTGACTCCCTCCTAGTTGGCTTCACCAACGCGCATCCACCGCGTTTACCCGCTGCTCGGACAGCACCGGCCCGAGCAACGCCCTTTCCAGGCCCGGCGAACGGACGCTGGGGTGAGCGGGTGCGGACCCGGTGGCGGCTCGTTGCGAGCGACGAGAGCATTGGGTAGATTAGCTTGGTCTGGACGTGTTGGGAAACGGAGGCGTAGCGAACCGATGAAACGGCGTGCGTGGCTTGCAACCGCCCTCCTGTTTCTACTCGGTTGCGGGGGGAGCGCCAAGGACAACGTCCCCACCATCCGGATCGCCGTGTACGCGAGTGGACCAAGGGGGGCAATCAGCGGACCGTTCTACTACTGGAAGGAACAGTGGGAGCAGGAAACGGGGGCGAAGCTGGAGATCGCAGAGATTCCGTTTGCGGAACTCCACGACAAAGTGTTCGCCGACCTCCGCGCTGGAACGGCCAGGTATGACGGCATTGTTGGACCGGCCTGGTTTTACGGCGACTATATCCTCGGCGACTATATCATCCCAATCGACGATTACATCGAGCGCGGCACGAAAGGAGAGTTTCCCTTCTGGGATCCTGACACCGTCGTACCACCGCTTCGGCCGCTCCACATGTGGGGTGGCAAGTGGTATGGTGTCCCGAATGACGGGGACGCGCATATCCTCTACTACCGAAAAGACATTCTGGAAGACCCCAAATGGCAGGAGAGGTTCCGCCGGGAGACCGGGCACGAGCTGCCTGTCCCGCCGCAGACCTGGGAGGAGCTGGCCGAAGTGGCTGAGTTCTTCCACGGTAAGGACTGGAACGACGATGGTGAGCCTGATTTCGGCATCACCATGCACCTGGCGGTCGGCGGCCAGGGATTCTTCCATTACATGTCACTGTCGGCTCCCTATGTCGTGCTTCCGGGTGCGAAGAAGGACCGCTTCCACAACGTTTACTGGCTTGATCCGGAGACGCTCGAACCGCTTATCGACTCGCCCGGGCACCAACGGGCACTCGCCATGCTCCGCCGCTTGCAGAAGGCGGGACCGCCCGGACAAACCGGCTGGCAGCTCAAAGAAGCGTGGGACCGGTTCCTGAACGGTAAAGCGATCTTTTGCTATTCGTGGGGGGACGTCGGGTCTTTGGCGCAGGACACGTCCCAATCGCGGGTGAAGGGAAAGATCGGCTGTTCCGCCCTGCCGGGCAGCTATGAAGTTTGGGATCGGCAGAAGGGCGAATGGGTGCGGTTCGAGACGCCCAATCGGGTAGGCAATACCGTCGGTGGCAGTTGGCATGGCGTGATCAGTCGGTTCAGCAAGCACCCCGAATTGGTCTACCATCTGTTCGCTTTTCACGCCCAAAAGGAGGTGAACATGTTCCACTGCGTTACGGGCTGGACCGGGATCGACCCCGGCCGCACGTTCCACTTTCCGGAACCGTACGGAGACGCCAGCATCACCGACTACGTAAGCGCCGGCTGGGACGAGAATGACGCGCGCGAGTACACGAAGGCGTACTATCAGAACTACTACCATGCCCAGACGTATTTGGACTACCTGCGGATTCCCGGCACGATGGAAATGTGGCGCCAGCTCGACCGTCGGCTGCACGAAGCGGTGGTGGACCACAGCATTCCTGAGGCAGAAATCCTGCGCCGGGTCAAGGAGGACTGGAATCGGATCCTGGACCGCCTGTCAGCAGAGCTGGGCCGGGAACGGCTGAAGCGGTTGTACCAGCAGTCGATTGGTTACGAGGGCGGATCGGCCGAGGGAGATTGATGGCCAGGCGCGACAGTCAAGGCTGGTTGTTCGTGCTTCCCGCGGTGATTTGGCTGCTGGCCGTCAATGTCGGGCCCGCCGTCTACATGGTGGGCCATTCGTTTTTCGCGCCCCGTTACAGCGAAGAGCGGGGGGCCAGTGTTCGGCGCTGGGTGGGACTGGAAAACTACCGCAGGTTCTTCGCGGAGGATCAGCTCGTACATAGTATTTGGTTTACGGTGGGGGTTGCTGTGGTTTCGGTTGCCGCCGAACTAGCCCTGGGCCTGCTTTTTGCTGTAATGGCGTGGCGGGCTACCGCGTTCGGGATCCGACTGTGGCGCGGGCTGTTCGCCGTGCCCATGCTGATGGCCCCCGTGGCTGTGGCATACCTTGCCACGACTGTCTTTGCGCACGAAGTGGGGGTCATCAATGGTTTGCTCCACCGGCTACTCGGCGTTCCGTTCGAATCCTTGCCCAGATGGCGGAGCGACCGGTTCTGGGCCACGCTGGCCGTCATTCTTGTAGAGGTCTGGCAATGGACGCCATTCTGCTTCATCGTTTTCCTGGCCGCGCTGGCCGCTCAGCCGGAAGATCTGCGCGAAGCGGCTCTAGTGGACGGTGCCGGCGAGTGGCAGGTGTTCTGGCACGTGACGTTGCCCTGCCTGAGACCGGTGCTGCTCACCGTCTTACTCCTTCGGCTAATCGAGGCGTTGAAGCTGTTCGACGTCCCCTACGGTCTGACTCGCGGCGGGCCCGGCACGTGGACGCAAACATACAGCATGTGGATTAAGGAGGTGGCGTTCACCCGTTACGACATGGGACTGGCTTCGGCTATGAGCACCATGCTGCTCCTGGCTTTGACAGCTTTGGGCATCGCTGTGCTGCCTTTGTTGAGAAAACAGCTTGCAATCAGCGAAGAGCCATAGTGCTCAACCGAGAGCACAGAGAATCACAGGGGGTTGAAGTGGACGCAGAGCAGACCGGTTCCTGGCGGCGATATGTGTGGCCGATGATCGTGATCCTGGTCGCAGGGGGTATCTACGCGCTGACCCGAACCGGGGGGCGGGCTGAGCTGCTTACGCTCGACCGGCTGCGGCAGTATCGGGAAAAGTGGCAGCGCGCAGGCGTGCGGAGTTACGAACTGGTTGCGACAGTTTCGGGCGCGCAACGGGGAGAGTATCGAATCCGTGTCGTGGACGGGGAGATCATGTCGGCCACCTTCGACGGGAAACCGCTCGATAAAAGCCGGGCGGCGTACTGGACGGTGCCCGGGCTGTTTGGGATGCTGGAGCGCGAGTTGAGGAACGCGTCCGGCCGTGGTACATGGCCTGCGGGTGTGAGCGTTCAGATCTACGGTTCGTTCGATCGCGAGACGGGCCGTCCGATCTGGTGGCAGCGAGTGGTCAGTGGAGGCCGCGGGACAGTCACGGTTCAAATTGTGGAGTTTCGCCCCCTCGTTGGTGAAGGGGAAACGCGGGATTCGTCCAGGGATACAGCGGACCGTTAGGGGAAGGGAAGGACGATGGGCTCGGGAGCGAGACGACGGCTGCTGGCGAACGTCTTTCTGGCGGCGGTCGTCTTTATCTGGATCATCTTGCCCGGGGTGTGGACCATTTGCCAGTCGCTAAAGGAACCGCGCGACGTCCATACGCTCCGCTGGATCCCGTGGCTCGAATACGAGCCGACTTTCGCTGCTTGGCGGGAGAACCTAGGCGATCCCCAGTTGCTCCGAACGCTGGGCAACAGTGTGCTGGTCGCATCCGCGACCACGGTGCTCGTGCTCGTGGTTGGCACGCCGGCCGCGTATGGGTTAGCCCGGTTCCGGTTGCCTCCTTTCACGAGTCGCGACACGCTGCTCTTTTTTCTATCGCAGAGGTTCTTGCCACCGGTGGTTGTTGCTGTGCCCCTGGCGGTGGCAGTCCAGTCTGTGGGGCTCTATGACAACGTGGTCGGTCTGATTGTCGCCCACACCGCTTTCTTCCTGCCGTTGGGGGTCTTGATTGCTCGAGGCGCATTTCTGGATATCCCGCGCGATCTGGAGGAAGCAGCTTTGGTGGATGGGTGCACGCGTGTGCAGATGTTTGTGCGGGTCGTTTTGCCGCTTGCACTCCCCGGTATTGCGGCTACGGCGTTGGTTACCTTCGGATTCTCGTGGAATGAGTTCGTGGCTGCCCTGCTGCTGACGCAGTATCGCGCGCAAACGCTGCCGTTGTTCGTGGCAGGGAGCGAAGACACGTGGGGGTTGGACATGGCGCGGGTTGCTGTTCGCGGCCTGATCGCGGTTGCGCCGCCCCTGATCGTTGGCCTGCTGGTCCAACGATTTGTGGTGCGTGGTCTGGTTATGGGGGCCGTGAAAGGATGATCTCATCGGGTGTGCGGGCCGGTGCACGCGTTCGGGCGTGGCTCGCGCCGAGACGCTGGTCGGCTCGTCGTATGGTCCGGAGGTCGATGAGCTAGGCAATTGTTCCGAAAGGGAAGGAGGCGCCGTGGTACCGGAAACACCTTCCATCGTCGGTAGGAGAGCCCCGGACGAAGTACGTACGCGGGTGGTTGCCACGCTTGGGCCAGCCTGCGACAACGAGGGGACCATTCGGGAGCTTATTGATGCCGGTGTGGATGTGTTCCGGCTGAACCTGACGCACGGTGAGCTCGACTGGCACGCGGACGTAGCGCGTTTGGTTCGGCGGATCGAGGCCGAGAGTGGGTTCGCAATCGGATTGTTGGCCGACCTACCCGGGCCCAAGATCCGGCTTGGCGAGCTGCTGGAGAGTCCACTTTACTGTCAGGTAGGGGATGTGTTCTACATTGTTTCGGGGCCGCCACTGGCGGACTCGAGGCAGGTCTATCTCACCATGCCTGGGCTCGTCTCCATGCTCCAGGTGGGTGATCGAGTGTTGCTGGCCGACGGCACGGTGGCCTGGCGTGTCGTGGCGGTGCGCAGCGGGGAGGTGGAGTGTGTGGTGGAGAAGCCGGGGGAAATCCGGAGTCGCTCGGGGGTACACGTGCCTGGTGTGGTGCGGGGGTTGTCCGCCCTCACGGACGAGGATTTGCGCATCCTCGACTGGTTGCGGCAGGTCGACGTGGATTTCGTCGGTTTGAGCTATGCGTCGAACGCCTCCGACGTGCAACGGCTACGGGAGGAGCTGTCTCGGCGGGGGATTGTGGCGCACGTGGTGACGAAGATCGAACGCAAGAGTGCCTTGGACAATCTGGATGCCATTCTGGAGGTTTCGGATGCCGTGATGATCGCACGCGGTGATCTGGGGGTGGAAGTGGACATCGCACGGATGGCCATCATCCAGAAGGAGATCATTAGGCTAGCGAAGCGGTACCGACGTCCGGTGATTACCGCCACGCAGATGCTGGAAAGCATGAAGAACAGCCCCCTTCCAACCCGCGCTGAAGCCACCGATGTAGCGAACGCTGTCTTGGACGGTACGGATGCTCTGATGTTGTCCGGTGAGACTGCGGTGGGAAAGCACCCCCCGCTGGTGGTAGAGACAATGTGCCGGATTGCTCAGCAAGCAGAGCTGTTGTTGGCGCGGGACGAGGCATACCGCCGGGGTGTGCAGCCGACGACCTACGCTACGCCGTTGGAGAGTCTGGCGCGCGCAGCGGCTGACCTGGCGCGTGACCTTGGTGCGACGCTTCTGACGGTAACGACGCGCACCGGTCGTAGCGCCTACACGCTGGCCAAGGAACGCTGTTTTGTCCCCGCCGTTGCACTCACGGACGACGAGCGGACCTGGCGGGCGCTGACCTTGTGTTGGGGCACCACGCCTGTGTTGGTCCCCGAATTCCGACGCTCTTACGACCCGATCCGGTACCTGGAAGAGTACGCCCAAATAGCAGGTGTGCCCCTCAGGCCCGGTGGGCGAGTGGTGGTTCTTGGGACGACTTTGTGGACTTCGACGCGGCACGACATGGTCGTCGTGCACGAGTGGAGCTGAGGCGGGACGACTTGCTAAGGGGGGGTAGGAACCGCTGCAGGGGGGCGTGGGCAGCGCCGGTGCACGCAAGCAAGACACAGCTTTGCCCACAGCGAGGGGGCAGTTCCCTGGTGGTGCTTGCTCTGGTTCACGATCCGATCGCACGGCGCAAGAGCGCATCGCTTGTGCGTCCAGGCTGTATGTGGGAAGTAGACCCGCCTTGCGGTGTTTGCGGGGGACGGTCACCAATTCGGTGGCCGAGCCGTGTGTGAAGCTGGGATAAGGGCGAATCGAGCAGACTTCCTGCTTTATCCATTTTTTCCGACCCGAAGATTGCGCGCTAGCTAATGGGCTGCACGTCGATCAGGCTGTTGTTGGTACAGGCAGGAGACGGCGGCGCCGATAGAACAGGTAGCACGTGAGGTGACGTGCTACAACACGCCAAACGAGGTGCTGACGGTGAGAAGCTCTGGGCCGGATGCGTACGGCCCGGTCCCGCCCGGTTTGCTGCTCCTCCACCCTGACCGGGCGCTGCCTGGTACCAGACGCGGTCAGACGAAAGGAGATGTGTCCCTATGAAGCGAATCTG
Source organism: Planctomycetota bacterium (assembly GCA_026981825.1). Taxonomy (GTDB): domain Bacteria; phylum Planctomycetota; class Planctomycetia; order JALXBF01; family JALXBF01; genus JALSID01. Next base: position 24,367 of record JALSID010000047.1, read on the forward strand.
TTCCATGCTCGGCATCCTTGCTGTCGCTGTGATGTGTAGCAGCGTAACTGCAGGGGAGGAAGGTAAGGCGGAAGCGAAGGAAGTTAGTGGAGCCGCATCCTGCTGCGGACACCATGGTTTCCTGCACAAGCTCTTTCACCGGGGTTGCTGTGACAAGGTGAGCATCGAGATTCCCGTACCCCGCCTGCCGGCCCTGCCGTCCATCGGCTGCAGCCCCTGCGGCGCAGCTCCGTGCATCAATCCTCTGGCCTACCTGATGGACCGCATCCGCGCTGCTCGGCCGTGCTGTGGCCACGAGCTGAAGCTACCCGCTCTTGGCTGCTGTGGCCGGGGAATCGGTGACCACTTGGCTGGACTGCGTTGCAGATTGCACGCCCTGCTTCCTTCGTTCGGTTGCAGCCGATGCGCGGGCAAGGTCGAGGCGGAGAAAGTCGAGCCTGAGCCAGCGCCTGCCCCGGCGCCCGCGCCTGCTCCGGAAGGTGAGAAGGCCGACAGTGCTCGTCGTGACGGGCTGCTTATCCTGACTCCTGCCGGCTAGCCTGCCGCTTGGAACCAGTCGGAGTGCGGACGAAGGGGGAGCCCTCGCCCTCCGGTGGGGGCTCTCTTTGCGTTTTTCGCACCACCCCGGTTGTCTGTAAACCAGCGTTTGGACCGATATCTGAACGGGCAGACCGGGGAGCCGAACGGAGGGCTGGCTGGCCTTGACACAACGCCGCTGCTTGTGTCGAATCCGCGGGCGAGACACGTCCTGTACGAAGGCCAGGGGAACTACCGATAACGAGAGTAGATCACCTCGCAGGCGGTTCGTGCGCCCGGTTCGGGTGGGGACCGTCGGAGAGGCAACACGTGTACGAACGGGCAAAGGTACGCAGGCAAATCGGGTTGTTCCTGCTTAGCGTCTCGGTTGCTGCCATCTGCTTGGCCGTGCGATGGGGGCTGTACCGAGCGCGACTGGCAAGCTATGAACGACTTGATGAGCAGGTTGGGGCCCTTCTCGATCGCGGAAACGTGCAGCAGGCGCGGCGACTGGTAAGCGAAGCGATCGAGACCTGTCGTCGCCTCGGTTTCGTACAGTCCTCCGTCTATGCTGCGGCCGCGCTGCTGTACGGGCCAAAGGGGTTAAATGATCCCCTTATCAGCGCGCGCTACGTAGAAGCGGCGATGGAGCAGGGGCTGAGTGTTGCGGACAACCCTGCGTTGCGCGCCCTGTATGCCGGGGATCTTGCCGCGCTCAAACGTTGGTCCGACCTCGTCGAACTCTATGCCGCCTACCCCCAGGAAACCCTGTTCAGCGAGGAGCATCGCCTCTTAATCCGTGCCTTCCAGCAGTTGGGCCTGATGCGCCGCGCCTATGCGGCTGTGCTCCGCGCACTGACCTGTCCCCTTGATCGGGAAACCTCCCTGGAACTTTGGCAGCTTCGCGGGAAGCTGGCCGCTCGGCTTGGACTGGTGGATTGCTGGGCAGGGGTGGATGGGGCACGTCTGAGCCCGGAAGAGATTCTGGTTTTGGCTGAGTGCGAGCTGAATCGGTTGACAGGCGGGCCGGAGGCGACGGTGCGAGCCGCCCGGCGTCTGCTCGGGCGGTTCTCGGCGCGGCCGGAACTCCTCGCTCGAGCGCATGCGTTCCTATTCTTGCTCCTCCGCGAATCGGGCAGCTTGGCGGCGGCGCGGAACGCGGCCCACGCCGTTAGGGCTTTAGCTGCGGAGGCGAACTGTGGCGAGCTATGCAGCGCGCTGCTGGAATGGGAATACGGACGTCCGGAGCCGGACGTGGTCATCCTTTCGGAGTTGATTGTTGCGTCGTGCGCGGCCGATGCGGCGCCGGCGAGCACCGTGCTGCACCGCGCACTTCGCTGTTACACGCTCCGGTCGCTTGCGTCCCGTCGACCTCTCGATCCGCGCACCGTCGATGCGGTGCTCCGCGTGTTAGGGGGCACGGCTACTGCAAACTGCCTGGTTGACGCAGTCAGTGTCCTGGTGGCTGACGGAGGTAATGAGCTGGAGTATGCTCTTGAGGAAGTGGATCGAGTCCTATCTACGCTGCGGGTCGATGGGCAGGGTACCTGGCGGTTTCGGTTGGCCTCCTGGTTTGCGGAGCGCGGCAACTACGCGCGGGCTGTAGATCTGGTCGGTGCTCTGGAGGGTGAGCTGGCCGATGCTGAGCAGCTTCTGGCGGTGGCTCGCTGGTCTCGAGCGGCGGGGGACTGGGATGCGCAGATGCGATTCGCAAGGCGCGCGGTTCGGCGTGCGGGGGAGACTGGGGTGCGGTTGCGTGCGGAGTTGGAACTGGGCCTGGGGCAAATCCAGGCGGGCAACTACGGAGATGCGGAACGGGTTCTGAGTCGTGCCTTGAGCGAGGCGATTTTTGCGTCCGCTCAGGAACGCGAGGTGGTTCAAGGTATACGTGTTGCTTTGGCACTGGCGCTTGCCGGCCAGGGCAAGACCCGTTCTGCGTTGGGATTTCTCGAGGAATGGATCGACGAGGGGGGGCACGACTCGGCTCGCGGCCACTTCCTGTACGCAGTGCTCCTCTATTTGGATGCGGAGCGGGCGTACAGGATGGACACGACGTCGGTGCGCGCCTCACGGGGGGAGTCCGATGTTTATGTTGAGCGTGCCCGTGATCAGTGGTTGCGCGTGGCAGGGACGGCAATCGCTGTCCTGGACCGATTCGGCAGCCAACTGACTCAGGAAGAGATTGACCAACTCCGGGTGGTGGCGGCCAGGGCATTGGTGGTGCTTGGCGAGCATGAGCGTGCGCTGGTCTTGCTGGAGCCGGTGGTGAAGTCGTCGAATCCGTGGGCGTTTGAGGCTGCGCTCGAACGCGCCAATTGCCTCTGGCACCTGGGACGTCGCAAGGAAGCGCAGGCCTGTTTGGCGGAGTTGTCCAGGTGGAAGCGAGGGAACTCCGTTGGTCCGAACGGGGGACAACGGATGGTCCCCCTCGCCGCCGGCACCCTCCGCCGCTTGTTCTAGAGCACTGCATGGGTGCAGGGACGCACAGGGAGAGGGAGATGACAGTGGATCTGGAAGATCTCAAGTATCTTTCGCAGGGCGATCTGGTCGCCCTTTTCCGTCGCGCGGGTCGACAGGTTGTGCTCACCGCGCTGTGGGGGGTTGATCGGAGCGTCCGAGACTACGTGTTGCGCACTCTGCCGCGTCACGAGAGTGAGCAGCTCCGGGAGGCACTTCAAAGGATGCCGACTCCAGCGCTGGAGTCGGTTCGGCTTGCCGGCCGTCGCCTCCTCAATCTGCTCGGTGAACTCAGCCGTGAGGGCAGGATTGCGTTCGATTTGCCCGAGGATCTAGTGGCCTAATCCGCACAACGTAAAGGGGAATCGCACTGGACAGAATCGTCGTAGACCGGTAGCCTCCGAGCGCACGTCACGGCGATACACAATGGCGATGAAAGGCGGTTACGGGGGCGCTAAAGGCCAGGAGTGCCCCCTGGACCAGAACAAGCCCGCACATCGTGGGCCGGCCGACCGCTACGCCGTTACCGGTCGTGCCGATTCTGCACGTGTTACGCCGGGACGTCGTTCACGTTTTGTTGCGGTAATCGGCTGCGGCATCCGATAAGTAGCAAGAGCCGACAGGCCGAGGTGCGCGCCGCTGCGGCGGCCGCGCTGTGGCGGAGAGGACAGGGAACAGATCAAGCGCGAGGGCACGGATGTCAGGTCAGGAGAAGCTTCAGTCGAGTACGGTTCAGGGGCGGGCGGACAGCCAGACTACCGTCAGCAGGAAGCGGTCCCGGGCCCGCACACGCCAGGGGCTATCCAAGGAGCAAGTCCAGGAACTCTGGATACGCTACAAGCAGAACCCAACCGTTGAGCTTCGCAACCAGCTCATCGAACAGTATCTCCCGCTGGTGCGCTATTGTGCCGAGCGTGTGCTGAGCCGGCTTCCTGAGGGGGTTGACATCGACGATCTCATTTCGGCTGGTGTGTTTGGGTTGATGGACGCGATCCAGTCCTTTGATCTCGACCGGGGGGTAAAGTTCGAGACCTACTGTGTGCCACGGATTCGCGGTGCCATCCTCGATGAGCTGCGCAACATGGACTGGGTGCCCCGTCTCGTTCGCCACAAGGCATCCCGTCTCGCCGAAGCGCGCCGCTCGTTGGAGTGTCGCCTGGGGAGGCCCCCCACGGACGAAGAGATGGCCGCAGAACTCGGCATCGACCTGGACGCCTACTACAAAATGGTGCAGGAGGGGTCCGCAGCAACGCTCGTCAGCCTGGACAAGAAGTGGTACGAGACCGACTCGTACAAGGATGTCCGTGAGATTGACATCCTAGAGGACAAGAAGGGGGACGATCCGACCCGGAAGCTGCAGAGAAAAGACCTGATGCGGCTTGTCACTCGTGGCCTCAGCCGAAACGAACGCCTCATCCTCATCCTGTACTATTACGAGGAACTCACCATGAAGGAGATCGGGGCCACGCTCAACCTTTCCGAAAGCCGCGTTAGTCAGATGCACTCGGCCATCATCCAGCGGTTGCAAGCACAACTGAAGCGGCGTCGCGGCGAGTTTTCCTGAGCAAACGGGCACGCCGATTCGTGGCGGACGCTGCGTATCATTACCCGTTCGTGGCCAAGCGAGGCGTGTCCGGAGATACGACATGAAGGTGCGTCGGTTCCTGCTGAAGTCGAAGATCCACCGGGCGCGGGTAACCGCGACGCACTTGGACTACGAAGGGTCCATCACGCTCGACCGTAGGCTTATGGCGGCAGCGGACCTGGTCGCGTTCGAACGCGTCAGCGTGCTGAACATCCACAACGGGGCTCGCTTTGATACGTACGTTATTCCCGGTGGTGAGGGTACGGGGGAGGTTGTGCTGAACGGGGCCGCGGCGCGGCTGGCGCAGCCCGGTGATCTGGTGATCGTGCTCAGCTTTGTCCAGGTGGAGGGAGACCCTGAGGAACTGCTCGCCTGGAGGCCGCGGATCGTCCATGTGGATGGGGAGAATCGCCCAGGCGGCCGGTCGGGCCACGATCCGGAGCCAGGCTGTGGGGCGGTTACGGCCAGGGCTGCTTCCCAGTAGGGGAAGGTCAACAGTTCTGCCAGGCTACCCTTCCTGCCCTCCCGCTGGGGGTGCTGTGGAGTGGAAGTAGGGGCAATTGCCGCAGTTGGTTCGGCTTCCGTGGCGCGATCCGGGACTCCTCCTAGAATGGAGGGCGGCCGAGCCGGAAAAGAGGGGCGGGCGGCCGGGGGTCGGCGCTTGAGTTGATTTTTCCGCGGTTTCTCCGTAACAATAGAGTGCTGATGATGGGTCCGTGCGACCATGCCCGGTGGCAGCTCGTTCGATGTCCCACCCGACCAGGCAGCACCCTGACTCGCACCACTTGTCGAGAACGGCTGTCTTTGCTGGGCTCGGCGGTAACCCTAGAGTTCGACAGAGGAAACGTGGCGAAGAAGGAAGAACCAATTACAGTGGAAGGCACGGTCATCCAGGCCCTCGCGAACACGCAGTTTCGCGTGGAGATCGAGGGTGGGCGCCAGATCCTTGCCCACGTATCGGGTAAGATGCGGCGGCATTTTATCCGGATTGTGCCCGGTGATCGCGTCGTAGTGGAGATATCGCCCTACGACCCGAACCGTGGCCGCATTGTTTGGCGGCATAAATAAGGGCGGTTTCTCGGTTGCCGTACAGGTGGAGGTGTGTACGGGAGGAACGAGTGGTTAAGATCACGCTACGACCTGGCGAATCACTGCAGCAGGCCGTAAAACGGTTCAGGCGGATGTGTGAGCGTGCCGGACTCCCCCGGGAGATCCGGCGGCGTGCGTTTTACCAGAAACCGAGCGAACTCAAACGGCGCGCGCGGCTGCGCCAGCGCAAGAAGATGATTAAGCAGATGCGCAGGCGACAGCAGCAGATGCTGCGGATCCTTTAGTCTGACGTGCGGGAACCAGGGGAAGCAGAGAGAAGGCCGCTTCCAGCTCGTAAGGGGGCGGTGTTTTTTTACCGGTGCCTGGGCTGGGGCGGAGGAGTGAGCGATGGAAGAAGTGGTCCTTGAGGTGCAACCGCGGAAAGCTCGCGGTAAGTGGGCCGTGCGGCGGCTTCGACGGGAAGGGTGGATCCCCGGGATCGTCTACGGGGGCGATGGCCCACCGGTACCGATCCAGATCCCCGAGCGCCAGCTCGAAAGCCTCGTTCGGTCGCACACGCGGCTGGTTCGCATCCGCGGGCTTGACGGTGACCAACGTGCTTTGGTTCGCGAGCTGCAATACGACAT
>JALSID010000048.1 GCA_026981825.1 Planctomycetota bacterium
ATTGTTCTCGCACACAAACAGTACGGGGAGCTTCAACACGGCCGCCAGATTCAACGATTCATGCAATACCCCCTCTTCGGTAGCCCCATCGCCGAAAAAGCAAACGCCAATTCTCATGGGATCTCGACCGAACCGTCGGCGATCCAGCTTCGCCGCCAGCGCGGCCCCTACAGCTATCGGGATCGTAGCGCCGACAATCGGCACCGAGCCATGGAAGCCTACCTCGGGCGCACAAATATGCATGGATCCCCCCATGCCGCGGGCACAGCCTTCCGCTTTGCCTAGGATCTCTGCGAAGAGCCCGAACACGTCACCGCCCATCGCAAGATAATGTGCATGGCTCCGATGCCCGCCGAACACTCTATCGGCTGGTGTGAGAACCGCCGCGACTCCAACTGCTATCGCCTCTTGGCCGATCGCCAGATGACAGGGACAACGCGCTTCGCCGCGCTCGACAAGCTCGCCGACCCGCTCTTCAAAGCGACGAATGAGGAGAAGACTACGGTAGTAACGCAGGAGGTCCTCTCGGGCGAAGCCGGCAGTGTCGATCGGCGCACGGTATCGATGCGGATCGGCCAACGAGCCCAAGCAGCAACGCACGTTCAGTGTCGTCACGGCGACTTCGTCAGTGTGATCGGTAGAATTCATGGATCGCCTCGCAGACGAAGTCCACTTGATCATCAGTTAATCCGGGATAGAGAGGAAGCATGAGACATTTCTGGAAGAAGGTCTCGGTACGAGGAAGATCTCGAGAAAGCCCTAGAGCACTCAACCGGTGCAGTGGTTGCCCATTCCATTGTACGAGGGTACCAATCCCTTTGGTCGCTAGATACCGCCGCAGCTGGTCGCGGCGTTCGGCTTCGATCTCGAAATTCTGGTAGATGTCAAAACGATTTGGCTCGTCCGGTCCTGGCGGAAGTTGAATCTCGTTCACGTCAGTGAGATTGTCGCAATACCGTCGAGCCAGCATACGTCTGCGATTGATGATTTCGGGGTACCGCGAAAGCTTGAATGTCAAAATCGCGGCTTGTAGATTGTCGAGGCGGCAATTCGTACCCCACATGACGAACCGCCCCTCGTCGTCGCGACCGTGGTCGCGCATACGCCGTACCTTAACGGCCACAACATCATCGTCCGTGACGAGCGCCCCTCCATCGCCAAAACAACCGAGTGCCTTGGCCGGATAGAAACTGTAGGTTCCGAACGCACCGAACGTTCCCGCAGCTTTCCCTTTGTAGCGCGCCCCCAGCGCCTGTGCCGCATCCTCAACGAGAACAAGGTCGTATCGGTGACATAGGTGTTCCAGCCGGTCCATATCCGCCACACGCCCGTTGAGTTGGGTCGGCATGATCGCACAGGTCCGCGACGAGATGTGCTCCTCTACGGAGTCACAGTCGATCGTCCGATCGGCGCTCACCTCCACAGGTACGGGCCTCAGCCCGGCATAATGCGCGGCGGCCGCAGTGGCTACGTACGTATGGGAGCACATAATGACCTCCCCTCCGGCGGGGAGATCAAGCGCACGGAAACCAAGCAGCATCGCGTTCGTGCCGTCTGCCACCGCGATCGCGTGTTTGACACCGACGAACTCGGCGAGTGCCTGTTCGAATTCCTCGACTTCCCGCTGTAGAATGAAAGCGCCGCGCCCCATCACCTCGCGAAAAATGCGCACATACTCCCCTTCATGCTCCTTGAAATGCGCGGCATAGTCAAAGAATGGCACCCGCATTCTCAACACCCAGTGTCGTTCCCACCTCAATCCCTGACTACAACCATCTTTAGGCAGCGGATGATGTCCTGGTCCGTGCGTATTCTGGAAGTGCCTGTTGTAGAAGGGCTGCGATCTCGAACGCCGGCGCATGCCGACAAGCCTGGGCTAGACGATCCACCATGCAGCGCAACTCGTCAACACGGCGTGGTGGGGAGACGGCGATCTGCAAGCCGTCGGACGTGCGTTTGACACATCGTTCGGTCCGATCGAAAAGCTCCTCGTGGAGTTTCTCGCCAGGCCGCAGCCCGGTGAATACGATTCGCACGTCGCGATCAGGCTCCAATCCGGCAAGTCGGATCATTTTCCGGGCAATGTCGACAATCTTCACCGGTCTGCCCATATCCAGGACAAAGATGCGCCCCCGCTCCTCGGCGTGCTCGAGCCCGTAGGCCATCGCGCGAAGGATGAGCCCTACGGCCTCCGGCACCGTCATGAAAAACCGTTCGATGTCCGGATGCGTCACCGTCAAGGGCCCGCCGCGCTCGAGCTGTTTTTGAAACAGCGGGATCACCGATCCACTCGAGCCCAACACGTTACCGAAGCGAACCGTGATGAAACGCGGCCATGCTGTGGTAGACTCTGAAGGATGCCAATCAAGTGCCTGGCAATACAACTCGGCGAGCCGCTTGGTTGCGCCCATCACATTCACGGGATTGACGGCTTTGTCGGTGGAAATAAGCACCATTGCATAGACACGGTTGGTCACACAAAGATCAGCTACGTGTCGGGTACCTATGACGTTGGTTAGCACGCCTTCACGCGGGTTGAGCTCAACCAAAGGGACATGCTTTAGGGCCGCAGCATGAAAGACGATTTCGGGGGATATGTCCTCGAATACTTTTTCCAGACGACCGCGATCCCGAACGTCGCAGAGAACAGCATGTAAAGGAATGTCGGAATACAAAGTCTGCATTTCGTGCTGGATATTGAACAAGTTATATTCCCCGTGATCCAGCAGGGCGAGAAGGGCGGGTTGATAAGCGGCGATCTGTCGGACGAGCTCGCTGCCGATGCTGCCGCCGGCCCCGGTGACGAGAATGCGCCGTCCCTCGATGAAGCGCCCAACGGCCGCCCGGTCCAGGGCGATCTGAGGACGTTCGAGCAAATCCTCGAGCGCGACCGGACGCAGCTCGACCAAAGCATCGGAACCGACGGCGCGAAAGGCCAGTGGATCCGCTGTGCGGTAAAGCTCAATCCCAAGGCGCCGCGCTTGCTCCACAATCACCGCCACCTTGCGCGGCGGAAAGCTGCTCGCGATCAGAAGTTGCACAGGTCGTCCGTGGCGGCGGGTAAGTGCAGTAACAACGTGTTCAAGATCGCGTGTCGTGCCCAGAACGGGCACGCCGCCGATGTTCCGATTGCCGATTTCATCGCGCTCATCGCACAACACGCCGACAATCCCGTAAAGGCCGCGCGTGCGCCCGTTGAGGGTTCGAATCAGGTTCGGCGTCGTGGGATCGATACCAACGAGCAACAGAGGGTGTCGGTACGCTTTCTCCCGACGCCACCTCAGGGCCAGGGCGAAGTCACCTTCCCGCAGGAGCCGATAAACAAGCCGCGAGCCACCAAGAAGGAAGACGAGGACACCCCACTGCAGGATCGGCAACGACCTGGGAACGCCCTCCAGCCGCTGGACGAGAAATATTACCAAATGCAGCGCTCCGACCGATACCGCAGATAGACAAATAATATTGAATAAATCCCAGAGCGAAGCGTATCGCCACATCGCCCTGTGTAAACCGAAGGCCATGAAGGCGGCACCAAAGAGCACCAGGAAAAACGGCACCGCCCAGATCTGGACCGCCCATAGCGCCTCATCGCCGCTCAAAGATCCAAGGCGAAGCCAAGCTGCAACAGGAAACGACAATCCGGCAACCGAGAAATCGTAGGCGATGATGATCGATCGTCGCACACGGAGAGGCAGCCCGTCCAGTGCACGGACAAGAGAGGTTCGCCACGTGTCCGTTCCGGGAAGCGAGGGAGACAAAGCTGTGGGACTGGTTTGAAGCGGCATGGTAAGGTGTTGTTTGATAATATCTACTCGTTTTCCGAATTAGCCGGCATAAAAAGACGGCCTATTCAGATCACTGCGCGGCTTTCCTCATCCTTCGAATTCCCGCTGGGGCTGGGGGGATCCGTTGGATCCGTAAGAGGCGGTCGCCAGCGGCGGGCACATCGACGCCGTGGTCCGGCCCGGCTCAGTGAGGTCAGGCGGTCGGCGCAAAGGTCGGTGTCTTGAACGACGGAACAATGCCCACATCCTGTCGACACCACGACCAGCAGTTCCCGTCCGCTCGTCCATCAATCCGGTACCTCCCGCGGCGCTGCGGTGACGCCCGGCGGAGGCGTTCCCCCTCAACCCCTGCGATCAATGCTGCAGGTTGCATGCACCACACAATCGTGTGCCCGTATTGTCAAGGGGCTCCAAGGCGAAGGAGCGCCGAAACGGCGAGGAGGTGTGGCGGTTCAAACGCGGATCACCGGAGCGTGCTCGACCCACGCGCGCCCACAGCACCGTGGGTGCCGCGTACAGGAAGCGCTGTGGTGGCGCGCGGCCTCGGAACCCACAAGGGACGTTCACGGGCCGCCCGCGCATAAGCAGAGAGCATCAGGGTGCCGGGGCGTGGCCGGTCGACGTGCCCGCTCGGTGGCGCCAAAGGCTGCACGCGGTCGCTGGCCGTGCTTGGCGCCCCCGGCGGCGGGACCGGGGTTCCAGCGATGGCCAGCCGGGATCGATGCGCTCTTCCCCGGCCGAAGGGCACCGCGTGCAGCGCCGCGCGGCTTCGGGCGGCGCTTCGGCCTTCCATCACGGCCGCCGCGAGCGGCGTGCAAACGCCCCGTACCCCGACGCTCCGCCGGGATCCCCGGGGCGCAGTCTCGATGAGGACATCCACAGCCCGGACGTCCGGCACGCCTGCGCCCCTAGCCCGAACCGCCCTCCAGCCATTCTCCCCATGCGCGATTGTGCCGCCCGATCCCGCCGGCAACTCGGCACCGCCCCGATCAGGCACGCCTTGCTCCCACGGAAGGGCTCGCCCGGGAGATCGCGATCACGCTCGACTTTTTTCGCTGAACCCGGGGAGGATCCGATCGCGAAAGCGGCCCGCCTGCATGCGCTCGGGTGCCGAGACGAGGTCGTAGAAGCATAGCCCATCGGCCGAGGAGGCGGGCGTGCTCGCGGACCCGCCCCGGTTGGGCCCATATGCAGGGCACAAGGGCGCCGCCGTCGCCCGCGCGGCGATGCACATCCCCCGATACCAGCTGACCTCGATGAGCAGGAGGCGGGTGTCATCGGTGAGAAGAAGCCCACGGATGACGCGCGTCTGCCGGTCTTGTCGCCTCGCCTGGATGGGCCATGCGCAGGCGTGGGTGAGCCGAAGGAACGCCATGAGGAAAAAAGGTTCCCCGTGCGCCGCACGCAGCTGTGGGCAAGCCCGGTTGCGCCGTCGACTCGCGAGAGGTGGCTTCGGGGATGCGGCAGCGGGGCTGCCGCCGCCGGGGGTCCCGCAAGCCGCGGGGCCGGCGTGCCCTGTGCCCGGGAGCGTGCGCCGAGCGGGAGGTGCCGGCGGGCCGGGGGCGCAACCGGTGCCCTTCCGGGCCTGCGTGGGGTTACGGATGCGGCTCGATCCGAGACAGATCGGGCTCTGGGTCGCGTGCGGCTGCGGAAGCACGAGGGATGCGATACGGCTGAGCGGATTCGCTCCTAGCGGTGGATTCGCGCGTCCAATCGGACGCGATGGCACCTGCGGGGTTGCGCCCCCCGGGGTGTGCGCAGCGCAGCGCGCAGTTTCGATCCGCCGCTACGACACCGTGGCGCCGGCGGTACATGCGGCCACCGAGCCCCGTTCGCGTGCCAAGCACGACGGCCGCCTCGGGATCTCGGCTTGAACGGATGAAAACGGCGCGGGCGATCCGGTGATTTTGGTGGAGCCGAGGGGACTTGAACCCCCGACCTCCTGAA
>JALSID010000049.1 GCA_026981825.1 Planctomycetota bacterium
ATCAGCCCCCGCCTGCTCGAGCAGGCGGCCAGTTGGTCGGTGGTGCCGGTATGTGCGTCAGGGCAAGCGCTGCCGTTTCCCGACCGCTCCTTTGATGTGGTCACGGCCAGCATGCTCTTGCATCACTTCAGCGGAGCGGCTCTGGAGCGGCTTTTCTCCGAGCTTTGCCGGGTCGCGCGGCGGGCTGTGATCATCAACGACCTCTATCGGCATCGCTTCGCCTGGCTTGGCTGGCAGTTGTGGAGCTTGCTTTTCACCAACGACCAGATTATCCGCTACGACGGAGCCGTTTCGATTCGTAAGGGGTTCGTTGCGGAGGACCTCTACGCCCTGGGACGGAGTGTGGAAGGGTTCCATTGGGAGGTCAGGCGGCATCCGGGCTTCCGCATTTGTCTGACCGGGTTGCGCGACGAGGGGGGCGCGACGTGACCATGGTACGTGTGAGTTCGACGTCGGTGGGAACGACATGGACGTTGAGCGTGAAATCTCTTGCGACGTGCTGGTGGTGGGGGCAGGACCGGCAGGCTCTGCGGCAGCGCTGGAACTGGCGCACCGCGGCCTGGCTGTGCACGTCGCGGAAGCGAAACGGTTTCCCCGTGCCAAGGTGTGCGGCGAGTTCCTGGCCGCGGGCGCCTGGCGTTCCCTAGAAGCCCTGGGAGCGGCCCAGGCTGTGCGCCGTGCGGCGGTACCCATCGGCGAACTGAAGGTTTGGCTGGAGCCGGAGCGTTCCGTCCACGTGGCGCTGCCGATACACGGGGGGCCGGTAGGAATCACTCGAGCTCGCCTTGACCTGCTTCTTGCTGAGGCAGCGGCTCGGGCCGGTGCCAGGTTTTCCTTCCGCACGCGTGTGGCACGCATACTGGTCGACGGTGACCGGGTCAAGGGGGTGGTGGCAGAGAGTCCGGGGGGACGAGTGCTCTACCGGCCCACTTGGGTGGTGGCCGCTGATGGACGCCGTTCCGTGGTGGTGCGTCGCACAGGGTGCTTGATCCGCAGCGGGGAAATGGGGGCGTGTGCGATCCAGTGCCACCTTGCGGTGCCCCCGTCGAAGTGGCCTGCGGCCGTGGAACTCTACGCCGTGCCCAACGGCTACTTTGGAACCGCCCCCGTTGCGGAAGGACTTGTCAACCTGTGCGGTCTGGTGATGCCCGCTGTCCTCCGCCGTCACCGGGCAAGAATACTGCAGGCGCTCGACGAACAATTCCGCTCCTGGCCACGGATCAGACGACTCCTAAGGGCTGACATTCGCTCCCTACACGCGATCGCTGACGTCGCCTTCCAGATCGCCCGACCGCAGTGCGTCAACGTACTCTACGTTGGCGATGCCCTGGCAACTCTGGAGCCAGCAACGGGCCAGGGGATGACGGCGGCTTTGCTCACCGGCAGGTGGGCTGCCGAGGAGATTTGGCTCGGTTGGCGGCGACGGGAGCGCCAGGTCCAGTCGCGCTACCTTGCCCGTTGGCACGAAAGACTCAGCACCAAGCGGCGGCTCAGTCGGGCGCTGGGGGCCACTTTCGGATACGCCAGCGGATTGAGTCGGGCGCTGCACTGCACGGGGAACTTCTTCGCCTCGGCAAGCTGGATCCTCCGCGGGCTCTATCAGGCGGCCCAGGTTTCGTGAACGAGAGCGCGGCCATGCAGAGAGTGGGTATCGTGACAGTCGGTACGGCGCGGCCGGAGCCCATCTGGCCTCAGGAGACGCTGCGCCGCATGTATCACGAAGTCGGCACGGAAAGCCTGCGGCCGGCCGCCGTGCGGCTCATCGACCGAGTGTTCCGTCAGGAGGCGGGCATCGAACAACGGGCACTAGCGTGCCAAGATCCGCGGGTGCTGATCCGGGAATCCCCAGAACAGGCACGGGAGCGGTTCGAGGCAGCGGCCCCCCGGCTCGCGTCGGACGCTCTGGCCCAGGCTCTGGAACGAGCTGCAATCGATCCGGCGGCGATCGGAGCCCTGGTCTGCTGCACGTGCACGGGATACCTCTGCCCAGGAATCAGTTCGTACGTCCATGAGCGTCTGGGCCTGGAGAGCAGCACCCGTTGTTACGACCTGGTCGGAATGGGTTGCGGCGCATCGCTGCCCGCGTTGGATCTGGCTTGTCATCTGGCACCCGAGCTTGCCCCCCGCATCGCTGCGGTGGTGGCTGTAGAGGTCTGCAGCGCCACCGCCGTCTTTGGCGAAGACCCCGACCTGATCGTCTCCAACGCGCTTTTCGCGGACGGTGCCGCCGCTGCCCTCGTGAGCAACCGCAGCCCGCGAATTCGCTTCCTGGAGTTTGTCAGCGAGATTCAGCCTCGGCATCGCGAGCGACTACGATTGGTGTATCAGGGAACCCGACTACGGAACCGGCTTGACAAAAGCGTACCCCACCTGGCAGCGTCAGCTGCACAAGCGGCCGTGCACCGCCTGCTGGCACGGCACGCACTCGAACCTCACCACGTCCGACACTGGTTAGTCCACCCGGGCGGGACGCGGATCTTGGAACAAATCGCTGAGGTGTTCGCTCTGACGCCAGAACGTTTGATCTGGTCCTATGAAGTGCTCCGCGAGTGCGGAAACATGTCGTCCCCCACCTCCCTCTTTGTGGTTGACCGGTTCCTTGCCAGCAATCCGGTCACGGGACTGGGGGTGCTATTAGCCTTCGGCGCCGGCTTCAGTTGCCACGCGGCGCTATTCCAGGTGGATGATCGCACCTAATCTGTCCGCTTATGGGGGAGTTGCTTGCGCGGCTCCGATCGTCCGTGTTGACATGCGGGTCCTCCGCTGAATCCCCGACCAGGGATGCATCCAACTCGCCCACAGCCAACAACCGGCGGCCGACGCCTTCGATCCGAGCGATATCCGGCTATCAGCGGCCGTAGCAGCAATCGTCCACGTCACTCCCCCGACGATCGCTGCCAAGCCTCGGCCCCAGATCCCGCCCTCGGAGAACTACATGGTTCGCACACCCGGCATGGCCGCGATCAAGCAGCACAGCGCTGTGGGCAACTACGAGGTTCCCGATAATCCTTTGCCTTCCACCGCAACGCCCGACGCGACCGCAGGATGAGTCACACAACGAAGAACGTGCAGTCACACCAACGGAACAGCTCGTTGCCTTAGGGAAGGTAGAACACCGGACCAGCCGAGGCTCCGAACGGCCCGAAGCGAGGGCCGGAAGACTGCCGTGCCTACTGATGCCACTCCCCCACAAACGGCTCATAGAACCGCTGCCACTCGCGGCGGTACCACACGGGAGCCGACGGGGCTCCCTCCTGGCCCAAGCGATCCACTGCAACAATGTAGTAGCGGCGAGTCCGCTTGCCGGCCGATTGGTCCACAAACCTCGTCGACTTGATCAAACCCGTGTGCACAGGATGCACCGCCGACCCCCTAAAGCGACCGTCCATCCGATAGACCCGGTAGCCCACAATGCCCTGCTCGGGATTTGGCGCCCACTTCAACTCACACCGGTCCCCATCCTCACGAGCGAAGACAAACTGGGGGGAAGATGGAATCGTCAGTGCATAAGGCGACGGCCCACTCTCGATTCCCAGCCGGTTGACCGCACGGATGCGGTACGCGTAGACGGCCCAAGGATAGGGGCGCCCTTCGCGCAGATGCTCGCGAGAGAACTTCCGGCGGAACACGGGCTCTGCGATAGCAACGGGCTGTCCGAGGTCCACTTCGGCATCCTCGTATTCGCAGCCGCGCACCGACGTCGCGATCCTTTGAAACCGACCGATCGCCTCGACGGCACCGACCGCAGGCGTCTCACCAGGTGGAGTCTGTTCGGCAATGCGCGTGAGCTGTTCGTTCGTCCGGACAGCGACGGGGGCACGCTCCACGACATAGCCCGCGATGTCTTCAGCTCCGGATGGCGGTTGCCACGACAGCCGTACTGCCCTGGGGCTTGTTACAGACACCACGATCTGCTCGATAATCCGCGGCTGGGCGCGGACGAACTGGCTCGGTGGGCCGGTCCGCCCGTCCCGGTCCAGGCACCGAACGCGGTAGAGTGGCACACCGCTGAGCTTAGGTGCATGCTCGAAGCGGGTCTCGTCTGGGCTAAGAGTGGCAACCTCGCGAAACTGCGCGCGCCAGGGCACATCCGCGACGGCGTGCTCGACCACAAGGCCACGGACGCGATCATCCTGAACGGGATCCCACGTCAGGATGACGCCCCCCTCCCTTGTGGTGGCGCGCAAGCCCTTCACTCGTGGCAGCGGCTGTGACGCAACTCGTGGAGCCAGCCGATAGGTCCAGATCTGCTGCTCTGGTGGCGCGTTTTCGCGGCGCCCGACGCGGTTTTCCAACAGCGCCACGTTCAAGTCCGGTGCAAACATCAATTGCCTGGCGCGATTCCCCGACGGATCAGGCTCGCGCAGCGGTTGCATCCGCGTCCAACGATTGGTCGCCACATCGTAGGTCCACGTCTCCAGACGATGCTTCGCTTGCTCTCGCTCACCGGTCGTGATCTTGACAACGGCGATAATCTTGCCGTGGATGCTGTCGTAACACAGTACGGCGTCGTTCCGGTCAGTCGGCGGGCTTGGATCCGGCCGCCGTCGTTCCCAGCGGTTGTCGCGGAGCGAGTACAGCCAGGTGAACGGGTCGTCGCTGAACTGAGAGCCGAACAGGACATGAACCTTGTTCTGTGAATCGTACGCCATGTTCCCGGCGCTGCGGAACGGGGGCTGGTGTTTCGGCCGCATCCAGTACCACTGATTCGTATAGGGGTCGTACACGACCGTGCCTTCCCGGTTTCCTTCGCCACCAAAAACGACCACCACCTGGAATTCCCCGTCCCACGACGCACACCGCAGCGGATTGACCCGGGGCGCCGGCAGGGGGCGTAAGTTCGTCCATCGGTTGGCGTCCGGATCGTACACCCAGATGGTGGAATCATTGAGATAGATCTCGCGGAACCATTGCCAGCCGTGGCTGCCACTGAAGGCGGGAAATCGGATGAAGCGCGCCGACACCGGGTCAAAAACAGCCTGTTGTGCGCAGCAGACACCCGGAGGGGACGTGTTCGGCAGCATCAGCCTCCACCGAGCGGTCCGCGGGTCGAACAACCAGACCTCCGATCCCTGCTCACCCCCACCCCCCTGGTTATGACCGCCGTAGCGAATCATCACCCGCCGGACCGTGTCGTAAACGCAAGCTCCCTCGTAGCCAAGCCGCGGTGATGGCGGACCACCAGGCAGCGGGCTACGCTTGACCCAGGTATTCGGCTCTTGCTGCAGCGGCTCCTCCGCCTGTCCACTCAAAAGCAAGAGAACGATCGCGATGAAAACGGATTGAACTGTGTGAACCACAGCTACGCCCCCCATGGTTGGCGTGCTCGTAATCCTGCCGTTGAAACTGCGTTCCAGTTTACCAAACACAGGCGCCATGCCGTTTGGCCAATCTGCCCATCGGTGCACAACTTCCGCCGACGCCCTCTGCTGTCCCGGACGCGCGTGAACCAAACCGTCGTTTCTCCAGTCCAGCCGTCCGCCCCCAAAAGAGTCCGATTCGGGCGTCCGAACTACGCAGGCCCCGAAGTGCACCACACGAGTACCATTGGTTGCCACCTGATTCCTCCGCAGGGCCCTCTTACGCAGTCTCCCCGGGCGCGTTCCCCCAAAGAACCTACCTGACGGCTCCCACGCGGGCATTTCGCTGCTAAACGACTCTTCGTCCCGCCGCGCCAGCCAAAGCGAGACTCGCGCCCCCCGACC
>JALSID010000050.1 GCA_026981825.1 Planctomycetota bacterium
TGGGTTTGCAACTCCGGTCTCGAGTGCGTCGACGAGCTCGACCTGGACAGTCTGCGCATCGTCCGGACGTGGAATTTGCTCGAATGGGCAGGGCGCAGGTTCAGGGCGTTCTACCGGGTAACGGTGACGGCAGCACGACGAGCGTGGCGGCGGCGAACAGGTGGTGAGGACTTCTACCCCCACCTAACGCGGAATGGCTCTTTCCCGTACTACAAAAAAATGCTCTACCCCAGACGCTTCCTGCGAATTGCGCAGCGCGTGGGGGATTACCGAAAGGCAGACCTACGCCCGCACGTGCTCCATCCAAACCATTGCTTTCCGTACAAAGGTGATATCTTCGTCACTGTCTTCGGAACCGGCGAAGTGCTCACGCTCAAGTCTGGCACGATCCTGGCGCGCGGCCTCGGTAGGCCGCACGACGGGCTGGTTGTCGGAGACACACTATACGTCACAGACTGTGCCTCCAACGTTATACGCTCAGTCAAGCTTGGCCCAGCCGCAAAGTGCCAGGAAGTCGTCGCTGTAACCAGCGAGCTGGTGGAGGGCTTTCTGCGAGAGCTCTATGTATCCGACAACCGCTTGTGGGCCGGGTTGACCGCGCGTCGGGGGGCTCCCGAGCATCTTCGCCGTGCGCGCATCGTGGAGCTTGACCGGCGCACCGGGCAACGCGTAAGGCAGTGGGAGCTACCCGTGAAGTACGGGACCTCTGTTTTTTCAATTCTGGATGTGTCGGATCTCTACTGAGGTTCCTCTTCACCAGGTAAAGAGCAGGAGCCTCGTCTGCCTGAGTACGCCGTGGACCACCTCGGTGTAACCCTGCGTGCTGGTGCTGACCTGGTACTATCTGCCGTCGAGCCGCTGCACTGCTGGTCCGGCCGTCCGCTCGCGCGTTACCGCTGTCGCCAGGGCCACGGGATGGAGAATTGAGGTCCTGTCGTACCACCTCGAGCCGTACTTGGAGCGGGCATGCGAGGAAGGCGACGGAGGCCGACTGAGCGAAGATAGTCCAGACCTCCAGGTGCGGACCGGCGGTACCGTGCGCGTGTGGCGCTTGCGGCTGCCGTATATCCGAGGCATCACAAGGTTCTTTGCTGAGCAGCGCTGCCTCCGCGACGCCATGCACTGGCTAAGCCGGCACGCGTTCCACCCAGAGCTTGTGGAGTGTCACTGGCTGCATCCGTTCGGAGAACCGGCTGTGCGAATTGCTCGCCGGCACGGTGTACCGACGGTGGGCGTCGTACGTGGCGACGATGTTAACGTACATGCCCGGTCGCCCTTGATGGGCGTGGGCGTGCGCCGCGCGCTGCGTGCGATGGACGCGGTGGTGTGCCTGAGCGAAGAGCTGGCGCGGCGGGTTCGCTCGATAGCGCCACGCTGCCGACCCGTCGTCATCCCCAACGGCGTCGATACGCAGCTCTTTCGCCCGGAACCCCAATCGGTGGCCCGAGAGCGGCTGAGCCTCCCTGAACGTCGGCGCGTCGTCTTGTTCGTCGGTGCGCTCGCACCCGAAAAGCGAGTCGACGTCTTGCTTCAGGCGCTCGCCCTGCTGCCAGACGAGGTCCACGCCGTCATCGTCGGCGGCCCACGGCCAAGCGGTGTAAACTCGGAAAGGTACATCAGGCGGCTCGTCGAGGACTTAGGCATCAGCTCGCGATGCGTGCTCGTTGGGCCCCAGCCGCGAGAAGAGTTGAGGTGGTGGTACAGTGCGGCGGACGTGCTCGTGCTACCCTCTGCTCGGGAAGGCAGTGCGAATGTCCTGCTCGAGTCCTTGGCCTGCGGTACCCCGGTCGTCGCAACCCCGGCGGGAGAAGCCCCAGAGCTCCTGGCAAACAGGGAATTGGGCGTCCTGTGCGAAGGCTTTTCAACTCGCGCCGTCGCGGAAGCTATCGGGACTGCGCTACGCCGCTCCTGGGACAGAGACGGGATTCGGCGCTGGGTACTCCGCCACCGAACCTGGGAGCACGTGGCCGCAGCCC
Source organism: Planctomycetota bacterium (assembly GCA_026981825.1). GTDB lineage: Bacteria > Planctomycetota > Planctomycetia > JALXBF01 > JALXBF01 > JALSID01. The sequence continues at coordinate 1,977 of JALSID010000050.1, forward strand.
ACAAAGAAGTCTACGACCGGCTACTGAAGTAGGCCGGCGGGCGCACGTGACACGGGCCAATGCTCCTTCTGGACCCGTCTCCGCAACCACCGCTGTTTCCTACGAGGCCAGTCAGGACGGCGCCCCCAGCAGATCCCTGTAGGGCCGTAAGCTACCGACTTACGCCTCAGGGCGCTGTGACGGCAAGGGTCCCGCAGTCTGCCAGCGGGCAACCCGAGCAAACGCGTCCGGAGGATGGCCGACGGCACCAAAGCCGTGGTTCGGGGGACCTAAACGAGTTTTCATCGATCCCGCGCACCGGGCCGGGAGCCGGACTAGCGGGGCAGCGCGGTCAGGAGCGTACATGGCCCTCGTTGGACAGGGGTATTCCAGCGGGTGCGTGCCGGAATTGCCGGCGCGCAGCGTTCCACCTTGCCTACCGCTACAACCCCCTTGGCTGAACCGCAACGTGGGCGGGCAGCGTCCCGCGGATAGCAGGCCGGCATCTGTAGCCGCCGATGGGCGGGGACGCGTTTCAGCAGCGGTGACGCCCTGCTACGGGGTCGCCGGTGTCCTTGGGCGGTGACCGGTCGCGGCGCCAGCCAGGCTAGCCTTAGCCAGATCGCGAACGTGACCACTTCGCGCGAACTCTCCGTGTCCTCAGTCTGCAAGCGCGCGGGCACTGGCGGGGCGCTCCCGTCCCACCCCGGGCCAGAAGCCGAGGCATCGCAGCCCGGTGGGGCCCTCGGCACCGAGTGGCTCCGCACGTGCCTGCCCGTCTTCATGCTCGGGACAGCCGCCGCGGGGGTGGCCATTGCCGCCCTCGCGTGGCGAGATCTTTTGCCCCTTGAACCCAGGGAGTTGCGCAAGGATGCCGCTGGGTACTTCACGCTTGGACAGAATTGGTTCGAGCAGGGGGTTTACTCCCGCGCTCCCAGGCCCCCCTATGTTCCGGATGTCACCCGACCGCCCCTGTACCCTGTATTCGTATATGCGACCTGGTCTCTAGCGGGACTGGTCGGCGTTTATGCTTTCCAAGCGCTTCTACACGGTGCCTCGGCTGCATGTGTTGCCGTGCTCGCACGGCGCGCAGGAGCTTCCGTGCGGTGGGCGAGCTTAGCCGGCGCCGCTTACGCACTTGATCTTGCCGCCTTGGAACTGGTACCAGAGTGCCTCACCGAGACTCTTTCGATAGACCTGATGTTGGGTGCCCTAGCGCTCCTGGCGGTTGGCCTCTCACGCGACCGGCTGGGGTGGTTCGCGGCCGCCGGCGTGGTCTTCGGACTGTCCGCGCTCACGCGGCCCCTGGCCGACAAGGTTGCGCTAGCCTGCGCAGGAGCGACACTTCTGGCCCCCGGGAAGGGCCTCCGGTCCAGGCTAGCCATGAGCGCTACGCTATTAGCAGGGCTGCTGTTGACGATCTGCCCCTGGTTGATCAGAAACTACCGCATTTTGGGCCGGCCCACCCTATCCGTCATTGCCGACGTGAACCTCGCCTACTACGTCGGCGCTCTGCCTTACCAGATCGTCGACGGCCTCGATCATCGTGCCGCCCGTGAGCCGATACGCAAGCAGCACGGACTTGCGTCGTACCGTGACTTGCAGAACCCCTGGTTGTCAGCCCTGCCAGCAAAGGAGCTCTACAAACACCTACGGCGTAGGCTCCCGTCGGTTCTCCTAGACCGGCCCGGCGCGCTGCTTACAGGAGTCGCGTACACCGCCGTCCGGCGTCAGCTCGAGCACTCGGCGCGCTTCCTGACAAAGCTGCTTTTCGGCGACGCCCTAGGTGCAAGGCAGTGCCTGATTCTAGCGGCGTCACAGGCTGCACCCCGCGCACGTTGCGCAGCGGGGGCGGTGGTCGCTCTGACCGGGTGGCAGATCCTCGCTTGGGTGGCAGCTCTCGCATGCGCAATCGCGGGGGCGTACACGTGCTTGCGGAAACCCGACTCCTGGAGATGTGTGTTACTTGCCGCAGTGATCGTGCTCCTGCTGTCTACGTTGGCGTTCGGCCTAGGCGTCGGTGTGCGCGCCAGGGTGCCCGCCGAGCCGGTGGTCTATGCCCTCGCTGCAGTGGGGCTCGATGCGCGGCGGGGCTCTTGAAGCGAGTCGCGTCGTGGAGCCAACGTCCGCTGAGTGGGTGACAGCAGGACGGGAGCCGGGAGCCGCGCCGGGAACCGAAGCGCTGCCATGAGACGTGCTGCGGTCCCCCTCACCGCAGGCGCGCGGTTTCTTACCCCTACAGACGCGGGAGGCCGTAGCGACTGTCGCCCGCAACGACATGCGGCGGCCCGGCCGAGCGAGTCAAATTCGCAAATGAAGATCCTCTTCCTCTCCAAGTGGCATGTTCTGCCGGCCGATACCGGAGGGAAGATCCGAACGCTCCAGATCCTCCGGTGGCTGGCGAAACACCACGAGCTGCACCTCGTGTACAACGCTTCGCCCGACCAGACCAAGGGCCCGCAGGAAAACACTCACGGCGGCCTGCCCGGCGCCGTCTGCCACTCCGTGCCCACGCAAACTCCCCCTCGCGGTTCGATCGGATTTTGGATTGCCCTAGCGCGTAGTATCCTTCACCCAGCCCCCTTCAACGCCTACAAAGATCGCGACCAGGCTCTCATCCGAGCCGTCCAGCAGCTCTGCCACCGCATCGATCCCGACGTGGTCATCTGCGACTTCGTCCAAACGGCGCTCAACTGCGAACAGCTCAACCGCTGGCCGATCGTGCTCTTCCAACACAACGTCGAAGCCGAGATCTTCGCTCGCCAGGCCGCTCGAGCACCACACGCAACCTGGCGCGCCCTCTTCGCCCTCAACGCCCGCAAAATGCTCCGCTTCGAACGCCGCATGCTCCCCCGCTTCGACGCCGTTATCGCCATCTCCGAACGCGATAAGTCCCTCTTCGAACGGCTCTACGACTCCCGCCACATTTACGTCATCGATACCGCCGTCGACATCGACTACTACAAAAACGTCCAACCCGACCGGCAGTCACACCGCGTGCTCTTCATCGGCGGCCTCGACTGGGTACCCAACCCCCACGGCGTCGCACACTTCTGCCACCATATCTGGCCCACCATCCGACGCGCCGTGCCCGACGCCGAGTTCCTGATCGTCGGCCGCAACCCCAGCCAGGCGTTCATCGACGAAGTCTCGGGAATCCCAGGCGTTCGCGTGATCGGCACCGTCCCGGACACTCGCCCCTACCTGGCAGCCGCTGCCGTGGCCGTCGTGCCGCTCTACATGGGCGGCGGCACGCGGATGAAGATCTACGAATACATGGCCCCCGGCCTCCCGGTGGTCTCGACCTCCCTCGGCTGCGAAGGCCTGCCGCTCCGACACGGCGAACACCTGCTCGTTGCCGACGACGACCAAGCGTTCGCTCAGGCCGTCATCCGGCTGCTCACCGACCGCCGCTACGCCACGCGGCTCGGCGCACAGGCCGCCGAGTTCGTACGCCGTAACTTCTCGGCCGACATCGTGGCGCGCCAGTTCGAGGGCCACCTCATCGCCGCCATCCGGCGCTTCGCCGCTCGGACGGGGGCCCCCCGCTCATGCCCCCCGACGACCACACGCGTGGCACAGGCCGATTTGGAGAGCGCTGCCCCCTGGGCAAGCACCACGCCAGGCGGCGTCGCGGCCAGACACCGCCTCGCCGCACCGGAGCTCGACGGGCGCCGCATCAGTGGTCACCTGGACATGAAGGCCGAGGACGAACCGGAAGACGCGC
>JALSID010000051.1 GCA_026981825.1 Planctomycetota bacterium
TGACCAGGACGGCCACCAAAATCAGACCGTCTCTGCGGTGCACCACCGGGGCCCCCGTGGAACGGGACCTCGCTGCTCGCTTCTGTACACTCGGCTCTGTCACCACCTTCAATGTCACCCTCCACACAAAACCACCTGCCCCCTTGCCACAGCCGACGACGCTCGCCGCACCGCTTGTCGGAGCCGATCCGCCACACCGCGGCGCAGACTCGGCCACCTAGAAGGAGGTTGCCTCGGACACATCCAGGGCTGCTGCCGGATCCGCCACCGGGATCCGAACCACCAGGCGGAACGCGTCCGTGCCCGGCGGTAAGCCGTAGGTCTGCGCCAGGGCGGTCGTGCGAGCCGAGACCCGATGTACCTCCGGCGGCGGCACCACTCCGAGCACCACCTCCACCGCCACCGGCGGCTCGACCGGGTCAAGGTCCCCCCAGGCATCGAGCCAGCTTAGGCCGTCGAAATAGGAGAACTGCAGGAGCACGACATTGCCCAAGAGGCGCTGATAATGCGGGTAGGCAGCGGGATCGATCGGCAATTCGTCCGCGTCCACTTCAAACCCTGCCGGCACCTGACTGCGGTATAACCCGTAAACCACCTGGCCCTGCTCGTCACGCTCTTCGAGCAAGCTGTACGTTACCCGGTACACGGCGGGACGGGGCACCTGTATGCCCTGGCCAAGCAGGGCATCGGCCAGATCCAGATCAAGGGGGCGAATGACCCGATACAGGACCAACGCATCCACGTCCCCCCACAGACCGTACGGCACGGCTCCCACAGCGGGCGTGTCGGACTCGGTTTCGCCGCCCCCCTCCTCCGCTGACGGTGATTGCTCCTGTGGAGCCATGCCGCCGGCGGTAACGGACGGAGGTGTTGCGAGAACGTGGCGGAGGTCGTCGCCAAGCCTATCCAATGCCACCTGCACCTGGCGGGTGTACTCAACGGTAGCCGGTCCACGATCCGCCATGCGCAAATGCAGACTGGCCGCCACGTAGATCGTCACGATCAGCGCCACTCCGAGCGACAGGGCAAGGATCATCTCCAGAAGCGTAAAACCGGCGCGGCGGCCACCACGAGCTGCTCCACCAAGTCCACGGTACGCCGCGTTGTGCAGGCAACACCTATCGGGATGCCCCATCACCTGCCCCCGGGGACGTCTCTTCTGCTCCCGACGACTCCTCCGGTTCAGCCGACAACTCCTCCTCCACGCTGGCCAGGTACTCCGGATCCAGCACGTACCGGACCAGCTCGTACGAAACGGGCTCACGCAGGTCCGCCAACGCCCCGGACGAGCTCGGGGCTACTCGAACGTAGACCAGCTTCAGTCCGGGCAACGGTCCGTCTACCACCTGCAGCTCCCACTGCCAGTCCGGATCATCGTCGCAGATTTGAATGCCGGTAGCAGTAAGGGGGATGTAGCCGGCCACGATCTCGTTCATTTTGGTCTCTGCCAGATCGATCGCCCTGGCATGGTATTCGGCGTAGAGGGAATTGCGCGCAGCGATGTCGACAATCCTGCTGATGATCGCCAGGGACCCGACAAGAATGGCCAGGGAAAGGATCACCTCCAGCAGCGTGAAGCCCCTGCGGCCGTCGCGGTTCATCACTGCAGCCTCCGATCAAAGCCTGGCAAGCGAGGTTGGGACGGTGCGATCTGCTCCCCGCCGGAAACCTTTTGAACTTCACCCAGCTTGACTCTTCCCGTCACCCCGTCGACGGTCAACGAGACGGCAAACCCGTGGGGGCCGACAATCGTGAGTTCCAGCCCTGTTGTTGTCCCATCGGGTTGCCACACAATCCCGTTCGCACTGCCATAGCGATCGATCCCGGTCGCGCGCAGCGCCTCCGTCAACCACGGACTGCCCGCAAGTTCCGTGAGCCGTTCCTCGGGGGTAAGGAGCAGCAACAGGGGGTCCGCACCTGTGATCTGCGGCCGGGTCGCTTCCTCCCCCTGGCTCGTCAGGCTACCGGCGGCGATCTGGAACCCCTCCTCCAGTTCGAAGAGATGAGCGTCGTAAGGGTTGCGGCGGACCGCGTCGGGCAGGACGGGAGTCGCGCCGGGCAGCGTGAAAAGGTCGGCGAGCGACTGACACGCGGCAAACCCATGCTGCCGCCCCCCTTCGACATAAACAAACGCGTAGGGGACGCCACGTTCCACCGCTCGACGCCGCGCCTCGATGATCCGAGTGCGGATGCGTTGTGCGGCCTGCCGCACCTCGTACGTGGCGAAGGCGGCGTTCATGGCGGGCACTGCCAGGGCCGCGACAACGCCAACGATCACAAGCACGAGCATGATCTCCAGAAGCGAGAACGCGCCGCACCGCACCGGATTGCGTCTCATTGCCGCTCACCAAGGAGGACACACAGAAGCCGCCCCCCGGTAACGATGTGCCAGCAGGGGCGGCCGTAGCTCACGAGCTCACCGACCACGGGCGCGGGAAGTCCTCCGACCTGCCCCGACAGCCTATGTCTCCGTCTCCCAGTTCGTAATGTCGTCTTCCGTTCCAGGCTGACGATCCGGCCCGGCCGACCAGATGTCCGGCTTGTCCGTGTTATGCTGCCCCGGGTACTGGTAAAAGTACGGAGTCCCCCAGGGATCGACCAGCGCCTTGTTCGTCTCAAGGTAGGGACCCGCCCAGTTCTTGGGCACCGGCTCCGTGGTGGGTGGCGTCAACAGGGCCTGGAGCCCCTGTTCCGTAGTGGGATAGCTCCCTGCGTTCAGGCGGTAGTAGTTCAGCGCATCCTCCAGCAACTCGATCTGCGCCTTGGCGGCATTGATCTCCTGCTGCTTCTGAATGCCGAAGAACTGGGGAGCCACAATACCGGCCAGCAAGCCGATGATCACAAGAACGAGGAGGACTTCCAGCAGCGTAAAGCCCACTCGCCTGATTCCCGCACGCTTACCTCGCATCGCTCGTTCCTCCACACCTCCAATCCGTGCCAGCAAAGTCCGCACCGACTGGTCACGCTCCAGACATGGGCCACCTGGCAGATCCCGTTGCCGCATCTCAGTAGTAGATAGCGCTCTTCAGCTCACCTGCGGCGCGCGGCACTACAGGGCTGTGCCCATTCGCATCACCGGCAACAGCAGCGCCGCCACGACCACCAGCGTGACGCCCGCCATCACCAACAACAGCATCGGTTCCAGCATGCGGACCAGGAGCTCTACCTGTCGGGTCAACCGCCGCTCGGTCGTTTCGGCAACCCGCACGAGAACCGTCTCGAGGTTATTCGATTCCTCGCCCACCGAGATCATCTCAACGACGTCTGGCGGAAAAACGTTGGCAGCTCGTAGCGGTGCCGATAGGGTGGCCCCGGCCGCAACACTATCGGCGGCACGCTCGACCGCCTCGGCTAGGACCCGATTGCCGGTGGAGTCCTTGGCGATCCGCAAAGCGGTTAAGATGGGCACACCGTTGGCCAGCATGGTGCCCAGGATACGGCTGAACCGGGCCACCGCCCATCCGGTCCAAATGCCCCCCAGGACCGGCAGGCGAAGCTTCACCCGATCCCACCAGGCGCGCCCCTCATCGCTTCGAATCACCGCGTACACGGCGGCACCCACCGCGGCAACGACCGTGGCGAGCAAGAGCCAATGTTCCTTGATGCCATTGCTGACGGCCAGGAGCGTCTCCGTGAGCCACGGGAGCTGCCCCCTCTCGCGCATCCGCGCAAAGATCAACTCAAACCGCGGCACGAAGAAGGTTAGCATCACAACGAGTACGGCGCTTGTAACGCAGAGGAGAAAAGCAGGATAAGCGAGGGCACCCAGCACCCGGGCCTTCATCTCCTCCTGATGCTCGGTGAAGTCCGCGATCCGACGCAGGACGTCCTCGAGAAAGCCGCCCTCCTGCCCGGCTCGCACCATGCTCACCGCCAGTTCGCTGAACACGGCGGGATGCCGTGCCATGGCCTCGGAAAGGTTTTTCCCCTCGGCAACGTCGGCGCGGATCTGTTCCACAACCACGGCAAAAGCGGCATTGGCCGTCTGAGACTCGAGCACCTCCAGGCTGCGAAGCAGAGGGACCCCGGCCTGGAGTAAGTCCGCAAGAGCACCGAAGAACCACGCCACGTGGCGCGGTCGGACCCGCCCGCCGCGCCGAGCAACCCGCTGGCGCCCCTCACGGACAGAAACCACGAACAGTCCCTGCTCCGCCAGCCGATTGAGCACCTCTCTCTGGCTGGGCGCATCCAGGACCCCGTGAACCAGGTTCCCCGTTCGCGTTCTCGCGGTGTACTCGTAAACGGCCATTCCACTCTTACGTCCACTTAACCAGCCAAATCAGGTGCACTTCCTTCCCATTAATTCTTCTCCAGCCGCTTCTTGCGGTCGTGTTGGGCTGCCGCCGCGCCGGCCGGACAGAGCCTGACCGCGACACGCCCTGTGCCCCCACGGCACCCCGTGGGAACGATACGCCCCCGTTCCCGACCGCACCCGTGCTGACCAGAAAATCCTTTGTGTCCTCCAAGGTACAAAGGGGGCGGCTGCTCGCCGCCCCCACAGCGTCTCCACTTTCTCCTTTGCCGCGATCGTCACTCGCTAGCCTGCATCGCGGTCCGGCCGACCACGCCGCCGGCCACCAGGCCGCCCTTCGGGACCACCGGGTCGGCGTCCCGGGAAGCGCGGACGCAACCGGGAAACGTCGAACGGCGCACCGAGCATCTTCTCCCACTTTTCCTTCTGCTCGGGGGTCAGCACGGCAAGAGCCTCCTGCCGAGCCTTCTCCGCCCGCTCCCGCATGCTTCGGAAAAACTCCCGGCGCTGTTCCGGAGACATCTCGCGAATACGGCGGAAATCGGGCCTCAAGCTCTCGAAGATCTCGCGGATCTTGCTTTGCTGCTCTTCCGTTAACCCGAGCTTCTCCGCAATATCGCGACGCAGCAGAGCACGGGGCCCCTGAAGTTGGAGCTCGATCTGCTCCAATCGAGTCTTCTGCTCGGGCTCGAGGATCGCATCAAGAAGCTCCTGGGCCTCCCGACCGATCTCGCGCATCCGCTGCATCCGCTGCTGGCGATCTTCAATCTCACGCAGCGAACGCATCTTCTCCCGTACGTCGTTCTGCAGGTCCCTGAGCAGCTCTTTCTGCTCCTCCGAGAGCTTCAGCTCCTCCTGCACAGCAGGATTGATGATGAGGAACATCCGGCCTCCGCCGCCAAAGGCACCGAATCCAAAGCGGAAGCCCCCCGGTGGTCCGGGACGTTGCCCACGCTGCGCCCAAACCGGAAGCGCCAGGCTCACCACGAGCAGACCGGCCAAAACCGCACTTCGTCTCAGCATCGCCTCTCCTCCACCGTGTCGCCACGCCTCTCTGAGGCATTTCTTCGGGCAGTCACCACAACCGCCCGGCTCCTAACTGTTCAACACCGCAAGCATGCCACGGTTTCACACAACCGCCACCCGCAGCACCTCTTCCACCGTGGTCCACCCGTTCCGCACCTTGATCCAGCCGTCCTCACGCAACGTCCTCATCCCCGCGGAGCGAGCCTCCCTTGCAATGACAGCGGCGCTGGCGCGCTCAACCGTCAGTTCTCGGATACGGTCGTTCGCAACGAGTAACTCAAAGATCCCCATCCGCCCTCGATAGCCCGTGTTCCGACACTCCCGGCACCCCACCGGGCGATACAGCCGCATCCCTTCCTCGTAAGGAAAGTCCTCGGGCAGGTCGAGCCTGTCCGGTTCGTACTGCTCTTTGCAGTTCGAGCACAACACCCGTACCAACCGCTGGGCCATCACGGCTTCGACGGTGCTGGAGACGAGATATGGTTCAACCCCCATGTCCACCAGGCGCACAAACGCACTGGCCGCATCATTGGTGTGCAGGGTACTGAAAACCAGGTGCCCCGTGAGAGATGCCTGGATCGCGATCTCTGCCGTTTCGAGGTCGCGGATCTCACCGACCAGAATCACATCTGGGTCATGACGAAGGATACTCCGCAGTCCTGCGGCGAACGTCAGACCGATCTTGGCATGCACCTGGATCTGGTTCAGCCCCTCCAGGTGATACTCCACCGGATCTTCGATGGTGATGATCTTGATCGATTCGTCCCGGATGTCACGCAACGCACTGTAAAGGGTGGTTGTTTTCCCGCTGCCGGTGGGACCGGTTACCAGCAGAATGCCGTGGGGCCGCTTGATGAGCTGGCGAAACGTGGCGTAGGTGTCCGGCTCCATGCCGAGCTTCCGGAGATCGAACTCCATCCCGCCCTTATCGAGGATTCGCAGCACCAGTCCCTCTCCGTGGATCATGGGAATCACAGAAACACGCACATCGATCTCGCGCCCTTTTACCCGCAGCTTGATTCGACCGTCTTGAGGGAGACGTTTTTCCGCGATGTTGAGGCGTGCCATGATCTTCAGACGACTGATGATGGCGCTGCGGAACCGGTCGATCTCGGGCGGAACCGGTTGACGATGCAGCACACCGTCGATGCGGTAGCGTAGCTTCAGCCCACTCTCCTGCGACTCAATATGGACGTCGCTGGCGCGCTGCTCGATCGCCTCAAGGAGGATCTCGTTGACCAGCCGCACGACGGACGGCTGACGAGCTTCTTCGTCAAGCTGCGCCTCCAACTCATCCGTCTCTTCGAGGTACTCAACATCCGAATGCTCGGCAACCAGTTCGCTAACCGTTTCGCCCCCCAGACCGAAGTGTTGTTTGATCAGCCGATCGATCTCGCTCCGCCGCGCCAGCACAGGCTTCACGCGACAACCGGTCAGAGCCTCAATCTCGTCCAGGGCATACGCGTTGAACGGATCCGAAGTGGCGACCTTCAGCGTCCCATCGGCTCGCTCGATGGGCAGGACACCGTGGCGGAAGACCACCCGCGGCGGAACCATCTCCAGCACATCCGGCGGCACGCTGAAGTCATGCAAGTCCACCACCGGGATGCCCATCATTCCGCCGAGTAGCTCCAGGACCTCCCGCTCTTCGAGCAAGCCCGCCTGAAGGCCCAGGTCGATCAGCGACCGTCCAGGCTCCGCCTCGGCCCGCCGTCGCAACTCAGCGAGCTGCTCGGCCGTAATCAGCCCGTTTTTGACCAGAAGTGCCCCGATGTCCATCGCTCGATCAAACGCCCGTAAGACGGTGTCGCTCAGCCAGCTACCTCACCGGTATACAGCGACATTTGCCGGCAGCACCGATAGACGGCGCACGGCGTACAGAGATAGAGAAGATCGCGCTGCACCGCCGCCCGGACCAGGAGCGGTCACACCCGCTTAACGTATTGACCTCGTGGAATCGTGCAGTCCGCGTGAGATTGGCGCTATCTACCAACGAGGGCGGGCACCTCTCACGCGGTGGGATTAGCGATGTGTGCTACCCACGCGTGAGAGGCTTTCTTCGCAAATTCCCACGGGGATCGGTGCCGGTCGTGAAAATACGGCGCCAGGCACCCCCCGAGCGGGTTGCACCGCGCCTCTGGTCCTAAGAACAACCTCCCAGACCCCGAGGCGCGGGCCCCCACGCACGTGGGTGTGCCTGCGCCTTTTTTCACGTTACCACACCCGCCCGCCGCTTGCAACCCCTGGGAAGCATAAGAACATACCACCCGATGACTTGCACCCGGACGACTTCGACGTACCCGTGAGCGACCTTTGCGACCACCCGATCGGCCAGGGGCACAGTTCTGAACCGGACAACGCTCTGGTGACTAGCTGGGCGGCCGTCGGCTACAATGGATTGCAGGAACCCACACCGAGGGCGAAGCATGGTGCGGTGGCCGGTCATCTCCTTCGCGTCTTTGCTGTTGATCAGCCTGGCGACCACACCGAGCCTGGCACAAAGTTCGCTGCTGAAGCGATTCGATAAGAACGGCGACGGCGTCGTTCGGCCGGAAGAAGTGCCCGAACGCATGCGGAGTATCTTTCGCCGCCTCGTGGAGCGAGCCGGTCTCGATCCCGACCAGCCCGTGCGCCTCGACGAGATCGAGGCCGGCGTCCGCCGCAAGGTCCAGCAGAAACTCGCCGAAGAAGAAGGCCGTCCCGTAGTGGTCGTAACCGGCAGGCGCCTGCGATTGTTTATCCGCTGGCCCGGGCAACAGCAGCCCCCTACGGAAGTGAAGGGTCGCGGCATTCCCCCTATCGCATCCAGACGTGCCGGCAGCTCGTCACGAGCGTCCCGTTTGCCCTCACCGTACGACCAGTACGACCGCAATAAAGACGGTCAAATCGGCCTCTATGAGTGGCCGCGCGATCGCATCCGCGAGTTCCTCGAGCTCGACAAGAACCGAGACGGCTTCCTCACCCCCCGCGAGCTGCGCCCGACAAACCCGAACCGATCGGGACCTCGCGAAGAAAGAGCTGCAGAGCGGGAGAACCCGGAACCATCTGCAAATCCCGAAGGTCCGCCGCCGCCCGGGCTGCGCGCCCAAGAACAACCCGGGGCTCCGGTGATCGTAGTGGAGGAGAAAAGAGGCGACGATTGACCGACCGCCGCCCCGCATCCCCCACGGCCCCTACTCGTACGTCACCCACATCGGGCTCGCCCAGGCCAACTGGCCATCCACCTGGATGACGCGGACGTAATACCAGCTCGTCTTTCCCCTCTCAATAGACCGATCCGTCCACTCGAACTCGTGCTCTACCTTGCCCGGTCGTACGGCGTAGACGTACGTGAAATCCTTGATCACGTCGATCTGCTTGATCGGAGCGGTCCCCACCACGCGAACCTGCAGTTTGATCGGCGCCTTGCTCTTGAACTCATCCCCCATCAGATGATCCCCCGACGTCACCACCAGCAGGATGTTGTCCGTAGCAGCATAGCAGTGCCGCTTGCGAAAGCCATCCACCACCCCCTCGCGCGACGCTTCTTCCACGAAGACCATGCCGTAGCTGATGTGCGTGCTGCCGTGATCGGAGGAACTTTGGAAGCCCAATCTGTGCCCCTTCAGAAAGGCGCGCCACACAAAACCCAGGGGTCGCCAGCCACCGATCGAATCGTCCGGCCCGGTGGCAGACCGCGGCGCCCCACGATGCTCATAGTTCTGCCGTGCCCCCTGATAGATCTCGACCACAGGCTCCGCCCCCGCGTCCCAATCGCGCCAGTCTGTGCCCATGTCCGTGGCCGACGTGTGCGACGCACAGATCCCCCCGAAATGCTCCAGATAGCGATATAGCATGGCCGTGTCCCGAACGCTCACGCCATTCGGCTTCCGTGGTTCCCCCTTCTGCGGAGCCAGACGAGGCAGGACACGAATGCCCCGTTGGGCAAACATGACGTTGCGGTGGCCATCCGGGTAACCGACGCTCCGTTCGTAGGAGAAGACGGGGAAAAACGTAGGGGGGTGATAAAAGATGTCCGTGGTCTTCTGCGTCAGCCACCAGGTGTACTCCCGACCGCCACCGTTGTCGTGGTCACCGCAGCCCAACCAGTCCATGCGGGCGGCATCCAAAGCGTACCGCCACATGTCTTCGAGCGCCCCGTCGCCCCCACCGTCAGCCGAAATCTCGGTGTGCCGATGGAATTCCCCGCGAGCAATTCGGTACGTCTTTCCGCCCAGCTTGAGCCGGAACCGTCTGAGCCTGGCCACGTCCTCGTCCTCATTGGGATGGGCCGGCGGAGGCGGGAAATCGGGGACAAGCGTGGGATGCTCCCGCTGCCCCTCCGGTTCGCCCGGTGCCCCCTGTGCTTCCACCACCGCAGCGAGCAGGTCGTTGCCGATCTGGTCCGCGTTCAGGGCACGGAGACGCTTGTCGGTGGACATGCACAGGAGCAAACCGCCGTCGGGCAGACCGATCAACCCCGGGCGGTTGTCCAGTAGGTTGTCCGAGTAGGCCACTTCGATCGGCCCAAGCCACCCCCTCTGGTCGTAACTCGTCACGTAAGTCTGCCAGTACGTACCGGCCGGTCCCACCCACCGTTCCCGCTTGCGAAACGTGAGCCAGACACGCCCCTGGCCATCGACCGCCAGCCTAGGGAAGCTCATCTGCCCTGGCCTGCGCCCGAAGCGCGGTCGCATGGCCGCCCGAAGCGTTGTTCGCGGATAGCGCCAGCACTTGCCATCCCACCAACCGAGGTGGACATCCGCCTGGGCGTAGAGCCTCGTTCCCGGCTGCAAGACCCCCGTCAGCCGATAATGAGCGCCCTGATCCTTTCCCCAGTTGTAGCCCCGTGTCTCCCAGGCCACCCACACCCTGCCCTCACGATCGCACGCCACCGCTGCATTCGCTTCGAAGCGGGGCGAATCGGCCACGGGTTGAATCGAAACAACCGCCCGCTTCGCCGTATCGATCACCGCCAGCCGAACGTCGTAGTTGCCCCGTGCATACGTGTCGTAGACCACGTAAACACGCCCCGAACTGTCCGCAGCAATGTCGGGATTCCACTCGTTGGCACCTGCCTGGCCAATCTCGATCGGATCCACCCCCTCTTCAAGGGGCATCACGAAGATCTGGAAGTCAGCCCCCTTCCAGCCCTGCCATGCGATCCAGACCGTCCCGTCCGCAGCGCGCACGGCACGAGCGTTGATGTCCGCTCCTTCCCGGTTCGTTAGGCGTTCCAGCCGACCCAATGCCCGGTCCGGATGAAACGTGCGGTGAAACAACTCCCAGTTGCCCCCGCACCGCTGGCTCCAGACGACGTGCAGGTTGTTTTCTCCATCAACGGCTACCGTCGGCCGCCACAGATCCAGCCCCCTGTCCGTAAGCACCATCGGCGCCGACCACCCCCTGCGATTCCAAAGTAAGAGCAACTGGTCCCCGCCCCCAGAGGGCCGAAACCGGTCCAGGTCCTCCGGGAAGGTGCGCAGCCGCGCCAGCCGCTTCGGCCCCACGTGCTCATGGGCTATGTAGGCCACGTAGCCGGTGCCGTCTGGGCCAAGGGCCGCCGCCGGAAAATCCTCCTCAAGCTCGCTCGCTGCCAGTTCCTGAACCGCAGGCACCCATTCGGCACGAACCCGCCCCTTCAATCGAACCACACGGTTACCCGGGCGGACCCGGTCAAGCGGAATCGCAAAATTCCCTTTGTTGGTTTCGAACGTGAGCCTACCGCCTTTGCGCACGTCCGAGAGCACAATCACGAGGCCATTCGGTACCAGCGCGGTCCGTCCCCGAGTGCCCGAGCGTGCCCGCACGATGTTGACCTGGAACTCCCCCTCGCGGACGGTGTCGTTCCGCGTTGGTCGCCAGATTCGAGCCGAAACCACTCGAGCCCCCCGAACCGTAAACCTCCCGGTCCAGCGGGTCCTCTCCTGCTCACCGAAGCCATAGAGAACACGGGCCCACGTTTGTCCCCTGATGAGCCCGAGCTCGTGCCGGGGAACCGAGGCCGCCGCCGGGCTGCTGGCTGAACCCGGCGAAAGCGACCCAGAGGCCGGGAAGCTACCGAGTACCCCGGCAACCACCAGAGCTAGGACCGATCCTGACACCGTAGCCACCGCCCACTTCATCGTCGCTCCTCAACTCCTTCCTACACCGTGCTAAAAGACCGGCGGCCAAGCACCCGGCTAGCGAACCGGCCGAACGCGTAGATTGTAACTCGACATCGTACACCGCGTGCCCGAAGTCGATATGCGATACAGCCCCCCAGCAGCAACGAACCCCTTCTGTCCGCCGCCGCCACTTCCCGCTTTCGGTGACCTGCGGTTGGTCCAGCCGACAAATGCAGACGGAAGGGACCGGCACGGCCGCGCCGCATCCGGAAGATCTACGCAGATCTACCTCAGTCGGCTGGAAGCGTGGCGCAGAACTGCTCTGCCGGGGGAAAGGAACCACGGCCCAGCACGATGGCCGGGCGGCCGGTCGGGGGCAGGGAAGAGCGTCCGTTCGCGGCCGGTGCCGAAGACCTGTACCAGACGACGTCGACTTTTGCTGCACCGTCCGTCCGCGCGGACACCCTGCCGGCGCGGGGAACGTGCCACGGCCCCCCCCCCAGGGGCATGCTGTCCAACGCCAGCCACAGGTTGTCCCCCTCCTGTCGAACCGTGATCCTCATCCGCAGCACGCGTTTGCCGTAGAGAATCCAATGCAACGTGGACGAGAAGTCCAGCGGTTCCCCCTCCGCTCCCCGCTCCAACGTCAGCCGATTCGGCCATTCCCAGCGCAGTCTCCAGCCGCTTCTCCCCTCCCCGCTGCCGGCCACAGCCAGCACAACAGCGTCGCCTTCTTCCCTCAATGTGGCGACGACGTCGAGCTCGTACCCATTTCCCGGGACCTTCCGCTCTAGCTCCTCCACCCCCAGCAAGGCGAAACCGCACTCCCGCCAGCGCTCAGGCGAAGGCTCGTTCCCCTCCGCCGCGTACACCCGCGGGAAGCTGCCGCACGGCTGACCCGCTTTGCGAAAGACCAGGACATGCTGCCAGGGTAAAAACTCGTGCAGTTCCGCCAGCCGCAAGCCAAAGGCGTCCATCTCAAGCTTCACCTGACGAAGCCGCATCTTGTGCTCCGGCCGGATGGGCACGGTGGGATCTTCGGCGCGGTACTCCACAAGAACCAGCCGCCCATCCTCCCTCAGAGCCCGGATGAGGTTCGGCATGAACCGGTCGGGGTTCTGGATCTCGTGATACACGTCCACCATGAGCGCCAGGTCGACCGAGTTAGGCGGTAACATAGGATCGTCTGGTTTCGACAACACCAGGACCACATTGGACAGTTTGTTGCGGCGGACCTGCTCGCGAACCAACCGGATCATCTCCGGCTGGATGTCCACCGCGAACACTTTGCCCCCGCCGGCGACACGGCGAGCCAGACGAACGGTAAAATACCCGGCCCCGGCGCCCACATCTGCGACGACGGCGTCCGGCGCGATGCGTAAGGCGTCGAGTAGTTCCTCTGGGCGCTCCCAACGCTTTCGGTCGTGGCGAAACAGCCATCGCCAACCGCGCCAGCTCATCACGGGCGCAATCGGACGCCCTTTGTACGTCGGATGCTCGCCGTACACGGGCTGCTGCCGCCGGGCCCGGTCCGCCTTTCCGCGGTTCCCGTCCTGAGCACCAGCCGCTGCAGGCACGGCCGCGGCGACAACCCCCGCCATCCAGGCAACACAGACGAACCAGCAAAACCTACGGGGCGTTAAACGAGCCTTCTTCATCGGTGCCTCTCATCACGCATGTCGCACCGCCAACTACCGTTGCACATGCCCGCTCACCCGGCGCGCGACCCCGACCTTCACCCCATGCTAACGAAGGATGCCTCCGGCGACGAGCTGTCGCCGACTCCGAAGCGATCGGCGACTGGAAGACGGGCAGCCGGCCGAGCCAGTGCCCCAGGGCCGCAGAACCGCTACAACTGTCAAGATCCGACCGGGGATACGCCGATAGGTATGGATGAGGCTGGTCATTGCGGTGGTGCGGCA
This sequence comes from Planctomycetota bacterium, assembly GCA_026981825.1. Classification (GTDB taxonomy): domain Bacteria; phylum Planctomycetota; class Planctomycetia; order JALXBF01; family JALXBF01; genus JALSID01. The sequence continues at coordinate 13,287 of JALSID010000051.1, forward strand.
ACTCCCTGGCCAGGTCTGACACTTCCAATGATGAGACAACGGTGGTGTGGACAAACGCGGAGCGTTCTGGCTCGCGCTCGCATCCTCTTAGGACTGCTCGGTGCGACGCTCACCGCTTGCATCCCTGCCCTTCCCAGGCACACGGTGGAGCCACCCGCCACGGCTCGCCTGTTCCGTGACCAACCCGTACTGTTCGATCTCTACACCAAAGGGTTGAGCATCTCCGCCTCCGAAGCAATACCGGCGGGCTACACGGACCCCATGACCACTCCACCTCCGCCCCTGCTGCCAAGTAACCCGGACGCTGCTAAGCTGCGTCCGATCACACTACAGGAAGCCATACGGCTCGCCCTGCAGAACAACGAAGTACTCGTCCGAGCGGGCGCCGGTACTGCCCCTCAGGAGAACGGCCCCAACCTGGGTTTCGGAACCGCGGGACGCACGATTTACGACCCCGCGCTGTTCGAGACCGAGATCGAACGGCAACTGGCCCGATTCGACGCCAGGTGGGAAACGCAACTGTTCTGGAACTCGATCGACGTTCCGTTTGGCTCGGTAGTCTCGCAGTTTCAGGGGTTCCGAAGGGATCTATTCCAGGGGCAAACCGTCCTGCGCAAGCCGCTGATCACCGGCGGTGAGGTCACGCTGGGATTCAACACGAACTATCAGTTCCGCCGGGTGGTCACCCCCCTGTTGCAGGGGCTGATCAACCCCGAGTACGAGACTCAGCTCGTGTTTGGGATCCGCCACCCCTTGGGTGGACCAGACGCCGGCGGCCGGTTTGGCGGGGCAGGTGTCGCCTACAACCGCGTCCCGATCATGATCGCCCGGATCAACGCGGACCAGGAACTCTGGCAGTTCAAGGAAAACCTGATGATCATGGTCCGGGACGTGGAGGAAGCGTATTGGGGTCTGTACGCTTCCCAGGTGCAATACCAGACGCTGCTCCGAGCGGTAGAGCAGAGCTGGCGATACGTACGTGATCTGGAGGAAGCCGAAAAGGTGGGTCGCGCGCAACCGGCGGAGCTGTTGGAGGCGCGGGCCCAGCTCGACAATCTCCGGGAAGCCCTCCTCCAAGCCAAGGCCGGACGACGCGGCGCAGCGGGACTTCCCTTCGACGGCCTGCTGGTGGCCGAGGCGCGCCTGCGCGGCCTTATCGGTCTGCCCCCCTATGATGGTACGCGGTTGGTAGCGGTCGACGAACCCACAATAGCCCCCGTCGAGCTCGACTGGGACTCGATCGTGCGGGACGCATACCGCTACCGCCCCCAGCTCGCCCTGCACCGCTTGAACGTGCTCGAACAGCGGCAGCGCTGGATTCGTGCGCGTGGTCAACTTCGGCCCCAAATCGATGTGGGTGCACAATTCCGCGTGAACGGGTTGGCGTCCAAGTTCGACGACTCCGTCGATGTCCTGACCGACGGTAACTTCAATGACTGGCAGTTCGACATCCAGGTCACCGTCCCGCTTGGGTACCGCCGCGAGTTGGCCGATGCCCAGGCGGCGTTGCTGCAGATCGCCACTGCGCGAGCTCGCCTCTACCAGGCGCTCCGGGAGACAGACCACACGCTGGCGGAGCTGTACCGCGATGTGGATCTTGCCCGTGAACGACACCGGATCGCTTTAGACCGGCTCAAGACCGCTCAGGACCGGCTTCAGGTGAACCTGGCCCAATGGGAGGCCGGGCAGCAGGACCGGAGCGTCGTCAACCTTCGCCTCGTGCAGGCCATCGAAGGCCTGCGCCAGGCTCAGCTCGCGGAGCTCGAAGCTCGCGTGGCCTACAACATCGCGCTCGTGCGGCTCGAACACGCGAAAGGAACCCTGCTCGCCTACGACAACATCCATTTCAAACCCGGCCCATCCAGCGTGCGAATCGAAATGCTCACGCCCGTGCAGCCGGACCGTTCCTCCGCACAGCAAGCGGAGTCCTCCGAGGTGGGCGCCCACCCACCGGCTGCAGGCGAATCCGGCCGGGGCAGCACGGCAGCCGGTGTCGACACCACGGCCCCCCGTGCTGCTGACAGCCCCCTGCCGTCGCCCGCTCCCGAACCCACCGTGTCTGCTCCCCTCGCGTCCACAGGAACGGCCACAGCCGGGTCGGGCCAGCCCACCGCACTGCCGGGTGAGGCCGACGTCGACCGGGTTTCGGCTCCTGCTCGGCGGTCGCAAGAGCAGAAATCGGCCCCTCCCATCCGATCCCAGCAGGAGCCCGCGGTGGACCCACGCCTTATTCCACCCCCGCCCAGGAGCAGACGGCTCGACCTGCCCCCATTCCATTAGCCGTGATCGACAGCCGCACGGCAGAGGTGGCCCTGCGCGATTGGTGCCCCCTTGAAGACGCTGCAACCGCTCGCACCACACGCTAGAATTGCAACTCGTGGTCCGCAGAAACCCGGCTCTGAGGAGGAGCAGCCGATGACACGAAAGCGCAACATCGCCTGGTGCAGCCTGCTGGTCATTTTGCTGACCCCCTGGGTGTGGGCGGCGTCGCCGACGCCTGACCAGCTACCCAGTCCCTTGAAGGCCATCACGCTGAAAAACGGCGACACGTTCGTGTTCCTGGGCGACAGCATCACCCATCAGTGTCTCTACACGCAGTACTTTGAGGACTACGTCTATACCCGCTTCCCCCAGATCCGCGTCCGGTTCCACAACTCCGGGGTGGGCGGCGACCGCGTGGGCGACGCACTCATCCGTTTTGAGCGGGACGTAGCCCACTACAAACCGAAGTACGTCTCGATCCTCCTCGGGATGAACGACGGCCGATACCAGAAGTTCGACGAGGCTACGTTTGAGGTCTACCGGGAGGGGATGCTGAAACTGCTGGAGAAGATTCGCGCCACTGGGGCTACCCCCATTCTCATGCATCCAACCATGTTCGACTCCCGCGCCGTGCTGCTGCGGAACCCGAACGCCACGGGGGAAAGGCTCGAGTACTACAACGGGGTTCTCGCCTATTACGGAGCGTGGCTGCGCGAGGTCGTCTACCGGCAGGGGGGCGGGTACGTGGACATGTATAGCTGGCTGAACCTTGTCACCTTCTCACGGCGAAAGGAAGACCCGCGGTTCACGCTCATTCCCGACGCTGTGCATCCAGGTCCCGCGGGACACGTGATCATGGCGGCGGCTATGGTGCGAGACCTGGGGCTACCGCACGAGGTGTGGCGTCTGCACATCGATGCGGCGGGCGAGACGCCGAAGGTAATCACGGCCGTTCGCTGTGCGGTACGTGACTTAAAGTGTGAGGGTGACCGGCTGAGCTTCGTGCTCCACACCGAAGCTCTCCCCTGGGTGGTGCCCCCAGAGGCTCAACTTGGGGCGGAACTCATCCATCTCGGCCCCCGCTTCTCACGGGAGACGCTCCGCATCACGGGCTTGGCTCCGGGCCTGTACGCCGTGTCGGCGAATGGTGAGTCGCTTGGTCGGTTCAGTGCGGCGCGCCTGGCCGTCGGCGTTCAGCTCCAGGACATCCCGCAGTGGCCGCTCCGGCGGCAAGCAGCCCAGGTCGCGGCTTTGAATAAGCAACGGAACGAGCAAGCGGTTCGTCCGCTGAGGAACCTGTGGTCCCAAAAGAAGCGGCTCCGCTTCGCCAGGGCCGCGCTTGAGCAAAGACCAGACGACCAGCGACTCAAGACCCAGGTGCAGCGTCTGGAGCAGACGCTGAGCGATTTCGAGGCGCAAATCGCGACGCTCGAGGAGAAGGCGGCGGGATTCGAGGCGCGAATCAGGGAGGCCGCTCAGCCGAAGCCCGTGTCCGTGGTCATCGAGCGCGTGGAATCGCCCAACGATTGAGCCTCACGCCGGGGCCGGACGGCAGCACGGAGCAAAGTTTGGGAAGCAGCGCGGGGCATGTGCGCCGGATCGCGGATCGGTGCGTGGACCGCCGCCCGGCCCTGGCGGCAGTTGACGGCGCCGGGGCTTGAAAGCGTGGCGGACAGGCGGTATACATAGAAATGAAGGGTGATAGGCGGGCGTAATTCAGTGGTAGAATGCCAGCTTCCCAAGCTGGACGTCGCGGGTTCGAATCCCGTCGCCCGCTCTTTTGAGTGTTCCCCGCCTTTGGAACTCCGCGGATCCGCCGCCGCCGTAAACGGCGGCCGCGGAGCGGACAGGATCTGTCCGAGGTGTAGGCTCGTCTGGTGTTCCTGCGTCGCCCCAGGAGTACGCAGGGGGGGCTTCGTCTTGGTGGGCCACGTCGCGTATGCGACGGTTTAGGCATCGGTGCAACGCGCCAGCACCGTTTTCTCGCGTCTAGCCAGATCCAGCCTTCCGGTCGGGCAACCTTGCTCTACTCGCGCCGTCGGGTTCGCGGCACGCACGGCTCTTCTGGTCTGGCGCTAAACAAGCTTTCATCGACCCGGCGCACCCAATGCGCTGGCTAGGGTACCCCGCGGGCGCCGGCCAGCTTGGCAGATGTTCCGGTTGACCGCGGGCCAACGGTGCGGGTGCATGTTCTCGGGGCAGTCGCGCACGGTCGGTGAAGACCGCTCGCGGCGCAGCGTGGGGTCCTTGGATGGCTATCGCTGGTCCGTAGTGCTCCGCTGTAGGCGACGGCGCAACATCCCACGCTTTCGAGCCTCCGACCTGCAGCAACAAGCCGGGTCGTCGGCTCCTTGGGCGGACGGGAACTCCGCCGCGGCGTCGGCGGAGCCCCAAACCGGCCCCCGCAGACAGAAGCGGACCGCCGTCGCGCCGGCGACGGCGCATTGGTAGCGCGACCCGGCCCCGGGTCCGCCCCGAATCGATGGGGCCAAAGAAGCGTGGGCAAAAATGGCCCCCCGCCGAGCGAGAAAAAAGCCCACCCGTCGCGGAATCGACAATGGGCCGCGCTGTCCCTCGCCGCTTCGGCCCGCCCGGCCGAAGCGGCGCCGAGCCCCCTGCCCGGAGGGACCGGGGCGCGTCGGACCGCCGAAGCGGGTGGGTCTGGGGGCAGGCTGGGGGGCAATTCCGGGTGCTTTCTTGGCGCCCGGATTGCTTTGGCCGTCCGGGGCTGGTCTGGTACGCCCTGCTTTACGGCGCACCCCTCCCCGGACCCACCGCATAGCTGGCGCCCAGAAGCCCCCGGCGAAGTACCAGAGTGGCCCGGCGCAACCAGCAAGGCCCGACTCAGGTTGCGGCGGGACGGAGCACCCTTCCCCCCGCGCGGCCCCGGCGGGGACAGCCGTGCTGCACCGCCCACGCGTTCGTGGATCGGCCGGCAAAAGCGGCCCGACCGTCGCTAGAAAACCTCCCCAGTTGCCCCCTCTTCCGCTGCGGAAAGCAACCCTGCGACCCCCCTTTGGCCCTTGCCCGCCGGCCGGCAGCCCCTTGCGTTGAGGTGTGAGCCAGAGTTGGCCTCACGAAGTCAGCGGTCGGTTCGCTCGGAGGGCTTAGGTGTGTTTCGGATCTGCGGTCTCGTGGCTCTTCTTGTGGGGGTTGTGGCTGCCGAGTCCGTGTGGGCCCAGTCGTTAGTATCGCATTGGAACGTGTTTGGTGGCCAAGACGACTATCATCACGGTCGGTTGGTCCTGCGCACGATGTCCAATGTCTTCGGCGGCTACGATTGCTATCGCGGCAGATCGTTTATCGGACGCTCGATGCGCAACATCTTTGGAGGAAAAGACTTCTACTCGGCTTCGGTCCGCTACGTGGGCGGCACTCAGGCGAACGTATTTCGAGGGTTCGATTTCCGGGAACCAGATGGGCGAACCACGGTGCGCAGCATGCGCAACGTCTTTGGCGGGGTCAACCTCTGTTCGAACGGCCGCTACATGGGCCGCACGATGCCCAACGTCTTCGGGGGTCAGACGCTCTACCTGAACCGTCGCATCGTATGCCCGTTGCCTCTGCTGTTTCGCTGAGGAGGGGGCCGGCGGGCGCCGAGGCTACTACCAAGCAGCAGACCACCCGCAGCACGTAGCGGGTGGGTGGGCGAAGCGGCGAGCGTGTCAGTTGGCTCGCATCGGAGGTCCGTATGGGCCACATCAGCCGTACCAGACAGATCGCGTGCAGGGCAGACCCTGACGTGCTCGGGCCTGTTTACGTTGAACCGAGGCGTCCGGTGCGAGCGTCTGCTGTCGTGTGCTGCGCTATGCCTCTTCCGGGATGTATCTCTTACCGATTTGCAAATGCCATCTACCGGCGTAGCGGGCTGGGTGATCCGAGGCGTCCGAGTGGGACAGGCGTGCGTCCAAGCGCCCGCCGTTGAGCATGCGGCGGCCCTGCAGGAAACTACTTTCTCACGCCGCGAGCTGAGTGGCAGCCACGAAGGAGCGTTTAGCTCTTCGGCTCTGCGTCGGGGTCTTGGACGCCGCGTCCGCCGAGGCGCTCCATACTGCTCCGAACCTGAGGCGACAGATCCTGGTGGTCGAGGCGCAAGATGCGGGTGTCCTTTTCCAGGTAGTCCCGGACCCATCCGTTGACAAGCGCCACGATGTCCCGGCGATCTGTAAGATCGCTTTCGTCCGCGTCGGGGTCTGCCGAGAGCAGTGGTATCCCGGGTACTCTGGAGGCCCCGTACAGCACAACGACTCCAGCGTCCGACAAGGTCTTCTTAGGAATGGGTGCTATCAGTTCGTGGCCGCTCGCGAAGCGTATGCGGAGGTGCGGATCCATCGGATCGTCTTCGCACACTCGCCATTCCACAATCGGATTGGGCGTCGCATCGTACCGCAGCCGGTACAGTCGCAGCCCGCTTCGATAGATGACAGCTCGCGGCACAAGAGCAACCCCAAATGCCTTTTTACGCGTTCCTCGCGCCGACGCCGCGTTGGTCGTGTCAGAGTTTACGGGCCGACGCACTATGTATCTTATAGGAGCGCCCGGTTTGGGCCTGTTAGCGCGGGCCACACGATCGGTATCGGCCTGTGGCGGGTCGAGGCGGAGGACGGTGGGGTGAACTGGTGCCTGTCGCAGAGAGTTTAGGACTGGTGCCTAATGTTAAGCGGGTGCTCAGACGCGGAGAAGGCGATGACTTGGCTTGTGATCGAGGGGGACAACGGCGTGGGCAAGGACACGCTGCGCGCTCTGCTAGAGCGGGCTGGCTGGTTGCACATCAACGCGTTGCCTGGGCCTCAAGCCGCGTTAGCCCGCGCGCGTTCTTACCGTGATGCCGACCGTATTGGTCCTTATCTGGCATTCTGCCGAGAGTGTGCCGCTGAAGCCGTGCGACGCGGTGCGTTGTCTGTGGTGGTGCGTTACTGGCCGAGCACAGCAGCCGGAGCGTTCGCGGACGAGCTGATCGACGAGGACCAGTTCCAACTGCTCGTTACTCGTTGCGTGGAGGAGTTCCCGCGACCAGACGCCGTAGTGGAGTTGCGCTGCGCGCAACGAGAACGGGTCCAACGCGTCCTGCGGCGCTCGGCGACCCCGGCCGGTACCGACAACCTCGATCCGGCGCGTGCAGTGCGCCATCGCTGGGCTCTGGAGCGCATCGCTGCCCAATGGGACGTGCCGTGGCAGGTGGTTGATACAACGTCTTTAGACCCCGAACAGGTGGTAGCGGTAACTCAACGCTGGCTGCATAGCTTGGAGCAAGCGGTGCGATGGAAACGGCGGTAGGGCACGAGTTCTCGCGGTCGCAGCTCAGGCAGAGCGCGGCAGTCAAGGTCAAGCTGCTCTCTAAGGGCGTCGGTGCAATTGAGGGCTGCCCAGGTTCGCTGTCATTCAAAGAGGAAAACTTTGCCTACGACAACGGCAACTGGGGTGTTGTCCCTGGGCAAGCGATCCCGTCGGAAGTGGAGCTTCCAGGTGGCATTGTGGCCAAGTTGCACGTGCGACCGGGATCACCGATACGGCTGGTGCGGAACGGCGAGGAGTGGTTAGTGGTGGAACACCGCCACGAGCTTACGCCATGCCGTCTGCTGCCTCGGCCGCGCTTCTGGGGGCTGCGCACCAGTCGCGGTATCCCTGCCCATCGACTGGTTCAGCTTTATGGCGCTACCTGCTTGAATGTGAACATCTTCTCAGGCTGTGAGTTCTTCAACGTTCGCCGCGCCTGTCTGTTTTGTTCGGTGCAGCCAACTCAGGCACTGTACCGCGCAGCGGTTGTCCGGAAGCGGCCTGAGGATGTCCGTGAGGCGTGTGCCCTGGTAGTTCGGCACGATCGTGTCGAATGGTACCTGCAGACAGGGGGCTCACACGTGGATGGGGACCGCGAATTTGCGCATCACGTGGCCGTTCTCCGCGCCGTGCGCCAGGTGCTTCCGTGGAACGGCCGAGTGCGCGGCAACGTGAGCTTGATGCCTCCCAGAGATCTCGGCCGGATCGAGGAGCTTTACGAACTGGGCGTAGACCACCCGGCGTTCAATCTGGAAGCGTGGCCTCGGGCGGCATTTGAACGGTTTTGTCCGGGCAAAGCAGCCTACGTGGGCTTTGACCACATTGTGCGCGCGATGGACCGGGTCGTGGCACTGTACGGTCCGGGTTGGGGGTGGTGCAACTTCGTTGCGGGTCTTGTTTCGCTGAGGGATATGAAGGAAGGCTTTCGGTTCGTGGCCGAACGCGGCATTGTGCCTGGTGCGAATGTGTTTCATCCTGATGTCGGGGCGGCGATCGGAACGACGATGAGAAGCCCTTCGGAAGAGTACATCACCGAGCTCTACCTGTATGCAGCAGAGCTATACCACCGCCACGGCTATCGGCCGTTTTTTGACCAACGCGTGTTGCGTAACAGCTTGGCCAACGAAGCGTATCTCGGCTTGTTGGGTTAGAGACAATGATCAGCGGGCTGCTGACCCTGTTCCTGATGGGGGAACTCCTAGCGTTGGTTCTGGGGGTGGCATCGTGGTGCTGGTGCCGTAAGCGTAAGCAGTCAGTGGAACCCGTCTCAGCCGGGCCTGTATTCGACGTGGTCGTACCTGTGCTGGGGGCTCCAGACCACTTTGCAACGTGTCTGGACGCTGTCAAAGATCAGCTCCCACCGGGTAGCACTCTGTGGATTGTGCATCAGTGCTGTCGCCCGGAGGAACGGCTTCCGGTTCCCGACGATGGACGCGTGCGTCTGGTGCGGCTCTACGAGCGTCCCGGCAAGATCGATGCCATTCGCCGCGCGCTGCCGCACATTTGCAAGCCGTGGGTTCTATTGCTCGATGCAGACACTGTGCTCGCTCCCGGTGCCCTTGCCCATCTCGTCGCATCTGCCGACCGGTATGACGCCGTCTACGGCATCATTGTTCCCCGCCCGGCGTCTCGCACTGGACTACTCCACCGAGTGGTGCAGATCGAGAAACTTTTGAGCCATGGAATCTGGCGACTGGGCCGCTGGGTGCTGCGGCTAGGTCCTAACCTGCCAGGACAATGCTACCTGGTGCGCACGGCGCTGCTCAGGCGGCTCTACCATCGGAGGCTTGGTTACTTGGACGATGTCATCTTTACAGCGTGGCTAATGGCTGACGGCGGCCGGGTTGGTTTCGCGCCCGTCGTGGCGGGGGAGGAGCTATCGCGGGAAACGTGGCGTGGCTTGTTTGCGCAGCGTATCCGGTTCAGCATGGGCATCGGGCAGGGCTTCTGGGGGCTGCTGTGGTGTCGAGGTCGGCGTTGGCGTGCGTGGCAGTACTTATCGCTACACACGTGGCTTTACTACGGCGCGCCGATGCTCGCGCTCTTGCTGAGCCTAGCGCTGCTGGGAGCGGCTCAGCGGTGGGCGGCGGTCGCGGTGATCGGAATGTTCGTCCTGAACCGGTGTGTGTTGGCCGGCATAGCGGTCGCGAATCTACGGCGCATGGGGGTTTCGAGGGATGCCGTCTGGCCTGGGAGCGCCTTGGTGCCCGCGGTCGTGTTGTTGGCCATGGTGGTGCTAGCCGGCGCGTGCGGTGCGGTGGTAGCCGCGTGCGTTGGTATGGCACGCCGCAGCGTACCGGCATTGTACCATCGCTGACCCACGGCGACCGAGTGTGGGCTCGCGCGAGGAGACGCGGGCCAGCGCGGAAGGACACGCTAGCACGAGGTATCTGTCATTGCGTGTAGAGCGCGCCACAGGAGGGACAGTTGTGCAGTCCGGCAGGCGATTTCCCCGCTGTCTTCTGGCTCGGCACGCACACGCCACGGTGCACCGGTCCAATAGCAAGGGCAAGAGGGATGGCACGGACCTGCCCGTTGCCGGGCCATGTCAGACAACGAACGCGGCGCGCATATAACATGTGGGGGGATCGGCATCGGGACCTTGTGGAACGCAGTTGGAGGGGGCGAAATGAGTGCCTCGGACTTTGGGCAGGGCGAACGGTTTCTAGCTGAGCGTCTTCGGGCGCTTGCTGAACACCTGGCCGCGGCTGAACGCATCGTTCGCGAACTAACCACGGCCATGGGCAGCGGAGCCGATCCGCCTGATCTGCCTCAGCAGGCGACGTTAGAGCTTGCGGCAAGTGCCGCGCCCCAGGAAGCAACCGACCAAGACCAGGCCGACGACGTCAGCCGCCTGACGACTATCCTGGCACGCCGCGGACTGCATGTCGAAAGAGTCGATGGCCTCTCAGATGAACTCCAGGGGCTGGTGAAGTTTGCCGAACGGATCGCACGACAGTACGATGTGCTCCGGCCTCTGTTGGACGAACTGAAGCGGGCGCATGGGCAACAGCGTCGGGTGCAGGTGTCCTTGTCCGGCTACGAAGGGGGCCGGGCAAGCATGCTCATCCAGTTTGCCCGTGACCTGGAGCGTGCTGGACTGATCAGTACCGTACATTACGGGCGTTTGCGGCGCCGGCTCTACACCGACGCGCCGCGGCATCCCCTAGCGATTAACTTCTTTACCGGGCAATGGCTTGAGCTGTACGCATATGCCACGGTGCGGGGGCTGCTCGCAGCGGTGTCGGACGCACCGCGTGTGTGGCGAAATGTTCTGGCCCGAAGAAGTAACGGCCAGCAGTTCGAACTCGACGTCGTTGCGCTGGTGGACCAGCAGCTTCTTTGGGTGGAGGCGAAGACGGCGGATTCGGTGGCGGAGTTCCTGCCTCGTTACCATGAACTTGTCCGGATTCTCAAGATACCGCGCAGCCACGCCATCCTCCTGTGGTCGGGGGCAGGTCAAAGAAGCCAAGCAGGCTCGTCGGTTGGCTTCCTGTCGGGCATGACGCTCTGCTCACTCGATGACTTCGCCGCTCACATCGCGGAGCTCCTGCCCTAGATTCTGCTAACCCCGAGCCCATACGGGCCTTGGTCACTAGGGCCTAGCTGGGGTCGTCGCGATGACGATGGCGCCGCCCAGCGGACCGTGATTTGCGGAACGTGAACCCCAGGAAGGGGCGGCGTCGAGGATGCTCAAGTTGGATAACTAACGAGCCTATGAGCCACACGGTGCTGCCGATGGCCCGCGTTCCCTGGCTTCGTCGCGCCTATCGTGCCGCTCGGCGCTGGCGACGGTCCTGAGTCCAGGTGAACAGCGCACAGGGGAAACACAGTGGGGCGCATGAGCTCGCCTTATCCTGCTAGGACGGAGCCGACGGCGACGCCGGGTGCTCCGAGTTTACCGGCGTGTCTACCTGGAGCCTGTGTGTTGGCGGAGCTGCCGCATAAGGACTCGCCACCACGACCGGCCACGCCGACCAAGCCACCCTGGAGCTCAGTCCCGGCCTGACTACAGTGAGGTCCACAATGAATGAACTTCCTGACACATACCGTAAACTGCTCGATGCCGCTCGTGCCTCAGTAGCACAGGCATTCCTCACCTCTCCGGGTAACACGGCTTACGGCGCCGCCGCACTCACGGTGGAAGGGAACATTTTCCGGTCTGGCCAGTATTCATCGTTCAATCACATCACGAATGTCCACGCCGAGCAGGCGGCCCTGCTTCTGGCCACCATGGCTGGACAGCCGGACGTCGTTGCGCTAGCTATCGCAACAACAGCACCAGCGACCCAATACGCTCGACCGTGCGGCATCTGCCGGCAAGTCATGGCTGAGCATGCGCAACGCACCGGTCGCGATTTCGATGTACTGATGGCAGCACACCACGGCCAATCATGTGAGATCAAGCGAGTCAGTGAGCTCCTGCCGCACGCGTGGCGAGCCGCCGGCGCAAGCGAGCCGGTGCTGTCGCCAGCGATCGACGCTGATCAGTCACCTCTACAAAGCTCCCCAATACGCTGGCCCCTCCGGACCGGCGATCAGCTCCTACTGCGCGACGGATCATTAGCAGTTGTCTGGGATCCGTTGTTCGACGAAGAGCTCGCGTTGGTGCGAGTGATACTATGCCGCACAGGGGACAGGTGGCACGGCGTGCCGGATCCATACCTTACTCCCATCGCCTACCAGGGCCAGCTGGCTGACCGTGGGCGTTGGATGACCGCGCGCTGCGGGGCCCGAGGTGCTTTCGTGTCGCTGCGGGACGTCGCGGCCGTCACGGCCGCGCAACCCCTACGTGTGGCAAAAAGAGAACACTGGCAACCCCTGTTGGATGCGCTCCTGGACGCGGATATAGGCGAGGACCAAGTTACGATCTCCCAAACCCATGGGCCTGCGGGCGTTCACGCCGCTGCTTACTGCCTCATCGTCGTGCGCGCCGACGAGCCCACGGTGCGCTGGGTCGAAGCAGCACTCCAGCAGCAATTCCAGGTAGCGACCGAACTGTCGGCCGTCAGCCGGTCCGCCGCTGAGAAGCACGGGCTGCAGAAGGCGTTGCCGGGCGGTATCGATCGCGCGCACCGTCTGGGCCGATTCATCCATCTTTACGCGTGGCCTACAGAGACGGTCGAACTCATCTTCACGCCGACTCGCTGCGGCGAGCCTTGCCTGGGCGAGGGGTGGAAAGTGATTGGGCACACGAGCATCTACGGGACCGTTACCGAGGCGTCCAACGCGTCGTTCGTCCGCGGCCGGTTCCAGGTGCTTACGGCAGAGGGTCCTTTCGAGGTCGTGACCTACCATCCGTTGGCTCGCCTCATCAGACGCGGTGACTGCGTCTCCTTGAGCGGTACACTGGTTACGAACCGAGGCCGCTATTGTCTGTTACAGATGCACCTGTCACCGGATCGTACGGTGTGGTGGCAAACGGCCACGGACGGCGTGCTTCCGAAACCCGACCGGTAAAGTGCCAGCCATCGACTTCTATGCTCGCGCCTTCTGCACGATCCGAGGTTCGAACAGCACGCCATGCCCCCTGCAATGCGTGGTACCGTCCTCTGACTCCGCAACTCCAAAAGGGGGGGCCGCGAACGGCGATACCAGCTTCCCCGGCACCACGGCACACCCTCTGAATGTCTTATCCTGGGTGCTTCGCGTACGGGCAGGTAAATGTGTACTTGACGAGACAAACGTCTCATGCGGTGACCGTGAGCGGAGCGCTGACGGAGCCCGCTGGGGCAGTGCGGCGATCCGACCGCTGCTGGCACGTTACCTCCACGCAGGATCGGAAGAAGTACGCTCTGCGGCCCAAGAGCAGTTGCTCGCTGCGCTTGGGCGCCGAGCCTCGGAACTTCTCCAACGTTGGCCTGACAGCGCTTGCGCCCGTGCAGCGCACCTCGCCCGGAACCGGTATCCGAAATCAACTATCCCAGGGGCACAAGAGTATCCGTTCACGGGCGAAGCGGCTGCGGGGCGCAGCGTCATCGCAAGCCCGCTCTGATTGGCCAGTGAGGCGTGTGGAAGCGAGGCTAGTTCGGCTCGTGGGTTGTGGCATACTAGGTGGAGCGCGCTCTGAAGAGGAGCCCTGCCGACGAAACGGCCCGGCGTGTTAGCCACCAGGCACAGATTGCGACGAGGCGTTAAACGCTAGCGGCGACGGCAGCGCCAGCCCCCTCAGCAAGGCCTTCAAGTAGTCACACAAAAAGCGGAAAACCGCCTTGCCCTTCTGGCGACAGGTCGCACACGCGCTGAACGCCCGCTCCAGGAAGTGGATCCCCTGTTCGCTCCGCGCACCGCACGTGATCTTCCGATGGATCACCACGCGGCGTAACGCCTGCTCGGAGGCGTTGTTCGTGATCGGCACCCCCTCGTAACGCCGAAAGGTCCACAACGCATCCCACCGCTGCAACACGTGCCGACACGTCCCTCGGGTTGTCTTGTGATCGCACACGGCACCGCGTTCCAACGCCGCCCGCACCAGCGGTCTGACGTGCTGCTTGATGGAGCTCACCAGCGTCGCATGCTTCAACCTGCCTTCCCGGTAGCTACGCCGCCAATGCATGAACGCTTCCACGCACTGCAGCAGATCCACCGCGATTGCCCCACTCTCGCCGTCCCGCTCACGCCGTGGACGACTTCTGGACCGAGTACCTCTGTGGCTTCTCTCAGTTCGTCTAGAACGCGCACTGGGATCGCGCGGTGGCTCTCGTGCGAGAAGGCCTCAGCCGCCTGGCCAGCCGGCCTACCTGCGTGCGTTCGAAAAAACGGTGGAGTACGCGGAGCAGATGGGCACAGACGAACTGGAGGCATTTCTTGAGGGGGAGTATTTTGGAGATGAAACGACAAGAGAGCTCAATAAGGTGGACGAGTACTTCGAGGAGGCGAGGCGAGACGCGGAACTGAACGTGGTTCTCGGGCAATGGCTGCTCGCCCAGGAGCCGCGGGTAGCTCTGGAGCCGTGGGAGATCAGCGGATGGGTGCAGTACCGGGTCAGTTCCGTTCGGAACCGGCGTCAGTTCCGCCGGGCGGCGGAGCGTGCCAAGACGGAGCCGGTGTATGTGCCGTTCTGCCGGTCGATGCTCCGCGAAGCGGTCGGCCGCGAGGTGACGATGATCATCGGCACGGAGAAGGTGAAGTTTCGCGGCGAACCGCAATGGGCCTGGCATGTGTTAGCCGACGATGGGAAGTCCTATTACCTCGTGGAACTGGACTCTGGAGAGCTGGCGGTGTTGGACGAGGGCCGGCAGGAATTGTCGGTGGGAGCTGTCACGGTTCCCGCAGAGCTGCGCCATCGGGACCTGCTGCGATGAGATGGATGACAAGCCCATTGGGATGAAGGCCGGGTTCGCGCGGGGGAAGCGCTACCACGTTTTGCAGACTCAGCTCCCCATGGTACGGGTGCGGCGAGTCGCGGCTGGTCCAGATGGACGCGATCGCTCCTCCCCTGGGGTTCCCGCCGTTCCTAGCCACTCCCCACAGCAACCGCGGCCGCCGACGAGCTGGCTAGTCGGACCCTCCCCGCGGCGACGGCGGAGCACTCGTAGCGCGGCCCGGCCTCGGCTACGCCCGAAACCCATGGGGACCAAGGAAGCGGTGGCATAGTTGCCCCCGCCGAGCGAAAGGAAAGCCCGCCCGTCGCAGGATGGACGACGGCGCACGCTCTCTCTTTCGCCGGTTCGGCCCGCCCGGGCCGAACCGGCCCGAGCCCGCCGCCCGGCGGGACCGGAGCTCCGCCGCTGCGACGGCGGAGCATTGGTAGCGCGACCCGGCCCCGGGTCCGCCCCAAAGCCGACGGCTCTGCACGAGCCCTGGCGAAAAGCAGCCACTTCGATACAAAGAAAAGCTGCCCTTCGATGGGCGCACCAGGGGGGCGCGGCTGCGCACCTGCTGCTTCGCCCGCCTGGGCCGAAGCGGCCCCGAGCCCGCCGCCTGGCGGGACGGGGGAGCGGCGGACCGCCGTCGCGCCGGCGACGGCGCATTGGTAGCGCGACCCGGCCCCGGGTCCGCCCCGAAGCGATGGGGCCAAAGAAGCGCCGGCAAAAATGACCTCCGCCGAGCGAAAGAAAAGCCCCCCGTCGCGGGAAGGCCAATGGGGCGCGCTCTCCCTCGCCGCTTCGGTCGCCGGCCGAAGCGGCCCCCGAGCCCGCCGCCTGGCGGGACCGGAGCTCCGCCGCTGCGACGGCGGAGCATTGGTAGCGCGACCCGTCCTCGGGTCCGCCCCAAAGCGCTGGCGCCAAGGAAGCGCTCGGAGAAATGACCTCCCGCCGAGCGAGAAAAACGCCCGCCCGTCGCGGGATGGCCAATGGGGCGCACTCTCTCTCGCCGCTTCGGCCCGCCTGGGTCGAAGCGGCCCCGAGCCCGCCGCCCGGCGGGACCGGAGCTCCGCCGCTGCGACGGCGGAGCATTGGTAGCGCGACCCGGCCCCGGGTCCGCCCCAAAGCCGACGGCTCTGCACGAGCCCTGGCGAAAAGCAGCCACTTCGATACAAAGAAAAGCTGCCCTTCGATGGGCGCACCAGGGGGGCGCGGCTGCGCACCTCCTGCTTCGCCCGCCTGGGCCGAAGCGGCCCCGAGCCCGCCGCCTGGCGGGACGGGGGGAGCGGCGGACCGCCGTCGCGCCGGCGACGGCGCATTGGTAGCGCGACCCGGCCCCGGGTCCGCCCCGAAGCGATGGGGCCAAAGAAGCGCCGGCAAAAATGGCCCCCGCTGGGCGGGACAAAAAAGCCCGCCCCTCGCGAAATGCGCGATGGCGCGCTCTTTCGCCGCTTCGGCCGCCGGCCGAAGCGGCCCCCGAGCCCGCCGCCTGGCGGGACCGGAGCTCCGCCGCTGCGACGGCGGAGCATTGGTAGCGCGACCCGTCCTCGGGTCCGCCCCAAAGCGCTGGCGCCAAGGAAGCGCTCGGAGAAATGACCTCCAGCCGAGCGAGAAAAAAGCCCGCCCGTCGCGGGATGGCCAATGGGGCGTCCTCTGTCGCCGCTTCGGCCGCCGGCCGAAGCGGCCCCCGAGCCCGCCGCCGGGCGGGTCCGGCGGCCCCATGCAGCCCCGGCTACCGGGCCAGCCCCCCGGCCACGCTGCGATCTCCTTTGGCCCAGCCTCCGATCACCGTCCGGCGCTGGTCGTACACATCCCGGCGTTGGGGCGGACCCGCGCCCGGGTGCCGCCAAACGGTGGGCCGACCGAGTGGCGGGCAGAAGCGAGCGCTCGGCGACCGGGCTGATTCCGCCCCGGCCGGACGGCCGACGGAACGCAGTCGTGCCGCCCTCGAAGAAAGTGGCGTACGAACATTTGGAGTGCGGCAGTCCTCTGGGGCTTTTAGAAGAAAAAACCAAAGCGGCAGAGGGCTGCCGCACTCCCAAAAAGCGGCACGGGAGTGCCGCACTCCAAAAAACCAAAGCGGCACAGGAGTGCCGCACTCCAAAAAGCCAAAGCGGCACAGGAGTGCCGCACTCCAAAAAACCAAAGCGGCACGGGAGTGCCGCACTCCAAAAAACCAAAGCGGCACAGGAGTGCCGCACTCCAAAAAACCAAA
>JALSID010000052.1 GCA_026981825.1 Planctomycetota bacterium
CTACGCGGTCTACCGCATTTCTGGGTCGAAGGCCGAGTTGGCCTACCGCCTGACCAGCCAGATCCGGCCGCTTCTCAGCCCCGATCGAAAGCAGTTGGCGGTCGTAAAGAACAATCATGTGCTGATCTTTGACCCTCGCACCGGCAAGCAACTGAAGACGCTCCGCGGGGAAGTCCCCGTCCCAGCGACGCTGGCGTTCCACCCGAGCGGGGCGTGGCTGGCCGCCTCCAGCAAAGATGAGTACCGCGTGTGGGACGTGCGAGCCGGACGCCCAGCCCTCTACGCCACCGGCGCGTCCTCCTGGGGCCCTAGGGCGATCTGGCTCTACGACACGTTTATCTTCACGATGCGCGACCAAGAGCTCGTCTTAATCGACGCTCGCACGGGTGCGGCCCTCCAGTCGTATAGACCGAAACACCACGACACTGCGTCTACCGCCCCCCCATTCTCGCACTCGTGGCACCCCTTCTACGCCGGACTCTTCTGGTACGTAGCAAGGGGCCGGGTCCACGGCCCTCTCTTCTTGGTCGGCATTCCGCTGCCCGAGCAAAAACTCCGTACCTACGTGTCGCGCATCGCTCCCGAGACCGTCCTCGTCCTGCCGGTGGGCGAGCCCGTTCGGCTGATCATCGATTCCGACGTGCTCACGGATCGAGAGCGACAATACGTACGACAGTGCCTCACGAAACGTCTTTACGAGCTCCGTATCCCCATCGTGCCCAATGCGAGCCGCTATGTGCTCCGCGTGTCGGTCAAGCACGTTGGCACGAAATCGATCCTTTACTACCTAGAAATGGAACGTACCGGCCTGTTCAGCTCCGGCTCAAAACCTAAGAAATCTTACAAACCTTCTTTCATACCGTTCCCATCTTGGCAAATCAAGGTCTCGCTGGAAAACCGCGGTGTCGAGGTGTGGACAGATACCTTCACCTCAACCTTCTCGCCCGACGAACTCCGCCTTGAGCCCGAGGACGACGAAGAGGACGCCAAGCGAAAGATGATCGCCATCGCACGCCAAAGGGCCATACGACAGGTTTGTGTGAGCCCCTTGCCCAAGCCGTCTAAGCTCTACAACACGAAACGCATTTATTTAGGCATGCGAAACTATGGGGTTGGTGGTCTCGATTAAGCGTGTTGTTCCCTCGCCAAACGCGAAATGGCGTGATACACATTACCAAGAGGTAACGGAGGACCGCAGCGTGGCCAGAGCTCGATCAAAACGATGGCTGAGGGTGCCCCCCCGAACAGGTACGATTGCTGAGCTGTCCGAACGACAACCTGAGGCAACAGGTTGGTGAGGACCATGGAAACTGTCGTCGGATTGCTAATCCTGGTTGCACCGTTCGCGATTCTATACGCGATCACTCGTACCGATGAAAGTGTCGCGGACTTGGTCGATCGCTGGGGACCGACAAGCGCGGCACTCATCTGCGGCGTCGCGAGCTTCTTTGCGCTTCCGGTGATTGGTGCGGTAGTTCTCGCCGCCTTATTTGCATACTTCGGGCTTGTTCGTGCGCTTTACGAGTGGGGCGCACTGGCGATGCGTATGATCGCGCTCGGCGGGGTCGGCGTCTGGATAACCACAGTGTACTTGTTCCCCCACGGCTTGGCCAACCTTCGGGAACTGGCGTTTGCCCTGGACACGGTTGACGAGACAGCAGATGAGGACGAGTTCGCGGCCCTTGACCGGGATGCGGAGCCATTTGCAACCCCTCCTGCGCGGGACAGTCGGCTGGAACCTTCCGCACCCCGGTCCAGTACACCCTCGACGACCACAAAGCCACTGCCGCCCCCCCGAAGCTTCGGCTCGGAGTTCATCGACCTTCTTGCGGCCAACCCGGGTTCGCTCCCCTGGAAACTTACTGGTCCGGAAGCCGCCGCCTTGCGAAGGCCGGCCCCCGACGACACCGGTACCACCAGGCTGCCCGAACCGGAGGAGAAAGAGGACTCGTCCGAGCACGACGTCGCGGCCGTCCACAGAGGGCTAAACCGCGAGCGGAGTCCGGTCGGTAACGAGCGGCCCGCCCGCACGCGGCTGCGCACGTCTGCGTTGGACCTGTACCGCCAAGGAAAAGTACCCAACACCTACGCCGCAATGCTCACCGTCTGGGGCGAAGCCCTCCAGGCTCTCGATCAGGAAGTCCTCGCCGAACTTACGCACCCAAACGCACGGGGCATCCTTCGAGGCATCGTGAGCAAAACGATCGATAAGGTAACCCTGGAGGGCCTGCGGGCAAGATACGCGAACGCTCGCCACGAACGATGGCTCCGGCGGAGCGACAATGAGTACGTGGCCGTCGTGCGCGTAGGGGGAGTGTTTGGCCCGCGGGTACAGTTCGTCTGTCGACTGTACCAGCGCCGCTGGCGGCTGTACCAGATCAAAGACAGCGGACTGGCGGAATTCCTTCGTTCGTACAAGCTGCAGGCGGAAACTCCGTTGCGACCAACGGAGCCGAATACTACAGAGCAGGACGAGAACAAAACATCCGGAGATTCGACCGACCAGCAAATGGATGAAGCACGCGTAAACGAATGAAATACGCGTATCCGCCTAGCGTTCGCCGACCCGCAACAACGTCAGGCGGGACGCGAGCGCTAGCAAGTGGTATGCGCATGTTCAGATAGACGGCGGTCTGGGTCACAAAGCCACGGTTACTGCGTACAGACCCGAGCAACGCCTGCCCCCTTTGAGCGCGGCGGGTGCACTGCACGGGCGAGTGGCCCCCCGGGACAAGTGTCTCCCGAACGGGAGGGAACGCGTGGGATCGACGGCGAGTATTATCCGATGCCCCTCGTGCAGGGGGAAGCTGAAGATCCAAGCGGACCTTTCGGCCAATCGAAAGGTTCGCTGTCCGTACTGCGCGACGGTCTTCACGGCGGAGGTAGTCAGCCAGACTCAAGCCCGCGCAAGCGGTTCGCAGCCACAGAAGGCAGCCGATGACCTGAGTGCCTTTTTCGACCGTCCGGCGCGTTCTGCCGAGCCGTCGCCGCAACAGCAAAGCGCTGCCTCGGACCTCAGCGCGTTCTTCGACAGGCCCGCCCGGCCGTCTCGTCGCCCCTCGTCCCCGGCAGCGCGGCCAGCCGCCGCCTCACAGGCTACCGCACGAACCCCAACCCGGAGCCTCCAGACTGGTCCGGCAGCGCCAGGCAGTGTCCGCCAGACAGCACAGCCGAGCGTCCCCCATCCCGGTCGGCCAGCGCCGGGTAGCGCACCCCAGACTCGTTCGCCGGCGCCGGCCAGCGGTCCGCACACCGCGCCGGGCAAAGCCTCGCAGACCGTTCCTCAGAGCCGAACCGGCGCCGCGCAGACGGCGCCCACCGGCGCCGCGCCGAGTACTTCCCGCACGGCCGCCCGGACTCCGCAGCCTGGTTCACCACCTCCGGCCACCCCCCCACAGACGGCGCCGCCGGCTTCCCAATCCCCCGCCAGTTCCGGCGCCGCGCGATTCGTCCCGGACCCGGGAACACTTTTTGATCAACCTCTCGGCCAACCGCCGGCAGGCTTCGGTTGGGGGGCCGGTCCACCCGTCGGTGCGCCCGGGCAGCCCGACGGCTATGGCGCACCGTTGTCTCCGCCGGCCCCCGGTCCAGCCGCGTCTTTCGCTCAACCAGGTACCCCCCCGGGTCACTCGCCGCCATCCCCGGCGCCATCAGCCGGTGCGCCTTTCCCTGGCAACCAGGCACCTTCCCCGTTCCCCGGTCCCCCGATGCCTTCGCCTTTTCCGGGAAGCCAGACACCCTCGCCGGTTCCGAATCCGATGGCGCCTGGCGGCATCTCCGAGCAGCCCCCCGCATATCCAGGTGGGGTGCCGACTGCTCCGGTGGGCCCGGTAGCCCCTGGGATGCCTTTCGGCGACCCCACGGCCGGTCCCCCATCGTACGCGCCACCGAGCCCGGCCCCAGGCACGGGCACTTACCAGAGCGACCCGTTCTTCGGTGACAGCGTTACGGGGCCAGCGGCAGGACCGCAAGTGCTGGCGCCGGCCAAACCGACCGGTGCACGGCGCACTCGCCTCAAACGGCGCGCGCGACGTCTGCGTCAGGTCAGGGGATCACTCATCGACTGGATTAACTTCGGCGACCAAATATGGCTGCGTCTGCGGCTCTGGGTCCTCATCCTGGTCCCCAGCCTTGTCATCACGATGTGCGCTGCGAGCGCCGTGGTACTCGTGTATGCGGATGTGTTGAAAAACTTAGTCATCGCAGTTCTCGCTATCCCGTGGATATTCCTCGGCCCGTGTGTGACCTCGGTGGTTGCCGTGGAAGCAGCCAAGGGAACGTACCGGTCGCTTGCTCATTGCATTGTGAAAGCGATCACGATTGTTCCGAGTATGATCGGCGTACTTGCGCTGCACTTCGTGCTCACGAGAAGCTTCCTTTTCGTCTTCGGCTCCCTCTTCGGGCAGGTCGGTGAGCTGCTGGGCAGTCCCATCTCCTGGTATGTAACGGTCCGTACTGTCTTCCTGGCGCCGTATGTGGTTGCAGACGGCGTCCTCGATCCAACCAAGGCAATCGCAATTTCCTGGCAACTGAGCAGGGGCAACGTAATCCGTCTCGGTCTTGGCGTCCCGTTTGTCGGTTTCTTTGCCCGGTTCTGGCGACTAATGTTTTTCTATCCTGCTATCCTTGCAGCGGCATACGTTACTCTGGCCGACCAGGCTGGCCTTCTCGACGACGACCGCACCCGGTAAACCGGGCGCGCAACGGCAGCTTCGCCGTGCTGCATGCGTCGTCCTTCAGACCAACCCGGCATCGAACGCGCGACCACGCCCCCTGCCGCTGCGATTGGCCTAGACGACCTTTTCTTCGATCCAGCACAGGCAGCACCGAATCCGGGTAGCCGGAGAGGCGGGTTGTCACCGTGCGCGGGTGTCCGAGCCGCCAGTGCATGGGCGGACGTTCCGCTGTATGCCACATGTAGAGCGCGACAAGTGGTTCAGCTCGCCTCTTCTTCTGCTCGCGCCGGCCACAGAGCATCGCTCCCCAGCACAGTGCGCACGCGCAAGGGCCCACAATGCTAAGTCCAACCGCCTGCGCACCAGCTCACTCCTCACCCCCCGCGCCTACCCCCAACGGCAAGCCAAAAGGCTCGCCGCGCAGCTGGGTTCCGCCGGCTGCCCCCACGCGCCCGGTGCGTCGCCACCATCCGGCTCCCGGTGCAAACGGGGCTTCAAATCCTGATCGGCCCGATCCGTCCGATCGGTCCGATCAGCCAGAGAGCAGCCCTAATCCGGGGGCGGCCCCGGAAAGCAGCCGTAGGCCCAAGAAAAGCCGGACCGCCGTCGCGCCGGCGACGGCGCAGTGGTAGCGCGACCCGGCCTCGGGTCCGCCCCAAGGCGCTGAGACCGAGGAAGCGCTGGAAGAATTGCCCCCCGACTGGGGAGGAAAAGCTCGCCTGCCGCTGGATCGGCAAAGGCCGAGCGCCCGCTCGCCGCTTCGGCCGCTAGGCCGAAGCGGCCCGGAACCCTGCGCCTGGCTGCCTCGGAGCTCCGCCGCGGCTATAGGGGGGCATTGGCCGGTTTCGGCCGCTGTCCCAAGCGGCCCTCGGGCCCGCCGCCCGGCGGGTCCGGGGGCGTCGGACCGCCGTCGCGCCGGCGACGGCGCATTGGTACGCCCGCCCGGCCCGGGCGGGCAGGAATTACGCGCCGGCCCGCGCCCGGAACCGGCCGCCTGCG
>JALSID010000053.1 GCA_026981825.1 Planctomycetota bacterium
CAGGCTCAGTCGCCACCGAGTCCGACCGCCGTGCGGCTGAACCGCCTGATTGAACTGTTCGAACAAGGGAAACCCGCCTTTGGGATCTTTGTGTCGGACCCGAGCGTTCGCAAGGCGGTCAACCTGGCCACGAGCGAGCTGGACTTTGTCATCGTGGATATGGAACACGCGCCGTTGGATTTCGATCGACTCGAAGCGTTCCTGGCCAGTTTTGTGGATCGCCGCTCGCTGGCCACGAAGGGCAACCTGCAACCCGATGTTGTCCCGATCGTGCGACTTGCCCCGTACGGTCGCGAGAAACTGCACTTCACGATCAAACAGGCGCTCGATCTGGGCGCCTACGGCCTGATGCTGCCTTTTGTAGAGACAGCCGATCAGGCCTTATCGATCGTCCGTGCCGCGCGTTATCCGCAGCGGCGTGGTGCGGCGGACCGTGAGCCGATCGGCCAGCGCGGCGCTGCCTACGGCTTTGCTGCCACGCTCTGGGGCCTCACCCCCGCCGAGTACGCCCAGCGTGCCGACGTTTGGCCCCTGGATCCCAAGGGGGAACTCTGCCTGATGATCCAGATCGAGACCGCTCAAGGTGTTGCGAATGTGGACGACATCCTTTCCGTACCGGGCGTCAGTTCGATCTTCATCGGTCCATCGGACCTCGCCTTCTCCCTGGGGGTCGATCCCGGACACCCGGATCATGAAGCGGCGATCCAACGGGTGTTGGCGGCCTGCCGTCGCAGGGGAGTCCCATGCGGCATCACGGCCACGGCCGATACGGTCGTCAAGCGGATCCGGCAGGGGTTCAGCTTTGTGACGCTGGGCGGCGATGGCGGGCTGGAAAGCGGTGTCGTGGACGGATTGCGCGCCGCCCAGAAAGCGGGGCTCCGTTAAGAGGGGGGCGATGCGGCGCGGTCCGGACGCGATAGGAGCTCTCGAACATATGGGGGCAGCGACTATGCGCTCGCCTGCCGGCAGGGCGGTGCGTGGCGTCGGCAGCCGGAAAGCACGGATCAACTTTTGCCCGTACCGCCCTGCTCCGGCCCCCGGAATCGGTAACCGACTCCCCAAACCGTCTCGATGAGCTGTCCGTAAGGTCCGAGCTTGCGTCGAATCGCCTTGATATGAGCGTCGACGGCGCGGGGCGAGGTAACGTGCATCGGTCCATTCGTGGCATCGAGAAGTTCGTGGCGGGTGAACGTTTCGCCCGCGCGCTGAACCAGGACCCAGAGGATCTTGAACTCCGTAGCGGTGAGCTTCGCCCAACCGTGCGGGAGGCGGGCGTCTGCGACCCGTCGGTCAAGGACGAGGTCTCCGCTGGTTAGCACGTCGCCTGGTCCGGCTCCGCGCGGCGCTATTCGTTCGCTCCGACCGACCAGGCGTTTGATCCGCTGGACCAGGGCGAGCATCCGGAACGGTTTGGCGACGTAGTCGTCGGCCCCCATAGCCAGCGCTTCAACCTCGTCCTGTTCGGTCGTGCGCGCCGTCAACATAAGGATTGGGATGTTCGCCGTGTCTGATCCTGCGCGCAACCGCTTGCAAACCTCGGCCCCGTCCAGACCGGGCAACATCCAGTCGAGAATGATCGCGTCCGGCCCAAGTCTTCGAGCAACGGCCAGCCCCTCTTCGCCGGTATGAGCCAGGGAAACCTCGAAGCCTTCCGCTTCGAGGCGGTACTTAAGCACATTCGCGAGCGAAACTTCGTCTTCGATAATCAGCACGCGGTGGGACGGCATCTTGCGACGATCTGAATCGCTTGGGGCACGCAGACTTCACCGCCGCTGGCCGGTGACTTGCCAGCACCACATTGTAATCGACCGGTCGCGATGCCCAGTGACAGAGCAATAGGTTCGCGCGACGGCCCACGAACCGGATTACGGTGGTGCTTTCCTGCCGCAGGGGGATAGGTCCCCCGGGGCGCGGGTCTTCCTGAACGGGGACGGCGGCGCTGTGTACGGGTCTGTCGTGGCGTATGCACGTGGGCTCGGATCAGTTCGCGCCAGATGAGCGAGCGGTCGTCTGAGGAGTAGCAACTTCAGCGTTAGGCTGCCGCGGTTGCGCGAACCGAGCCCGCAGCCGTTGACCGATCCAGCGGAAAAGATCGGGCAATTGCGATTGCAGGAACTCGGTCGTGTGGCCGCCATAGGGGACCGCCTTGACATCCACCGGAATGCTGCTCTGACGGCACCACCAGACGAAGGACTCGACCTGGGCATCGATATTGAGCGGGTCGTCCTTGGCATAGGCGATGTACATATCGAGTTCGCCTGGGCGCACGGGGTTCTTGGCCAGGAGCTCGAGGGGGCTTTCTTGTGCTACAAAGCGGGCGCCTTCGCGGCCGAGCCCCCAGACGGGTCCGAACCACATTTCCACCGTAATTGGTAGCTCCGTCTGCACGGGCAGGCCGAGGACGGGATACACCACGGGGAAATAGGCGAGCACCTCGTCCGGGTCGTTAAACGTCTGCCTCAGTCCCCAGTTATTCGGGTCGAAGTCGGCCATGTAGTTGTTGTGGAGATCGACGTACCGCATGTTCACGGGGGGTGAAATGCCGGCCACGATGGCGAACCGGTCGCGGTGTTTCAGGGCGATGTTGTATGCCGCAAAGCCCCCCATGGACCAGCCGGCGATCGCGTGCGCGTCTCTGCCCTCCCTGATGGGAAAGCGACGGTGGACCCATTCCCAGAGGTCTTTGACCAGGTAATCCTGGAACCGTCCCCGCCGCGAGTTCACGAACCAGCTCCCGGTCGGGAGGTTTTCGAGATCGTAGCGAGGAAAGTCCCCCTCGATGCTGCCGTCGGGGGCCATGCAGATCAGAGGTGGACATTCCCCCCGGCGGATGGCGGCATCCAGGTAGGGCACCACCGTGTCCAGGAAATCCCGCTCATCGCCCAGATAGCCGTGGAGCCAGATCAAAAGGGGGTACTTTTCCTGTCCGTTCCAGCGGAATCCGGGAGGGGTATAGACGTAGACATCACGCTTCTGCCCCAGGCTGGGGCTGAACACCCGGTAGTCTCGGCCGCTGTTGTTCGTAAAGTCCCATACTCGGCCGGCAAACTGAGCGTGCGTGACATCCGGCTCGGCCACGCACAGCAGGAGTACGCCGCAGAGGAACAGAATTCGCCGCATGGTGACGCTCCAGAGGCGCGCGTTCGGGAGGGCAGGAGGGCGATCGAACCGAGTCTTCTCAGCGCCCAAGTATAGACTATGGATCGGGCCCCAGGGCTGCTGTTGGTCCGAGCCGGCCGGCTCCCTGGTATCCTTCGCTCCTCAACGCATGTTCCGCCGAGGCGTCACAACTTCTCCACGCCGCCCATGGGGTGGCCGAACTTGACGGCGGCAAGGCTGCCGAATACTGGATAAAAGATACGGTCAGGTACGAAAAGGTAACTTGGAGGACATCCTACGATGAGCATCGTTCGGGTGGGCAGCACGAAAAAATACGCCGAGGGTTGGGAACTGATCTTCGGAAAAGGCGGGAAGAAGGGCCGTTCGAGAGCGACGTCCGCAAAATCGTCCAAATCGAGCAAAAAGTCGCCGAATCGGAAACGGAAGTAATGGGCCTGGCCGATAGGACGGCCCGTTAGGAACTGTTCTGGCGACTGGGCCCGAAGCAGGCAAGGGCGGACTGCGTCGCCTCCGCGCTCGCCAGTTGCCGCATCGTCTCGAATAATTGAGCCTAGTTCATCGTCCTGGCGCGAACGGATGGCGCCGAATTCCCCAGGGCACAGGCAGGAGCCTGCTCCATGGACTCGTCCAAAAGCGTCTACGAAAAGCTGCAGGTCTTGGCCCACAATCTGTGGTGGACCTGGCAGCCAGAAATGGATCCGCTTTTCCGGGCACTGAATCCGAAGCGGTGGCGTGAGCTACAACACAATCCCGTCGCTCTCTTGCAGGAGCTAACCGAGGAGGAGATCGAGGCGCGTGTTCGGGAGCTCGTTCTCGAGAGCCGCATCAACTATGCCTACCGGCGGCTGGGCGAGTACATGACAGCGACGGACACGTGGGGGGCGACCCAGTCCGGGGTTCTGCAAGCCCGTCCGGTAGTGTACCTTTCCGCAGAGTTTGGCCTTCACGAGTCGCTCCCCATCTACTCCGGCGGCCTTGGCGTTCTCTCCGGCGACGTGCTGAAGAGCGCTTCCGATCTTGGCGTGCCGATGGTCGGGGTCGGGCTGTTCTACTCCCAGGGTTACTTCTGGCAACGCCTGGACGAAAACGGCTGGCAACAAGAAGAGTACATCGACGTGGACACCCGACGGCTCCCCATGGAACCCGTGCTGGATCGGCACGGGAACCCGATCACGGTACATGTGGAGACCCGCAAGGGGCCGATCTACGCCCGCGTATGGCGCGTCCAGGTGGGCCGCACGCTGCTGCTTCTGCTTGACTCTTGCGTGGAGAGCAATCCGCCCGAGGACCGGGAGTTGACTGCTCGCCTCTACGGCGGAGATGCGCGCACGCGGATTCGCCAGGAGCTGCTTCTTGGCGTCGGTGGCCTGCGCGCCTTGCACACCCTGAATATCCAGCCAGGCTGCCTCCATCTGAACGAAGGGCACAGTGCATTCGCTGTCCTGGAGATGGTGCGGCAACACATGCACGAAGAAGGCCTACCCTTCGACGAAGCATTTCGAACCACCCGCCAGAAGGTGGTGTTCACCACGCACACCCCTGTCCCGGCAGGCCACGATCGCTTCGACCAGAATCTGATCGAAGAACATCTCGGCCCACTCGCCGACCAGATCGGCCTCAGCGTGCCCGCTCTCATGGGGCTCGGCCGCGTGCGCCCCGAAGACGAGTCGGAGCCGTTTTGCATGACCGTTTTGGCGCTAAAGGGCAGCACGCGGGCAAATGCGGTCAGTGCGCTGCATGGCCATGTAACCAGAGCGATGTGGCGAGACCTGTGGCCGGGACGGCAAGAGGAAGAAATCCCGGTCGGACACATCACCAACGGCGTCCATGTCCTGAGCTGGTTGGCTCCGCAAATCTACCGGCTCTACGACCGTTACTTCGGGCCCAACTGGGTCCAACACACGAGCGAGCCGAATGTGTGGGTGGGGATCGAACGCGTGGACGACGGCGAGTTGTGGGAGGTGCACCAGACCCTCAAGGCGGCCATGTTGGACTTTGTTCGGCGGAGGGTGGCCCGCCAGCTTCGTCGACGAAATGCCCCACCGGAAGCGATCGCCTTCGCCGAGCAGATGATGAGTCCCGAAGTCCTCACCATCGGGTTCGCGCGCCGCTTCGCCACCTACAAGCGAGCGACGCTGATTTTCACGGATCTCGACCGATTCGACAGGATCGTTAACGACCCCGACCGGCCGATCCAACTCATCTTCAGCGGCAAAGCCCATCCGCGCGACAACGCCGGCAAACAACTGATCCAGCAAATCGCCCAGATCGCGAAAGACCCACGGTTCCGGGGAAAGATCGCGTTTATCGAAGACTACGACATGAATGTCGCCCGTCACCTGGTGCAGGGCGTCGACGTCTGGCTGAACAATCCTCGCCGCCCCCTGGAGGCATCAGGCACCAGCGGCCAGAAGGCCGTGTTGAACGGCGTGCTCAACCTTTCCACATTGGACGGCTGGTGGGCCGAAGCTTACGACGGCACCAACGGGTTCGCGTTCGGGGGCGGAAAAATCCACAAGGACCC
>JALSID010000054.1 GCA_026981825.1 Planctomycetota bacterium
GGTAGACGAAGCGGACTAGCGAGATAAGAGAGGAAGGCCGGGGCGGACTGTAAGCCCCCGGAGTGATCCATGCCTGTGGAATTCGTCACGGACTACCTGGCAATAGGGGGAGTGTTGTTCGCGATCGGTGCGGCCGGTTTCCTCGCCCGCCGCAACCTGATCACGATGTTCCTGTGCGTGGAGCTGATGCTCCAGGGGGTGGCGTTGAGCCTCGTGGCATTCAGCGCCACGTGGCGGAACTACCACGGCCAGGCATTTGCACTGTTCACAGTAGCCGTTGCGGCTGCCGAAGCGGGCGTGGCACTGGCCCTCGTCCTTCTCCTGTTCCGCCAGCGCCGTTCCCTGGACGTGCTCTGGTGGCAGGAACTCCGTGAGCCAGGGCTGCCGCTGGCGAAGGTTCCGGAACAGGAACCCGTGGACGAGGAACCCACCGAGCCCCAGTGGCCGAAGCTCCCACCCGCAGGGCTGGAACCGGTACGCAAGAGGGAAACCGTCGATGTTGGATAGCCTGGTGAACTTGGTCTGGCTCGTACCGCTTGCCTCTTTCCTCGCCGCTGCCCTGACCTGGGCATGTGGCCGGTGGTTGGGCCGGATGGTGTGGATTCCCTGTCTTGCCGCCAGTGCATTTGGCGCGCTCTGGTCTCTGCTGGTACTGATCCGCGTCGCCAGTTCCGCACCCGCCGCGGTGCTGGTCGATGTCTTCTCCTGGTTGCAAGTGGGCGAACTGGACGTGACCGTTCGCCTTCTCGTCGACCCCCTTTCTTCCCTGATGCTCTTCATGGTCACCTTTGTCGGCTCCCTGATCGTGCTCTTTTCGGTCTGGTACATGGCCGAAGAACGGGGCTACGCCAGGTTCTTCGCCGAGGTGGCCCTGTTTCTGGGGGCCATGTCGTCGCTCGTGCTGGTTGCCAACGTCTTGCTGCTCTATGTGTTCTGGGAGCTTGTGGGGCTATGCAGTTACCTACTTATCGGGTTCTACTTCACCCGCCCGTCGGCTGCGGCGGCAGCCAAGAAGGCGTTCGTTGTGAATCGAGTGGGTGATTTCGGCTTCGCGATTGGACTGCTTCTGCTCTGGACGCTGACGGGAACGCTCCACTACGATCAGCTTCTCGGTGGCGATTCACCCGCGATCAACAGTCTTACCCCCCCGTGGATCACCTTGATCGGCCTTCTGCTCTTCTGTGGCGCCGTGGGTAAATCTGCCCAGTTCCCCCTGCATGTATGGTTGCCGGACGCGATGGAAGGGCCCACACCTGTCAGCGCCCTGATCCACGCGGCGACCATGGTGACCGCCGGCGTCTACATGGTCGCGAGGTTCTTCCCCCTCTATCAGGCCTCCGCCCTTGCTACGGGAACGGTTCTCGCCATCGGTGCCTTCACCGCATTCCTCGCTGCTGCGATCGCGGTGACCCAGACCGACCTGAAACGCATCCTTGCCTATTCAACCATCAGTCAGTTGGCCTACATGTTCATGGGACTTGGGACGGGACAGATCGTGGGGGCCGTGGCAGCGATCTTCCATGTGTTCACCCATGCGTTTTTCAAAGCTCTCCTGTTCCTGGGATCGGGAAGCGTGATGCACGCAACGCACGGTGAACTGAATATCTGGAAGATGGGGGGCCTGCGACGGTTTCTTCCCGTAACGCACTGGACGTTCCTGTGCGGCGCCCTTGCTCTGGCCGGTATCCCTCTGTTTTCCGGCTTCTGGAGCAAGGACGCCATCCTGGCCGCTGTCTGGGAGGCAGAGCACGGTGGCCTGTTGGTCCGCGTCGCGCTCATCCTGGGACTCGTCACCGCGTTCCTCACCGCCTTCTACACGGCCAGGGCCTATTTCCTCGTGTTCTGGGGCGAACCACGGGACGAGGAAGTAGCCGAGCAGGTGCGGCACTACGCCGAAGACGGCCATCCGGGCGAAGGCCAGCAGCACGGACCGGCCGAACCGCTCACCATGCAGGTTCCCTTGATCGCTCTGGCGGCGGGCGCCGTGTTGCTCGGACTCATCCTCGCCCTGGGAACAGGGGGCCTGGTGCCTTTCCTGGGCCACAGTTTCGGGTATGCGGAGGCTGGGGAGCACGGGCACCATCCCCTGTTGCTGGTGGTCTTGAGCAGTCTGCTTGCGCTGGCCGGTTTCGCCGCCGCGTATCCGATGTACGCGACGGCCTCTGAGTTGCCGGCACGGTTGGCGGCTCTGTTCAGGCCGCTCTATGTTGCCTCCAGCCAAAAGTTCTGGATCGACGAGATCTGGCTGTACATCGCGGTGCGGCCCATGCTCGCAGTCGCGGCCGCGTGCCGTGTGCTCGATACCCTCGTTGTGGACGGCCTGGTCAACCTCGTTGCCTCGATTCCCGCTGTGCTCGCCCGCGTCTTCCTCCGCCCCATGCACAGCGGCGCGCTCCAGTTTTACGCGATCGGTATGCTGCTCGGGCTGGCCGTGATCGTGATCCTGGTCGTCCTACGAGCCTCGTAAGCGGACGGTGCTAACCCGGAGTCTGGACACGGAACGATGAGCTGGGTCCTGTTGATCGCGACATTCTTGCCGTTGGTTGCAGGCGCGATCCTGGCCATCGCGCCCCTTGAGCGCAGCGCGTGCCGCGTCGCGGCGCTGCTGGTCACCGCTACGACCTTCGTGCTGGTGACCATCCTGTGCTTCGCGTTCGACCCGGCGCAGGGGGCCGTTCCCCAGTTCACCGTGGACATGCCCTGGTTACCGGGTGTATCCAGCGTCCGTCTGGCTCTAGGACTGGACGGGATCAGCCTCTGGCTCATGCCCCTTACGGCTTTGCTCTGCATCGTGGCCGTGCTCAGCTCGTGGGTCTCGATCGAGGAAGGCGCCCGCGGGTTCTACAGTTTGATCCTGGTACTCGAGACCGGGTTGCTCGGCGTGTTCGCGGCCCTCGATGTTGTCCTGTTCTACATCTTCTTCGAATTCACCTTGATCCCCCTGTTCTTTATCATCGGCATTTGGGGGGGCGAAGAGCGTCGCCGCGCGGCGATCAAGTTCTTCATTTACACGCTAGCCGGAAGCGTGCTCACCCTCATCGGTCTCGTCTACACCGTTGTTGCCTACTACCAGCAGCATGGCACCTGGACGTTCTCCATACCGGAACTCGTGACCAACACCCGCATACCTGTCGAGCACCAGATGCTCGTGTTTCTTGCCCTTTTCGCCGGGTTCGCAATTAAGGTGCCCGTTTTCCCGTTCCACACATGGTTGCCTCTGGCCCACGTCGAAGCTCCCACGGCCGGTAGCGTCCTCCTCGCCGGCGTGCTGTTGAAACTCGGAACCTACGGATTCGTCCGGTTCAGCCTGCCGCTCACTCCGGTCGCTGCTCAGCACGCTTTCCCCTGGATCGCTACGCTGGCCGTGGCCGGGGTTGTCTACGGTGCGCTGTGCGCGATGGCGCAACGCGATATCAAGCGGCTGGTCGCCTACTCCTCCATCAGCCACATGGGGTTCTGCGTGCTCGGCCTGTTTGCACTCAACGAACAGGGAATCGCGGGGGGCATTTTGCAGATGGTCAACCACGGGCTGGCGACGGGTGCCATGTTCGCCATCGTGGGCATGTTGTATGACCGCTATCACACCAGGATGATCGAAGACTACGGGGGGACTGCTAGTGTGTTGCCCAAGCTCATCGTGCTGGCGATGATCATTATCTTCGCGGGCATCGGGCTGCCTGGACTGAACGGGTTCGTGAGCGAAATTCTTATCCTCCTCGGCGCCTTCAAGACGCACAAACTCTCGGCCGCTCTCGCGGCCACGGGAATTGTTCTGGGCGCCTACTACATGCTCACCCTGGCTCAGCGCGTCTTCTTCGGCGAGCGGCGTACCCCTGAGGCCGAGGACCTGCGCTGGTACGAAGCGGCCGCCCTTGTGCCCGTTGCAGCCGTCTGCCTTTGGATCGGGCTCTATCCCAACACGTTCCTCAAACCCATGCTACCGGCCATCCAGCAAACCCTACGGACGATGCACTCGGAAGTGTCCGCCGAAGTTAGCCAGACGCGGTCCCGTGCAGGGCGCGTCCTAACGGTGGGGGACTCGGTTCGTTCGATCGGATCCGTTTTCGAGGGTGACGGTTCGCAAGTGGCGAGGACGTCAACGTGGTAGCGACGCTGACCGAGATCTCACCCGAGATCCTGCTCGT
The DNA here is from genome assembly GCA_026981825.1 of Planctomycetota bacterium. GTDB lineage: Bacteria > Planctomycetota > Planctomycetia > JALXBF01 > JALXBF01 > JALSID01. The sequence goes on from JALSID010000054.1 coordinate 4,146, forward strand.
TCTCGTGGCCACGCTCCTCTACGTGGCTGCGACCTGGGTTCAGGCCAGGACCGCCTCGTTCTGGTTGGCCTTAGCCTCATTAATGGTTGCTGCAGGCCTTACTGCGGGGCTAACTGTCGCGGCGCAGACCGACGAGACATGGCGGTTTGGCATCTTCGACGACGCCTTCGCTCACGTGCTGCGCTGGCTCACTCTTTTCAGCGGCTTGCTCATCGTCTGTCTGGGCTGGGAGCGACGACACAGCCCAATGGCGGGGGAATACTACGGATCGCTGCTCATCGTCGTTGCCGGCTTGTCCCTGGTTGCCAGCTCTTCAAACCTGGTGCTGCTGTTCGTCAGCCTGGAGCTCATAAGCGTGCCCACCTACCTGCTTCTTTATCTCGGGAGGCGGGATGCACGCGCACGCGAGGCAGCGGCGAAATACTTCTATCTCAGCATCCTCGCCTCGGCCCTCTTCCTGTTCGGTGCCGCTCTGATCTATGGGGTAACGGGGACGACCAACCTAAACGAGATGCGCGCATTTCTGCAGCAGCCGGAACGGCTGCAGGACCACGTCCCCGTCTTCGGCCCCCTCGGTCTCCTGCTTTTGCTGGCCGGGCTGGCATACAAGATGGCCGCTGTGCCGTTTCACTTCTACGCCCCGGACGTCTACGAAGGGACGACGAATGTGATCGCCGCTCTCCTGAGTTGGTTCCCGAAAGCCGCCGGTTTCGTGGCCGGCCTACGGCTGATCGTCTGGGCACTGGAGCCCGCGTTGGCCGACGACGCTGCCTGGATCATCTGGGTCTTCGCCGTCGTGACCATGACCCTGGGTAACACCCTTGCCCTTCTTCAGACGAACGTGCGCCGTCTGCTCGCTTACTCCAGCATTGCCCACTCTGGCTATATCCTCCTCGGTCTCGGGGCGGCTTGCGTGGGGGCTCCTCCGGGAGCGATCTTCACAGGCACCGAGTCGGTGTTGGTCTATCTGACCGCTTACCTGGCCATGACCGTGGGGCTCTTCGCCGTCATCGTCTGGCTTTCCGAGGGCGCCCGGATTGAGTCGATCGATGACTTTGCCGGGCTCGGACGGCGGCATCCCTTCGCTGCCGCGTGCGCTGCCCTGTTCCTGTTCAGCCTGACCGGTCTGCCGTTCACGATGGGTTTCTGGGGGAAACTGGCCGTTTTCTACAGCGCTATTGCAACCCAGGACAACCGATACATCGTGGCGGCTGTCATCGGCGTCATCAACGCAGCCATCGGGGCCTACTACTACATGCGGATCGTTGCCCTCATGTATCTGCGCGAGAGCTACACGGACCGAAGGCTGCAGTACACGAGCCCCGTGTTCGTGGCTGTCCTTCTCTGCTGTCTGGCGACGTTGGTCGGCGGCGTCTGGCCTGGCTCGGTAGTGGGCTGGCAACGCACAGCAGCGGATGGAATCGAACCCCGTATGGCCGCCCCCGTTGCTCAGTCGGATTCCTCTCGGGCACGGCCACTCGAGACGGTACGGGACGAAGGCAGCCCCTCAGCCGGCGCCCACCTTGTTCGACACACAAACCGCGCTGTTCCTCTGCATGGGAACTGAGCGCACACGCTCGGGCGTGACCCCGTACCGGTGACGGCTCCCCAGCATCTCCTTGTTCCGGTGACCTACCGGCGGCAGTGCCCGCTTTGCTTACGCGCCGCGTAGCGCGGTCTCGAACGCGTCGAGCAACTCTGCCGTGGGTTCCACGCCGCACGATACCCGAACCAGGCCTTCGCTGATCCCGAGGCGTTCAGCTTCCGCCGGATCGAGCTTCCGATGGGAGCTGGACAGTGGGTGCGTGAGCAGGGTGCACACGTCGCCAAGCGTCGGGGCAAACGGCAGGTCCTGGCCGGCTCGCTGGAGGAACCGGTCGACGGCCGCTCGCCCCCCTTTCAACTCGAATGAGAGCATCGTCCCTGTTCGATCGCCGAACAGTCGGCATGCCACCCGATGATCGGGGTGGGATTCCAGCCCCGGATACCAGACGCGCGATACGGCCGGGTGGGTGCTGAGCATCGTGGCCAGCGCCTTGGCGTTTCGCTCGGCCTGCTCGTAACGGAGGCGAAGTGTTTCCAGCCCCCGCTCGACGAGCCAGCAATCGAACGGTGACGGGTTCATCCCCCAGGTCGCGATGCTGTCGCGAAGTCGCTCAATCAGGGGGGCCGGACCGACCGCAATCCCCGCCATGCAGTCGCTGTGGCCGGCAAGCATCTTCGTGGCGGAGTGTAACACGAGCGTGGCGCCGGCAGCAAGCGGGTTGAAGCCCACGGGGGTGGGAAACGTGTTGTCCACCACCAGCGTGACGTTCCTAGCCGTGCAGATTTCTGCCAGAGCGGCTACGTCGACCACGCGGACGAGGGGGTTCGAGACCACTTCGACCAGTACGAGCCGCGTGTTGGACTCGATGGCAGCTTCGTACGCCCCCATCTCCGTCGCGGGCACAGTCGTGCAGCGAACGCCCAGACGGGGGAGCTCCTGCGTGGCCAGGCGGATCGTGCGTCCGTACAGTTGGTCGGAAGCCACCCAGTGGTCTCCGTGGCACAAGGAACTCAAGAGAACCGCGCTGATGATTCCCATTCCGGAAGAGGCAACGCAGCCGGCTTCGGCTCCCTCCAGTTGGGCCACTCGATCCGCCACCACGTCAGCATTCGGGTTGCCCTCCCGGCTGTACGTGTAACCGCCGAGCTTGCCTTCGTAGACCCGGTTCAGATGGGTCGCACTTTCGGCTATGTGAGCCACGGCGGGCACCAGCGGCGAAACGAGTGGTTCGGTTGTGCTTGCCGGCCACCTGGTGCGTCGCACGTGGAACCGTCGTGTTCGTCTCGGTCCGCTCATGATACAGCCCCCTGTGTGTCTGGTTCTCGATGGGTGCTCGAGCAGCGGCGCCCGCCACACAGCAACCAAAGAGTGTGTGGTGGGCGTGCCCGACTTGCTGCGGCGTGCTCGTGGCAACCTATGATCATCAGGAGACCCGACGCATTGGCCCGGTCGATCGCCGGTTCATTGTTTCACGATAGCGTTGGGGGTGAAGACGCGTCGGAATGCGGCGTACGCGAAGTCCTTTGAGCTGCGGGTGAAAGATCCTCCCAGAGGACCGGATGGGCGAACACCGAAGGGGTCAGTTTCTAGTACTCAGTGCCGCGGTACTGTGGAGCCTCGGTGGCTGCCTGGCTAAGCTCCTCGCTTTGCCGGGCCCCACGATGGCTTGCTACAGAGCGATCTTCGCGGCGGCCGTACTGGGGTGTTTCTTGCGGAGCTCCCGCATCGCTTTTCCGCCCCAGTTGCTCCTGATGGCCGTTTCCTTCACGCTGATGAACCTCACGTACGTCACGGCTATAACGCTCACCACGGCTGCGAACGCCATCTTTCTCCAGTACACAGCATCGATCTGGATGTTCCTGGGCAGCGTGTTTTGGCTCCGCGAACCGGTGGAGCGCAGCAGCCTGCTCGGCCTGGTGCTGGGGCTGGCGGGCATGGCGATTATCGTTGCATGGGGCGTGCGGCTCGAGACGATGGGGGTCGTGCTGGGGCTTCTGTCCGGTTTGTTCTATGCGGGGGTCGTCCTGTGCTTACGTCGCTTGCGCGAGTACGACGAGCTCTGGCTAACGTTCGTCAACCACGCCGTCGCCGGGGGGGTTACCTTCCTGCTGTTGCTGTTTTTCCCGAGGCTGGGGCCGGCATTTGTCGAAGTTCGCGCCGTGCCGGGACTGTTTGTTTTCGGTGCCGTGCAGATGGCTTTTCCATACGTCTTGTTCTCGCGGGGCGTCAAGTTTGTCACCCCCCAGGAAGCCGGGGTCCTATCTCTGCTAGAACCGGTGCTGAACCCCATCCTGGCGTTCGCCGCCGTGGGGGAGGTACCGGCTCGGTCAACGGTGATCGGCGGTGCGCTGATTCTCTCCGGCGTCTTTCTCCGCTGCCTGCTGGGCAATGGGACCGCGGCGAACGCAGGGGCTAACACGATCGAAGGACGGACAAGGACTAAGGCGCCAAACGGCGAGTGATCCCCCATCGGTTGTAGAGGTAGCCCAGGCGACATCGGAAAGACAGGGGTCGTTGGGGAAACCGCTCGCACGCGCCTTCAGGCTGGGGACTTGGGCGGACGCGGGGAGGGGGCCGGCTTATCGGATGCGCGGCGGTGCCGGAGCGTGACGAGCAATGTTGCGGCGCAAAGAACAGTGGTCAAGGCGCTGATAACGCTGCCCAGCAGGAATCCTGGGGGATGGTAGAGAAGGTCGATACGGCCGCTTCCGGATCGAACCGGGACAGCGGTGAACACGCCATAGCTGACCAACAACTCGGCAGGTTGATTGCCGCGGACTGCCTTCCACCCCGGGAAGGGAGCGAACTTCTCTGCCAGGACGATGTAACCGGGCTTTTCTGTGCGGTAAGCGATCGATCTGGCGCTGTTGCCTGTCCTCCGGTATTCGACCGTTGCCGTTGGGACTGGGGTGTTGGCCGCGTGGCGTAGCAGTCGGACGAGCCGATCGGGCGGGCGGCCGAAGCGGGCATCCCATTCGAAGGTGGGAACACCCGGAGGGGGCGTGGTTCGAGGAGCCACGCGTTCGTTGGCGCGCCGGGCAAACACGATGGCCACCAGTCCGGGCAGTTTGGTGACCAGCTCGGCCTGACGTTCGTCGAGTTCGATCAGGGTCAACCTGGTCGGGTCGAATTCGGGGTGGTCCAGAATGCGGTACGTTGCCAGTCGGCGCACGTCGCGGTTACCTAGGATGGCGATCGCGCCTGGCACAAACCTGGCTCGCGACAGGAAGGGGACGACGGCGTAGAGGTAGGGCCCATCGCTTTTGTCCGGTTGGCAAATAGGGGAGTTCTGGAACACGCGGTGCAGCCGCAGGCCGTGCACGGGGCGTCTTCGCCGTCTTCCCAGCGCGTCACGCTCGATGATGACCGGTTGGGGGCGGGTTGAGCTGACCCAGCGGACGTTTGCGATTGCCCAGAATCGTGCCGGATGGTTTGCTCGGTAGCTTGCCTCTACGAATGGCAGCAGGTGCTGTTCCTGGAGCCCTTCGGCGCCGAGGTAGTCCAGCAGCCACATGTGGTCCCAACCGACGAACATCTCGATGCCCAGCGGGGTGGCCACGTGCTCGACCCCCCAGTTGCGGTCTCGTGATTCGATCTGGTGCAAGCGGAACGGCCGGGGGGTCTTGGCGACGTACTGCATGAGCTGGTTCGCGTTCTGTTCGATCCGTATGTCTCGCACCGGTGGCAATGGTGAGCGGGATCGGATGTTCTCGTAGCCGGCGGCTGCGCAGAGGAGAACGCCGCAGCCGAGTAACGCGATCCGTCTCGCCGCGGGGTGGGCAATCATGTCGGAGAGCTTGTTCAGCAGGGTTGCAGTCGCCAGTCCGATCAGGAGAGAAAGGGGGGCGTAGAAGAGGACGAGCGCGCGCTGGGGGATGCGCTGAAAGCGAAAGCCTGGGAAGTAGGTGTGGAGCATGGCGAACGCTTCGGGACGCGTGGCTACGAGGGCGGCTGCCAGGGCGAGGAGGAGCAGGGCGAGGGCGAGTCGGCGCCGTGGCATGGCCAGTGGGGCAAGCAGGGCGAGGATCAGGGGGCCGACGAGGTGGGGGCCTTGACGGGCTGTGCCTGATGCGTCGATGGGGCTGAGGACCCAGGGCAGGGGGAATTCGATGATGGGGGCCGAAGCAATCCGCCGGTCCAGGCCGCCGGCGCGATTGGAGATGGGCATGAGTTGTTGGGCGGGAAGCAGTTTGACGGCGGCAAGCCCGGCGGCCGCGAGGCCGATGAGGGTTGCGGCGAGCAGGGGCACGAAGAAATGCAGGGCGGTTGAGCGGCGCGGGGTGACATGCAGTCCAACTGCGGCGAAGATCGCGAGCAGACCGACTCCGAGGCCGCTGTACAGGGTCATGGTCGCCCCGCCGGCGAGGAATTGGACGGCGAGCAGCAAGGCGGCCAGGATCCCGGCGAGGAGCGAACTGCGGCTGGGGCGGAATGCTGCGAGTGCGGCGACGAGGACGAGCGGGGTGAAGCAGGCGGCGAGCACGATCGGTCCGTGCCCCTGGGTGGTGTGTTCGATGAGCAGCGCGCAGGTTTGGTAGAAGAGGCCACCTGCGAACGCGCCGAACCACTGGGCCAGTCCGGACGCGGGGACCGGCGTGACCAAACGGGACAGCCGGCGGATCGCCAGAAAGGTGAAGAACCCGGCGATCCAGAGATGGAGCAGGAACGTCCAGGTGGCCACACACTCGGCCGGGAGGAAGCCAAGCAGCAGGGTGGTGAGGGAGAGAACCCCGACCTGTGGCTTGGCGAAGAACGGTTCTCCGCAGTAGATGTGGTCGGTCCAGAGGGGGAAGTCGTGCTTGTCCCAGAGTTGCTGTTGGATAACGGTGCACCAGACGTAGAACAGGGGAGTGAGGTCTCCGGCGCGGAAGTTCTGTTCCGGGCCTCCCCGCTGGGGCAAGTGGTATGGCCGTAGCCAGGGCGAGAAGAGGAAGCACGGTGGGAGGATGTAAAGCAGGGCAGCCAGGAGGGTTGAACACAGGGGCTTTTTCATTCGTCAGCGGTATCGTGGCGCATTCGGTCCACGATTCGACCTATCGCTCGCAGAGCCTTCTCCATTTCTGGCCCGTTTTCCCAGTCGCCGGGTAGTTCTGCGAGAGCGTCCAACATGTTTGCTGCCTGAGTCCATTCTTCGGCACCGACCAGGGCGTAGAGCCGGACCAGGATCAGAGTTTCTCGGTTGGTTTTCTGGTGCAGGAGCGGTTCGACTCGATCAGCGGTGCGGAGCGTCTCTTCGTAGTCGCCTGCGAGGTAACTGAGCCAGAGCCTGGCTTCGAGTTCGAATCTGGATAGCTGGCGACCGGGGTACACGTCCCAGTTCGTGGCAAAGCGGAGCGTGTATCGGGCGACGCGGCGTGCTTGCTGGAAGGCGAGCGGGATTCCCCGGACGTCGCGGATTTGCTCCAGTTGCCAGGGGGCGGGCCAGTGGAGCAGGTCACAGACGGGATCGGGAAACTGGTCGGTGCAGGTGCGGAGCAGTTGGGCCGACGCCAGGACGGCCCCCGACAGCAGGTAGCCTTCGGTTACTGCAGAAGGGAGGAGGGGGACGAGGTCGAAGCTGGTGCGGTTGAGCAATGCGGGGACGCCTGGGGGGGGACCGAGCCAGATGATGCGTTCGCCTCCGTTTGTCCAGAGCGGCGCCCGGGGTGTCAGCGGCACGGGCAGCTCGGCCAGGCGTCTCAGTGGGGTGCGAGAGGGGGCTTCCCATTCCCAGATTTCGCCCGTGCTGTCCCGTTTACGGACGAGCACGACTGCGTGGGTGTCGGTGGGGGGATCGAGCAGGAAGACCGATTCTCGGGCCGACTCGATCGGTAGCCTCAACGGCCACAGCGTGTTGACGATGCGAACACCGCCGCCCGGGTGATAGCGCACGAGGACCGGGGTTACTTCGAAGCCTCCTCGGCGTGCCGGACGTTTGTGCCACTGGAGTTGCCAGAACCAGTTACCGCGTTGGGACAGTCGGGCAGGCTGGCAGGCGACTTCTCCCGGGATGGTGGACGGGTTGTCGGGGGCGGCTGGGGTGATCAGGAGCATGCCGCGGATCTGATGTTCGGATCGGAGCAGGAGGCGGCGGCCGGCGCGGTCCCAGGCGGGGTCGAATGCGTCCCGGTAAGAGGCCAGGGGCCTACCACTTCGGGTGTCGGCCAGGACGATGGCCGGTGCCGGGGTAGGGCAGGCGACGAAGCGGCCGTCCGGAGACGGGGCCGTTCGATTCATCACGAATGCTGCAGGTGCCAGTCGTGGTGCTTTCTCGATAGGCACTGTGGTTACGACGCGGGTATGGATCGGAGCTTTCGGGGCTGTGTTCTGGGCAGGCGTGAGCTCGAGCAACTCGATTTGGCTCGCCTTCTGCCGCCACTGGGTGACGTACCAGCGGGTAGGGGAAGGGACGGGGGGCGTGGAACTGGTGAGGGGGTCAGCGTAGCGGCCGACGACGAGGGTTAAACGGTCGGGCGCGAGCCGGACGTACCAGAGTTCGGTTCCTGGCCAGGGCGTGGTGGTCGTTGAGGGTAGGGCGGTGGGGGCACGCCACCAACCTTCGGGGACGTCGTGGTGGGGGGCTTGTGTTGGTACGGCGATCAGCAGGGAGTTCTCGTTCGCCTGAAGTGGGTAGCGCGCAGGGGCGCAGCAGGCGATCACGACGGTGGCGAGGAGGAACTGCGGCGTGTGGCACAACTGGATCGTTCGTTTCAGCCCACCCAGGTACGCTCTCAAGACTTCTCAACCCACGAAGAGTTGCCGCTACGAGCGGTTCGGCGTCCTTCCGGTTTGTGGCAAGCGCAGCCTGTTTTCAACCGATAGTAGCGTGTGTGTGCCCGTACGACAAGCGACATGGGCTAGAATGCCAGTGGGACGGACGCCTTCGACGTGGCATTCCGTCGTTCACGCCTACCGGTTGCCTTGTCCCCGAGGAAGCGGCATCGGTTTCGGGATCCATGCGTTACCACTTAATCGACCGAATCCTCGAGATTGAACCTCACCGCCGCATCGTAGCGGTCAAGAGCCTGTCTGCTGCCGAGGAGTATCTTGCGGATCATTTCCCTGGGTTCCCGATCATGCCAGGGGTGCTGATGCTGGAGGCGATGACGCAAGCCGCGGCCTGGCTGGTTCGGCTGTCGGAGGACTTTGCCCAGAGCGTGGTCTTGCTAAAATCTGCGCAAGGCGTAAGATTTGCTAGCTTTGTCGAACCGGGCAAGCAGTTGCTCCTGGAGGCGACGGTCACGCGCTGGGCGGTGCCAGAGGTCGAGTTTCGGGCCAAAGGCTCCATCGAAGGCCGTTCGGTGGTGAGTGGCCGGTTGCTCCTAGTGGCGTTTAACTTGTCCGAGCGTGACCCTGCGCTGCGCAGGGTCGACGAAAAGGTGCGAGCCAGCCTGAGATCGCTGTCACCGACGCTCCTTCGGGGTGTCAAGATGACAGCCAGTCCAAGGACCAGCGGCTAGCTGGTTCCCCCGCCTGTTGGTGTCCAAGCGTCCCAGGAGTGGGAGATGCGACTAGCGGATCGTGTAGCCCTCGTTACCGGAGGCAGCCGGGGTATCGGTCGCGCGATTGCGATTGCGTTCGCTTCCGAGGGGGCGAATGTCGCGTTTGTGTATGCTCGGAATGCAGAGGCGGCTGGGGAAGTGGTGCGTGAGATCGAGAGTCGGGGGCGGGAGGCGCTGGCGGTTCAGGCCGACGTGCGCGATTTCTCGGCGTGCAGGGAAGTGGTGGATCGGGTGGTTGAACGGTGGCAGCGGTTGGATATCCTGGTGAACAACGCAGGGATCATTCGGGACAAGCTGTTCCTTCAGATGGAGGAGGCGGATTGGCGCGACGTTATCGAGACGAACCTGATTGGGGCGATGAATTTCAGCAGGGTGGCTGCCGAGATTATGCTCAAGCAGCGCTTCGGGAAGATCATCAACGTCTCGAGTGTTGCGGGCGCTTATGGGGGCAAGGGCCAGGTGAACTATGCGGCCAGTAAAGGCGGGTTGAATGCGTTCACCCGCGCCCTGGCCACCGAGTTAGCCGCTCGCAACATCACGGTGAACGCCATCGCTCCCGGCCTGATTGAGACGGAGATGAGCGAAGCGGTACGCAACTTGCTGGGCGGGGAGATTCGCAAGCTCGTTCCGCTTCGTCGGGCAGGGAAGCCGGAGGATGTGGCCGAGCTGGCCGTTTTCCTCGCTTCTCCGGCGGCCGATTACATTACGGGACAGGTGTTTACCATCGATGGTGGGTTGAGTTTGGGCGGAATCCGCTGACAGCGGGGCCGAGGCATTGGGGAGTGGTTCGGCTTGCGTTGCGGCGGTGAGTCGGTTAGGTATGCCCTGTGCCGTCGGTTGGATCGCGGCAGGGATTGTGTCAGTCGATAGGTGGTAGGTTGCTTACTGCGGAGGGTTGCAATGGCAACGCGAGAGGACATTTTTCAGAAGGTGCAGAGCACGCTTGTGGATGCGCTGGTTGTGGATCCGGAAGAAGTTCGGCCGGAGGCCACGCTGACCGGTGATCTTGGCGCGGAGTCGATCGACTTCCTGGACATCGTCTTCCGCCTGGAGAAGACGTTCAACATCAAGATCCCTCGCGGCGACCTGTTTCCGGAGGACGTTCTGACCGATCCGAGTTTTGTGCAGGATGGCAGGTTGACGGCTGCAGGGGCGGAGGAGCTGAAGAAGCGGATGCCCTGGGCGGCGGACCACATTACGGAAGGTCTGGACATCCAGGACCTGTTCACGGTGGACATGATCGTTCGCTTCATTGAGATGAAGCTAAACGAGGTGGCCGCCAGTCAGAACTGATGGCGCCGCGTCGGGCGGGCATGCGCCACGGCAGGGCGCGGTATGCGCGCGGTGGAGGCGCAGGATGCGGTGGATCTGGATCGATCGAATCGAGGAGTTCAGAAGCCGCGAGTACGCACGCTCGGTGAAGAATGTCACCCTTGCTGAGGAGCACCTGCACGACCATTTTCCGGGTTATCCGGTGATGCCGACGTCTCTGGTCGTCGAGGGGCTTGCTCAGACGGGTGGCTTGCTGGTCGGTGAGGCCACGAATTTTTCCGGGCTGGTCGTGCTGGCGAAGCTGGCCCGGGTGACGTTCTTCGACTACGCGGTGCCGGGCGACCAGATCGTCTATGAGGTCTGGATCAAGGAGTTGCGCCCGGAAGGTGCCGTCGTTGAAGGCAAGGCTCGTGTGGCGGACCGTCCGCTGGCCGAGGCGGAGATCGTCTTCGGTCGTTTGGACGAGAAGCGGGCTGGAGAGGTGGTTGGGAACCGCTTTGCCAACTTTCGCCAGGATATGCTGGACATGATCCGGCTTTCCGGTCATGTGAGCGGTGCCGGGGATTCGTCGGCTGAAGCGGGCGATTGAACGGGCCTTCGGTGGTTGAGCCGGTGCCGGGGCGGGGGCGGAGCCCTACCCGCGGGCGCGGTCAGAGGAGGGTGCGGCGCGTCGATCCAGGTGGGCCGCTGGGCATGTTCGCTTCGACTCATCGTTGGGCAGCCGTTTTTCCTTACGGGCAAATACGGACGCAGGTATGAGTGAACACCGCCGGGTGGTGGTCACGGGACTGGGGATCGTATCCCCGCTGGGGTTTGAGACTGCGGGCGTGTGGGAAGCGCTCCGCGCCGGCCGCTCCGGGATTGCGCGCATTTCCGCCTTCGATCCTGGTGGATTGCCCAGTCAGATCGCCGGCGAGGTGTGCGGCTACGATGCGCGCAAGTTCGTTTCTCCCAAACAACGCAAAGCGTTGAAGGTCATGTGCCGCGACACCCTGATGGCGATCGGCGCCGCCAACATCGCGCTGCGTGACGCTGGCCTTCTCGACTACCCCCGGCTCGATCGCGAGCGGGCCGGCGTTGTGTTTGGGGCGACGATGATGAGTTCCGAGCTGGAAGAGCTGGTTGAGGCGGCCGTGGAGGCCCATGACGAGCACGGCCAATTCAGTATGAAGCTTTGGGGGGAAAGGTCGATCCAGCGAATGCCCCCCCTCTGGATGCTGAAATACCTGCCCAACATGCCCGCGTGTCACATTTCGATCCTCTATGATTTGCAGGGACCGAACAACACGATCACCATGGAAGAGGCTGCCTCGCCCCTTGCCATTGGCGAGGCGCTGAACATTATCCGCCGTGGCGATGCCGATGTGATGATTGCGGGTGGAGCGGAGTCGAATATCCATCCGCTTCGCATGGCTCGCCTCTGCCTGCTTGGAGACGTCAGCGTCCGCAACGATGTCCCCGAGCAAGCGTGCAGGCCGTTCGATCGGGAGCATAATGGAGTGGTGGCAGGGGAGGGGGCTGCAGCGCTTGTGCTTGAGGCCGAGGAGCACGCGTTGGCGCGCGGCGCGCGGATCTACGCCGAGCTTGCCGGATTTGGCGCGGCGTGCATCACGAGCGCGGACATGAGCTGGCGTGTGGCCCCTGCGGCTCTGGTGGCTGCCATGCGAGCGGCCCTCGAAGACGCCCGCGCGAACCTAGACAGCATTGGCTTCATCAATCCCCATGGCTGTGCTTCCGTTGCCGCTGACCGGGTGGAGGCGGCCGCGCTCCATGAGCTATTCGGCGCCGCTGCAAGCCGCCTTCCGGTCGTTCCGTTCAAGAGTCACTTCGGCTCGGCAGGAACGGCCTGCGGCGCTTTAGAGCTCGTCGCCGGCCTGCTTGCCCTGCACAACCGGGAGCTTCCCCCTTCGGCAGCGTTCCGCGAACCGGACCCGGAGTGCAATCTCAGGGTGGTTCACGGCGGACCAGAGCGCTTGGAGCGCGGTGCTTTCTTGAAGCTGAACTTCAATCGAGTCGGTCAAGCGGCGGCGCTGGTCGTCCGTTCCTACGAACAGGGTTAGGCCTCCATAACTTAAGGAAAGGAAATGGCGGTTCATCGCCGACGCGTAGTCGTTACAGGCATGGCGATGGTTACTCCGCTGGGGGGTAACCTGGAGGAGACCTGGGCGGCTGCAGTGGCCGGCCGCAGTGGTGTCGGTTACATCACGCGGTTCGACGCATCCACGCTTCCCACCCGCATCGCGGCTGAAGTGAAGAACTTCTCCTTGGCCGACTACGTGGCCGAGGCGAGTCGGTACGAAGAGTGCGGGCTGAACACGAAGCTTGCTCTCGCGGCCGCCAGCATGGCCCTGGACCACTCGGGGCTGGATATGGATCGTGAAGATCCCTACCGAGTAGGTGTGTACCTCGGTGCGGGTGAGGGGCACCAGGACTTCGAGACGTTCATGCGGCTCCTCCGCCGCGCCTACCGGGACGGGCTGATCGACGTGCCGGTATTCAATGCGGGGGCCGTGGCGGAGCTGTCGGCCAGGAACGAGCTGGAGCAGAGCCCCAACATGGCGGCTGCTCACGTGGCCGGTTTCGTGGGCGCGTACGGGCCCAACTCCAATTGCCTAACCGCCTGTGCCGCCTCGAACCAGGCGATTGGCGAGGCCGTGGAACTGCTCCGCATGGGCTACGCCGACGTGATGCTCTCCGGCGGCGCGCACAGCATGATCCATCCTCTAGGGGTCACCGGGTTCAACCTCCTCACCGCCCTTAGCACCCGCAACGACGAGCCCCAGAAGGCGTCACGGCCGTTCGATCTGCACCGAGACGGCTTCGTGCTCGGCGAAGGAGCCGGCATCGTCGTGCTCGAGGAACTGGAGCATGCCAAACGGCGCGGAGCCAGGATCTATGCCGAAGTGCTCGGTTATGGCCTGAGTGCCGACGCGTTCCGTCTCACCGACCCGCATGAAGATGGCCGTGGTGCAGTCCAGGCCATGCAGCACGCCCTTCGCGATGCTGGACTCGATCTGTCCGCCATCCAGTACATCAACGCCCATGGAACCAGCACACGCGAAGGCGATACAGTCGAAACGCTGGCGATCAAGAAGGTGTTTGGGGAGCATGCCTACCGGATCCCGGTGAGCTCCACGAAGAGCATGATGGGACACCTGATCGCTGCCGCGGGCGTTGTCGAATTCATCATCTGTGTGCTCGTGATTCGCGACGGTGTGATCCCCCCTACAATAAATCTGGAAACCCCCGACCCCGAGTGCGATCTCGACTACGTGCCCAACCAGGCACGTGAGGCCCGCGTAGATATCGCCCTTTCCAACAGTTTCGGGTTCGGCGGCCAGAACGCCTGCGTGATCGTGGGGCGCTACGCCGGGAATTGACCCCAGGCGCCGCCGCGACTCCCGCCTACCATGGCCGCCGAGTGTAAGGTGGAGTGCTAGAGTTGGGCTTGGCGGCAGTATCGAGCCTGAGCATTCTGACCGGGATTGCGGCCGTCCTTGTGTGGGGGGGCATAAGTTTCCTCCTCCTGCTTGTCCTTGTGACGGCGCTCATCTGCGCCGTATACATGAAGTACATCATCCGCGTATTCGAGGAAGAGCCGCTTTTGCTCCCCCCTCGCCTGGAAGCGCCCAGCGACGCCGAAGACGTGCGCGTTCCCACCTCCGACGGCTTGTGGCTCCAGGGCGCCTGGCTGTGCGCGCGGACACCAGAGTCCCATGGGGTGGTCATCTTCTGCCATGGGTTCAAAATGGATCGCTGGGCTGCCTTAGCCTACTGCGACAGCCTGCGGGACGTGGGGCTGGACGTGTTCACCTTCGACTTCCGCAACCACGGTGACAGCGATGCTCTGGAAGGTTACCGCCCCATGCAATGGGTGACGGAATACGAAGTACGCGATGTTCTGGCAGCCATCCAACACGCGCGTGCCCGCCAGCAGGATCGCGGTCTACCCGAGCGGTTCCTCTTGATGGGAGTCAGCCGCGGTGGAGGTGCTGCACTGGTGGCGGCCAGCAGGGAGCCGAGCGTATCGGTCCTGATCACCGATGGAGCGTTTCCCACCCATTCGATGCAATTGCACTTCATGCTCCGCTGGGTGGGGATTTTTGCGAATATCCCCACCATCTATCGCCGAATTCCCAAGTGGTACTACGGCTTGCTCTGCACCATTGCCCGCTGGGTGACGGCGTGGCGGAATCGGTGTTGGTTTCCGAGTATTGAGCGCGCTGCCCGAAAGCTGCAGGTCCGATTCTGGCTCTGCATCCACGGCGGCGAGGACAGCTACATTCCGCCCGAAGTTGCCCGAGCGCTCTGCGCACGGGCCAATTGCCCCCACGAGTTCTGGCTCGTGCCCGATGCACGGCACAACGAAGCGCACCGGCTTGCCCCGGACGAGTACGTGAGCAAGCTGCGGGAGGTGGCGAGCAGGATGTTTGCCGAAGAAGAGGTACCGTTGAGCGAACGTGCCCGTTGAAGGAACGGGCGCGCTCCGTTACCTGCGGAGGTGTGCCATGCGACTGGCAACACCGCTCATTTGGATTTTGCGTAAGACCATCGGAAAGGTCGTCATCTGGAAAGCTCGTCGCGCCGTACGCAGCTTCCAGAACGCGGCACGCCTCTGTCGTGAAACCCAAGAACGCGTCCTGCTCGAGAAGATCGCCCGTAACGCGGATAGTGACTTCGGCCGAGCCTATCGCTTCCACACTATCCGTAGCATCGGCGACTTCCGCCGTGCCGTCCCGATCACCACCTACGAGTACTACGAGCCCTACATCGAACGTCTTAAACGGGGCGAAGTGACCGCCATGTTCGGCAGCGGCCAGCGCCTGCTCATGTTCGCCCTCACCAGTGGAACCACCTCCCGGCAAAAGTTCATCCCCATCACAGACGTGGCACTCCAGGAGTACCGCCGCGGCTGGATGCTGTGGGGACTGCACGTCTTCGACGCCCACCGATCCATTTTCTCCGCCGACTCACAAACCCTCCAAATGGCCAGCGACTGGGAGGAATTCCACACCGAAGCCGGCATCCCGTGCGGCTCCGTCAGCGGACTGACCGCGAAAATGCACGGCTGGATCATCCGCAGACGTTACTGCCTGCCCCCTTCCATCGTTAAGATCAAGGACGCCAGAAGCCGCTACTACACCGCGCTCCGGTTGGCCATCCCCGCGCCCATCGCCATGGCTATCGCACCGAACCCGAGCACCCTGATCACCCTGGCCCGCCTGGGCGACCAGGAGAAGGAATCGCTCCTCCGCGACCTTGCTGATGGAACCTTATCCCCCAAATGCGATGTGCCAGCTTCGGTACGCCGTGACCTCGAACCACGCATCCGGCGGCGACACCGCCGGCTGGTCCGAGAGCTGGAGCAGATTGCCGAGCGGGAAGGGCACCTCTACCCGAGGCACTACTGGCGCCGTCTCACCCTGCTGGCCAACTGGACGGGCGGCACCGTCGGCCTCTACCTCCGCGATTATCCCACCTACTTCGGCGAGGTCCCCGTACGAGATATCGGATTGATTGCCAGCGAAGGCCGGATGACCGTGCCGATCCAGGACGGTACGTCTTCCGGGGTGCTCGATATCCTGCACAACTTCTTCGAATTCATTCCCGAAGAGGAAATCGAGTCCACTAACCCCACCGTGCTCCTCGCCGATGAGCTCGAAGAAGGCAAGACCTACTACATCGTGCTTACTACGTCCACCGGCCTCTACCGCTACGACATTCGCGACGTCGTTCGGTGCACGGGCTGGTACTACGGGGCACCCATGCTCGAGTTCCTCCACAAGGGGGCACACATCAGTAATCTGACCGGCGAAAAGCTCACCGAACACCAGGTCGTCGAAGCCCTCAACCGGGTGGTGCACCGGTTCGAATTGCCCCTGCGGACCTACACCCTGGCCCCCGTCTGGGACCGCGTGCCCTACTACGCGCTATACGTCGAGCAGGGGGAAGTGCCGGCCGATGCGGACGTGCTCGGGCGGATCGCGGCGGCAGTCGACGAGGAACTGCGTGCGGTGAACGCCGAGTACGACTACAAGCGACAAACCCTCCGCCTGGGAGCTGTGCGGGTGCGGACCGTGCCCCCAGGCACCTGGCTGAAGATGCGTGACGAGCGTATCGCTGCCCGTGGCGGTACCGTGGAACAGTACAAACATCCCTGCCTCTGCCCCGACCCGAGCTTCTCAGACCGCTTCCAGGGGGCACCCGAGTTCACACCATCGCGGACTGGGGCTGTCGTCGGTGACGGCTAGCGGACCATCGCAGCCCCGTCCATCCGGACCGGACCAATCAACGCCCCGGGTCCCTTGCGTATCCCACCCCCATTGGTGGCCGTCGCAGCCCATCTAAACGCCGGGCAGCCCCACACGCACCTCCGTCCCGTTGGTCGACCGGACCGAGCGCGCCCCAAACCATCGGACAGGCTGCCCCCCCAACCAGGATTGCCTGCCAGAGGAAGGCACGGCTGCACAACACGCCCTGGGGGAAGCCCCGCGGCGGTTTGACGTGCAGGGAGTGGACAGTGCACGGGCGCAGTCGGCCGCAGCAGGCCCTGGACCTGCTCGGGACGGCTCGATTCAGGAAGTCCTCCTACCACGCGGTCGGCAGAAGCTCAGCGCGATCAAGCTGTAGCCGGTGCAGAGGTTCGGATCCCCTTCGTACCAGCGGCGGGAAGAGTTCACCCAAGAGCCGTCCGAGTTTTGCCGCTTCCGCAGTGCCTCGACCAGCTCGACTCGCCAGGCATGCTCCTTACCGCTCGCATCAACGAAGGGATCCTCGCCCCACGCGTACAGCGCTTTTGCCATGGTCTGGTAGTAGTAGTACAGCCCTTCCAGCTCACGGCCGGGAGGCATGCCGGGATTCCGCTCCGTTGTGTAGTTGTGCCGCACCCACTGGACCGCTGCCTGAATCCGCGGGTCGTTGCGGTCCACTCCGCAGTAGATCATGCTCTTCAGACCGGCGTACGTCATCGTGCCGTACGACCGCCAGCCTCCGTTTTCCGTGCGGCCGGCCTTGCTCTCCCCCCCTCTTACCGGGGTGTAGATGAAACCCCCATCGTTCACTTTCGCGGCCCACGGCAGCGCGTTGTATTCGCTCGCAAGGTTCTGACACCGCGACAGGAAGATCAACGCCTTCTTGAACGCCGGATCATCCTTAGGAAGCCCTGTTTCATGGAGAGCTTCGATGGCGAGCTGAGTGTTGGAAAGATCCGGTCGCCGCCGCGAGTCATACCCAATTCCCCCATAGCCTGGGTTGTTCGGATCGTAGCCTTCCCCTTCGTCTGCCTGCAACCGTTTCAGGAACTGCTGCCCACGGCGAATCACGTCGTCGTAGCGACCGTCGCGATTCGCTTCGTTGAACGCCATTAGCGCCACGGAGGTCGTGTAGGCCGCGTGCCGTCCAGGGTAGATGCCCCCATCTTCCCGTATGAACCCCTCCAGATAGCGGAGCGCCCGCGCTGCTACCGGGTCGCTGGGCGAAACCCGCCGTGTCTTGAGCAGCCCGGTTACGATGACGGCCGTAACCCCTGGTTCCAACTGGGGCGACCACGCGCCCTCGGCGGTTTGAGTCTGTCGCAAGTAGTGAATCCCTGCGGTCACGACGCGGTCATAGACCGCCGGGTCAGGATCCAGTTCAAGAGCCCTTGCCTGGGCGGCTCGCCGGGCGACGGTGCAGCCAATCGCAAGCAAGGAACCCCGCCAAAGGAAATCGCGCCTCGTCAGCCTGGCTTCAGACATTAGGTACCTCCACTAGGGGGACAACCGTTGCAAACGATCGGCACGCTC
This sequence comes from Planctomycetota bacterium, assembly GCA_026981825.1. Taxonomy (GTDB): domain Bacteria; phylum Planctomycetota; class Planctomycetia; order JALXBF01; family JALXBF01; genus JALSID01. The sequence goes on from JALSID010000054.1 coordinate 22,229, forward strand.
GGCAGCTAGGTAGCGCTGCCAACGGTCCGTGGGGCCGAACAGGCTCCTCTAGCGCACACGCGCCAGGATGTCCCTTGCTCGGACGATGCGAACCCGGGTTCCGTTCAGACGAATCTCCTCGCCTGCCCATCGCGGTACGAGGACCCGGTCGCCTTCGTGGACTTCGAGAGGAACGACCGTGCCGTCAGGCAATCGCTCGCCGTCACCTACGCTCAGCACTCGCCCGAGCATGACGCTCCCGGCCTCGGCCGTCTCCGGCAACACAATGCGGCTTTTCGATCCTTCTGGCGGTTCCTCTTCCTTGACGATCACGTGATCGCCAACTGGCACGAAATTCATCACACCGTGCTCCCCAGCGTCCTCACGGTCCAAGCCTCACTTCCCAAATCGTACGCCTCTGCCCGGCTTCCTGGGACGACTTCTGGGCAGCACGCTCGATGGCAACCGCCAGCAGATCCAGCCGCTCATCCGGAACGACCGTCCACACGTGCAATCCCAATGCCGTACGCATGAAGCGGGCAGAAGGCTTGTGCGCCGTCACGACAATCGGTGCCGTAACCTGCACGGCGCGGAGCGCATCGACCCAGCGGACCAGCTCCGATGGCCATTCCTCCGTGTGCACCACCGCTACCGCCGCCTCCAGCCCCTCGGCCGCCGTCAGGGCGCGGATCTGATCCACAACAACCGTATGCCACCAAGCTACGCCGGTGACCCAGTCGCGAACAGCACCGCGAAGCCCACAGGCCAATACCTGCAAAGGCGGTGCTTCTGATACCCGAATTGTGACAGGCTGACCCGTCATGCTCTCTGTCCTCCCTCCGGACCTCCCCGTCCATCAACAGCATCAAAACGTGTGCCACGCTGCAAGCGATCGCGGATCGGCCATTGTGTTTGCAACGTGCGTTTGTGCAATGCCTTACGGAGGACGCGCGCCAGCCCCGATCCGTCCCCTGACGAGTTGGCACACACTGGACCAAAAACTACCGGAATTGGCAGCGCCGCCTTCCTGGCCCATCCAGCCACCTATCCAACCCACCGGCCAAGGGATCGCTGCCCGCATCCGGCCGACGTAAGCGGCCGACGCGCCATGAACCGTGTGTGCCGGGTACCGGGACGGTGGGATGCGACCGGCTGTCGCCACGCACAAACCCCAAACGACGCCCCCTCCGGCCGCTCTTTGCCACCCCTGATCCTTTGGCCAGAGGTCAGACCCTGGATGATCGTGTGCCTTCCCTCGGATCATGCAGGACAGGCGTACGGAAGGCCAAACGCTCCGCTGGTCGGACCTGGTGGACGGCGAGCACGGAATCGGGTGGCCGAGGTGGGATGCTCACTGCCGGAGCAAAATCCACGCCGCGAACTCGCGGCGGTACAACGGCAAGAGGATCCGACCGTTCTCGCAGACGCCCCAATGCTCCGGTTCGCCGTAGAGATGGCGCGGCGACTTCAACACGAACGCCTCCCCATCACGTAGGATCCCCTCAACATTCGCCTGTGCAGCCACCGCGCGCGGCCAGTTGAACACAGCGATATATGCCCGGCCCGGGTCATACGAGTTGGGGATCACGTGCACCTCGGGGGCCTTCGGCTCTGAGCCGGCCATGTTGATCTGCGTGGAGACTGTCGTCTCCGGGAGAGCAACCCGGCCTTCGATCACGCGGTTGCGCACCAGTTCCGCCTGGCGATACCGGACGACCTCGAGGTTGCCCTTCCAGATCAGGTTCTCGATCACGCGACAATCGACGTTATAGGGCGCGTTGTAGCCAATCCGCATGCTCACCCGATAGAGCAAGTTGTTGCGCACAAGGATATCCTTGCTTGGACGACCTCCGCCCACCAGAAAAGGCCCTGCGTCGTAGACGATATTGTTTTCAATCCGGTAGTGATCCACGTACGCTCGGCGGGAGCCGTAGGCGTGCACGGAGTACCCAAATCCTCCCACAATCACGCAGTTGGCGATCCGTTTGATCCCTTCCTTGTTCTGCGTGTAGATCGCGTGCCCGTGGCCGCGATCCTCTCCCCACCAACCGTTGTCGTAGATCAGGCATCCATACAGCTCTACGTCTCGGGCGCCCGCCCAGAGACTGAATCCCTGCCGACAGTGGTGGACCACCAGGTTGACCAGCCGGATGTCCTCGCCCCCGTAGACGTTGACGCCTCCGTGGGGGCGAGTGAAGCCGGCCGGGTGCGAACCACGCTCGACCGGTGATGCAGGGTTGGGCTCGCTTACGAAGATTTCCAGGTCACGGATGAGCAGGTGTGCCGAAGGGGGCTGGATGCTCAGGCCCCCATCGATGCGAACATGGGCGCCCGGAGCGGGCCGGATCGTGATCGGCCGCTCTTTCGTTCCCCGCAAGCGCACTTCGAACAGTTCCTGCGGGCGTCGTCGGTAGGTGCCTTCCTCGAGGACGATCACCGTGCCGGGCGGCACTTCGTGGTCGCCGCGAAGAGCGGAGGCGATGTCCCAGGGGGCCTGGGCGCTCCCGTCACCTCGGGGGGTACCACCCGGGGCGACATGGTAGACCGCCGACGCTGGGCGCGTCGGCTGAGTTTCGACGTCCGTTGCCCACAAACTGAGGGCGATGTACCAGAGCAGCATCGAGAAGCTCCGTACGGTCCGCCTGAGGGAGCGTTTGCCTTTCGTCGGACTTCTCCCCAGTTTAGCGAAGTCCGCACGGCGGGCGCCAAACGGGGGGCGCTCGCCCATGATGGGCTGGTGCCGAGGGGGCCAGTTTCGGGCGAGCCTTTGGATAGGAATGGGGCTGAGGAGTGGTCGGCACTACAATGCAAGCGAAGTTCGCGGGATCAGCGGCCAGAGCATCGCGGTGCGGCCGCAAGTGCAGAACGGACAGCCTGTAGGGGCGACGACCACTGGATGACGACGCTGAACGGCTGGATAAGTCGAGTTGCCTGGGCGGTTTGCACATTCGCGGCCTTTCTCTTCTGGTCCGCAGCGTCATGGGCGCATGATGTGCCCAACCGGTTTTTCGATCGCGCAATTCAGGTGCTGGTCGACGAGTCTCGCGTGTACATCCTTTATGATCTGAGCCTCAGCGAGCTGACGCTGGCTGAGGAACTGATGAGCCTGGTCGGACCCGGGCAACTGGCGGGTTTGCCTGCAGACCGGTGGCTTAGTCGTTTCGCCCAGGAAATGGCGCCACTATTGGCCGAGGGCGTCGTGCTCACCGTGAACGGAAAAAGCCTCTCCCTTACACCGGCAGGGGAAAACCACGACGTCTTCGAGGGGCATCCTCGTTTTCGGTTTCGGTTCGTTGCGGACTTGCCGGAATGGCAACCGGGGCAGACGGTGCGGCTGTCCGTGGAAGATACGAACTTCTTCCTGGAGCGGGGCGCGGTGCGTCTGGCCTTGTTGGGAGTGGGAGAGGTTCAGGTGCTGGAGAGTAGCCGGCCGGAAACGGTGGATGAGATCGCGGTACGGCCTGACTGGGAGCTGACACCCGAGGAAGCGGACGAGTTGCGCCGTTGCGAGGCCATGCTCGTCCGGGCTGCGGCGGCGAGGGGAACATCGGGGCGTCGCGCGGCTCTCAGTGCCGTCGAGAGGAGGGAGAGCCCAACGCAGGAGCCACCTCAGCCGTTCTCCCTCAGCGGGTACATGCGAACTATGCTGGCGGCATCGACGCCGCGCACGCTGATTCTCTCCCTGCTGCTGGCCTTCGTGTTCGGGATCGGTCACGCATTCACTCCCGGCCATGGAAAGACAGTGTCGGCGGCGTTTCTTGTGGCAGGCCGTGGCAGTGTCAAGCACGCCGTAGCGCTGGCGGGAACGGTTGTCCTGACCCACACCGGATCCGTTTTCGCCGTGGCCCTCACGCTGGCGTTCGTCAGTCCCGCGCTCGATGCGTGGCTGGGCCGAAGCCTGACCGTGCTCTCGGGTGCGTTTCTCTGCCTGATCGGCGTGACGTTGCTCTTGACACGGACCGGTCTGGTCAAACGAGCCGCCCGGACGGCTAAGTCTGGCTCGCTGACCTGGTTCGGCGTGGTAGGCATCGGAATGGCGGCCGGGATCGTGCCGTGCTGGGATGCCGTCGCGCTCATGCTCTGGGCGCTCGCCGTGCGCCGAGCCGCCTGGGGGCTCCTGCTGCTTGTCGTATTCGCGCTAGGGCTGGCGACTGTTCTGATCGCGATTGCCGTTGCGGTCGTACGAGTTCCCGGAATTCTGGCGACTCGTACCGCACCGCTCGAGAGGCTCGGACGATACATAGCCATAGGTGCGGCGGTCCTTATCACGGCGGTGGGCGGTTGGCTGGTGGTCTCGGGCTCGGGCGTCGTTAGCCCCTAGCTCCAGTGAGGAAGGTCCGTGACGTTGACGGGAACACCACTGCGACCCGGTGCAGTTTCACGCTCGCGACCGGCGCGCACGGCGCCTCCGGTCGCGCGTCTCTTGGTGCGCCATGTGGCCGTGCCCCTGCTGAAGAAAGTGCAGCACGCCTCGGCCCGGTACGACACGAGTCAGAACCTGATCGTGGAAGTCGAACTGCAGGACGGCACGGTCGGCTTTGGCGAAGCGGTGCCACGGCCCTATGTCACCGGGGAAACGCTGGAGACAGCGACCGATGAGCTTCTTCGTGTGTCCCTCGAACCGTTTAGCTACGCTCTGCCCGATTTCGCAGCCGTGGTGGATCGGCTGCGGGAGCTCCACATGCCCGGGACAGGGGGGGATCCACGTCAAGCGTTCGGCAATGCAGCTCGGTGTGCACTGGAAACCGCCCTCCTCGATGCCTACGGACGCTTCTTCGGGCAGCCGCTCAGCGCCGTCTTCGACTGCCTTCCGGAAGTTCGCCCAATCCGCCAGCGGCGCCAACGTGTCCGGTACGGTCACGTCATCACCGCGGGCACACGCAAGAAGGAATTCCTCAGGGCATTGCGAACCCGTCTTTACGGGTTCAAGGACTGCAAGGTAAAGGTCGGCGTCGATAGCAGCAAGGACGTCGATCGGCTGCGCCGCATCCGCCGTGTTTTGGGCTGGAACATCGACATCCGCCTGGACGCGAACGAGGCCTGGGGGGCAAATGAGGTCGTCGAGCGGATCGAGGAACTACTTCCCTTCGGCATCACTGCGGTAGAGCAACCGGTCAAGCACGAACAGGTTGCCTGCCTGGCGGACATCCGCGGCCGCGTCCCGGTGGCGTTGATGCTGGACGAGTCACTGTGCAGCTTGGAGGACGCCCGTCGGGCGGTTCGCGAGGGATACGCGGACATGTTCAACATCCGGCTCTCCAAATGCGGGGGGCTGATTTCGTCTGCCCTGATCGCTGCGTACGCCCATCGCCACGGCATTGGTTACCAGTTGGGTTGTCAGGTGGGGGAAACGGGGATTCTCTCCGCCTTGGGACGGCACTTCGCCACCAATATCGCCGGCCTCCGTTACCTGGAAGGTTCCTACGACCGCCACCTCCTGGCCGAACCCCTGACCGTTCAGGACATCACCTTCTGCTTTGGCGGCTGGGCCGAGGCCTTGAACGGACCGGGACTGGGGGTCGACGTCGATCGGGAATCTCTGGAACGTGTGACCGCGCAGTGCGTGGAGCGTGGCCTTGACTGAGCTGTTGGAACACACGGTAGAGACCTACACGGCAGCCGACGGCTACGTGCTGCACTACCGGCACTGGCGGCCTCAGGAGACGCCCAAGGCGCGTGTCGTCTGCGTGCACGGCATCCAGAGCCATAGCGGCTGGTATCTCTACTCCAGTTCCCGACTCTGCGCAGCCGAGTACGAGGTCTTCTACCTGGATCGCCGGGGCTCGGGGTTGAACGAGCAGGACCGTGGGCACGCGAAGAACTTCCACGTCCTGATCGACGACCTGGTTCTCTTTCTTGGCCGCGTGCGCGCCCAGGAACCGCGCCGACCGGTGGTTCTGTCGGGGGTAAGCTGGGGAGGTAAGTTGGTCGTCGCGGTGGCGAAAGACCACCCCAAGCTAATCGACGCCCTCGTGCTCCTCTGCCCGGGGCTTTTTCCCAAAGTTGGAGTGCCGCCGCTGGAAAAGGTCCGTATCGCGCTGAGTCGGGTGTTCGCCAGGTACCGGCGTTTCACCATCCCGCTCACGGATCCTGAACTGTTCACGGCGAACCCGAAGTGGCTGGAGTTCCTTCGTACAGATCCGCTAAGCTTGCACCGTGCAACCGCCAGCATGCTGGTCGCCAGCGCCAGGCTCGACTGGTACCTCCGGGATGCCCCGGAGAAGATCCACACGCCGGCTCTGTTGTTTCTCGCCGGCCAGGACCGCATCATCGATAATGAACGCACGCGCCGCTACTTCGAGCGGTTCAGGAGTCCCAACAAGCGTGTGATCGAATACCCGGACGCACACCACACGTTGGAGTTCGAACCCGATCCCGATCCGTTCATCGACGATTGGATCCAGTGGCTGGATGAGGTGGTGGGGACACGTGGTGGTGATTCGCACGGGGTACCGGCCGCTCAGAGCCCCGACGCAACGTCCCACCCTGAGCCAGACTCCGCCGACGGCTAAGGCACCGGGTGCCGCACTTGTCGCGATCCTACGGATGCGACCGCGCCCGAACGCTTTGCGTAATGCAGGCGGTTCCGGGCACCCTCGGACCCACTGGTCGCGTGGGCTTCACCCGAACTCGGCAACGTCGCTCCGCCGTTGTCCGACCCGGTAAGATCTCAGAATACCACCGTGGAGGGCGAGCACGTTTGAACGTGCCGCTCCCAGTGGGGCCCAAGTAGGCAGAGATGGCTGGGCTTACTGCTCCCGCGGCCGTGGGGGCTGCTTGAGCGGCTTATCGGTTCGGATCTTGGGCAGCCCGTAGGGGGAGAGGTTTTCGTTCCAGACCTCCCACCGCTGCATGAGCTTGATCCGCTCAGCCCGCTTCAGGACGTTCCGTTTCTTGCCCAGCCGGCTGGCTCCCTTCAGGCTCTTGTCCAGCGACATTTTCTTGCTCCGAAGTCAAGGGTGGTGCGAGGCTCTCTTGTATCAGATATCGTATGCAGCGGCCCCACTTCGGCAAGTCGGATCGCTGGTGTCCCGGTCGGCGGCGACAATGGCCGGCGCGAAAGTCCAAACCGCGCCGCCCGTTGGAGGGCCTGTCACGACCTCCGCGGTTCAATGGGACGAACCGCGCCCCGGGCGGCGGAGTCGAGCTACCCGCGGGGCTGCGATGCACCGCGCACCGGCTGCTACAATCCGGAGAGGCGGTACATGAGAGCGTTGAGTCAAGCAGTGCCACCGCGGGCCGAACCGGTAGGTGCGCCGCTAGCCGGAGCATCGCTCAGGTTTACGACTGCGCTCCGGGGACTGCCAGGACGCTGGGCCGTGACGGCAGCGGAATGCTGTGCACGCCGGGCCGGAGACGCGTCACGGGGGGCAGGATCGCACCATGGGCGGCTGAGCGAGGAACAGCCGGGGCGAGGCCACACGCACAACGACTGCGAGGACGGGTAGCCCGATGCGCGACGTACTGGAACGTGTGCAAGAGTTCGCCGATCGGACCGAACCGGTGGTGGTCTGTTCGGTGGTCAACACGCGTGGCTCGACGCCGCAGAAGCCCGGCGCGATGATGGTCGTGCTGCCGGCAGGGGGCCAGATCGGCACGCTCGGCGGTGGCTGCGTCGAGGCTGAGGTGCGGCGCGAGGCGCTTCGCTTATTGAGCGCGGCCGACTCCGACCACGCATTGCTCTCGTTCCACCTGGACAACGACTACGGTTGGGACGACGGCCTCAT
>JALSID010000055.1 GCA_026981825.1 Planctomycetota bacterium
CCATCGTCGCGGTTGGCGGCGTTTTCGCCGACCCAGGTGACGGTCACGCCGGCACGGCGGTGCGGCAGGAAAGCGGGAAAGATAGCCCAGATGGGGCGTGTTTGGCTCCGAACAACGATCCGATCCCGACCCAGAACGCGGATCACTGTACCAGAAGCCTCCTTGTTCCACCTTTCGAGGTACTCTGCGAGCGCGAAGATGCTCAGGGGGGCGTCCGGTTCCAGCCACAGCTCGACTCCGTCGCCAACGGCGTTGTACTTCCAGTCTCGGACCCAGTGTGCGAACGCGAGGCTGAATGGTGGTGCCGCCGCAGTTCGGAGCGGCACGAAGATCTGGCGGAACAGGTGGTAGTGCCAGGCGGGACAGTGAGGCCGGATGCGATCCCACAGGGGCTCGACGTCCACCAGGAGCGTGCGAGTGCGGCCGGCGTTGTCAGAGTCGTTGTCGGCTCGCTCTCGCCACCGACCGTTCTGGGCCAGCGAGGTGCCAAGCAAACCGGTCAGAGCGTAGAGCCCTTGCTTGATCCAGGCGCGCCGAGAAAGCTCGGGTGCGTTCGAGCGGTCTGGTTCTGTTCTTCGATGCCGCCCGCCCCGCTGCCGCCCAAGCGGGGCGGGCCCCTCTGGTTTGGCTGCGAGTCGCGGCGGTTGGGAATGCTGCCGCGCCTCGGGGTTATCAGGCGTTTTCGTCGTGGCCACGCACATATCAAGATGCGAACCCGAGGGTGTGTCGGATCAGACGCCAGGCTCGCCACGCGAGCGGGCGAGGCGCCACGTGGATCTTCGCCACCCCCCTGCAACCCGGCGCAATGGGTCTCGGCAGCGAGTCCCAATCAAGTGGAACGACGGCTTCGTACAGCACGCTGATCGGCACTTCCTGGCCTGTGGCGGGATCCGTCTTGGTCGGAATCTCGCCCCCTGCTTTGTTGGACAGCTCCTGCGGCAGCGTGCCCGCGTCCACCTTGGAGATCAGGGCGATTCTGCCATGGATGGTCATGTCCGCGGCGGTGTACAGTTTGATATCGACTTCTTGGCCGAGTTCGACCAGACCGATGTATGCCTGGTCGATATAAAGGCGAGCCTCCAGGTGGTGGGGATCGCCAACCTTGCAGAACAGCGTTCCTTCTTCCAGGAAGCTGCCAACGTGTTCGGGTCGGGGAGCTCCCATCACGACTCCGTCGCAGTTGGCACGGAGTTCCAAGAGCTTCAGTTCTGCCTCGATGCGTTCCACCAGACGGCGCAACTCGGCGGCTTGTTGGCGTGCGCGAACGGCTTCCGCTCGCCGCGCCGGATCCTTGCTAAGCTCAAGAGTGGTGGCGAGCAACTCCTGTTGCTTCAAGCTGGCCCGCGCCGCCAGCCATTCCTGCTTCTTGTCGTGGTTTTCCAGCCTTGCGAGCAGTTGTCCTTTCTTAACGCGATCACCGTCGCGCACGTGAAGCTCCACAAGAACGCCCGGCACTTCCACCCATACAAGCTGGGGATCGGCCGGCTGGATGTGGGCCATCGCTCGAACACGGTACGGAAGCGGAAGCGCGAAGAAAAGCCAGAGGAGTCCCCCTGCAGCGAGCAACGTCGCCGACACACGCCACCAACTGACTGTGGAGACCTTTCGCACCTGCATGATGTACTTCCCGATCTGGTAAAACGGCATTGCGACCAGCGTTCCCAGGGATGCAGCAGCCAGCAGAGCACTGATGGCGCCCAGCTTGTATGGCCGAAGGAACCGGTACAGGAAAAGGAGGATAACGATCGCGATGAACCACCGGTAGAGGTAGCTCGCGATCGCGTAGATCACAAAGAAGATTCGACGGCTCCGCGGGAGCAGCGGGTCGAGTTCGGCGGGCAGACCGAGGCAGTATTTGGCGAACAGCCGCATGAAGAACTCGCTCGCCTTCTGCCTCAGGTTCGGTACCTCCATAATGTCCATCAGGATGTAGTAGCCGTCGAACCTCAACAAGGGGTTCCCGTTGAACAACACGGAGTTCACCGAGCCGATGAACATGACCGAGAGGCAGAGCGTGTTCAGCAGGCCTTCGGGGGTGTTCCACCAGATGAACGTTGCAACCGCCGCCAGGGTTAGCTCGACGTAGATGCCGGCTGCATCGATCGCGACCCGGTGCCATTTGTTGCGGAGCAACCAGGAGTCCGAAACGTCGCAGTACATGCAGGGGGCAAGCACGAGGAACAACAGCCCCATTTCGTGGCACTCGCCCCCGAAGTACTTGCACGTCAGTCCGTGGCCGAATTCGTGAATGATCTTGATCACGGCCAGGACCAACCACATCCAGACGATGTTTCGCCAACTGAAGAAAGCATGGAACTCTGGCAACCGTGCGCGGAACTCATCGTAGTGACCGAGAACCCAAAACGCTGCGGCAAACCAGAGAGCGACCGTGGCAAGGACGACAGGACGCAGATAGATCCAGCGGAAGTAGGGGAGCATCCGTGTCAACAGCCGCTCCGGGTCGATAAGCGGAATCTTGATGTAGAGAATGTTCGTCCAGGTGGCCAGCCGCTTCTTGAAGCGGATCTTCTTGAACCGCTTATGCAGCACCCGACCCTGACCCGGCGCGTCTACGGTAACTAAACCCGCTTCGACGAGCTGGCCGAGGAAGCGGGCAATGTCCTCCACGTCGATCTTGTGGTCGGGGTAGTGGATCTCGTACAGCTCTTTGAGCTGCTCGATCGAGGTCTTGCCATCGAGGTGCTCGAGGAGAAAGAACTCGTGCGGCCGGAAGCGGTAGTACCGCATTCCCACCGGGTCCTTCACCACGTAGTGGGTTTGACCCTCGTAGGTCTGCGTTTGGATCACAAGATCTGGCCGGACACGGATCCGTGCCGTAGATGGTGCCGCAGTGGTGCTCATCGAAACGTGCCGCAGTACCAGGAACCCACGTGCTCAGCAAACTGGCTTCGTCATGATTCTATCGTCGCAGAGAACCGGACCTCCGCGCCGTGGTGGGGGGCCTGGTTCCGGGATGAACCATAAGCGTGCCCAGCATGTTCTCCTGCAGCACGCCGTCAGGGTTATCGATGTCGGCCCACAACTCACGTGTCCCGTCAACCGGGTCGATTTCGGCCAGGAAGGTGACACGCCCGCGGAAGGTGCGGCTCGCCAGCTCGGTGCCACGCAGTTGGGGCATGTCGAGTCTGAAGAGCACCGGGGCACCTCGCGATATGCGAACCGAATCAGCCAGCGGCACATGAACGACGGCGCGGATCACGTCGGTCCGTACCAGTCGGCAGACACGTAGGCCGTTCTGGCCCGATCGATCGATGTAGGCTCCCTGACGGTAAAAGAGACGCATCACGATGCCGCGGATTGGGCTCTTGATCGTATGTCGGGCAAGCAAAAGCTCTGCCTGTTGCAGTGCGACCTTTGCTTGCTCCAGATCGCGCTTCGCGGCCAGCACCCGCTGCTCCTGGACCTGCACGCGCACCTCTGCCTGACGGTACTCCTCCTCGCTAATCGCGTTCTTGGTGCGTAGGTAACGTGCCGCATCCAACTGGGCACGCGATTCGTCCAAGAGGGCCTCTTGGAGGGCAACTTCCGCTTCTGCCCTGGCTACCGCTGCCCGGCGCTCCGCGACGGCCAGTTCCGCCTCAGCCCGGTCCAGCTCCATCAGCACGTCTCCTGGCGTGACCGGGTCGCCCTCCTCAACGTGCAGGGCCGCCACCTGGCGTTCCACCGGTGCCGCGAGCGTGATGTCCTCCTTCCACCGCAATACCGCACCGTGGTAAGGTCCGAGCTGGCGAGCTGGGTCCTGTGCTGATGTGGACGACAAGCACACGGCCAAAACGAGTCCACCCAGCAGCGCAGCCGAAACAACCGGAGATACCGCTTTCATCACAGTGCCGCCCTACTTCGTCAAGATCACGGTTCTAGAAAAGGACGGTATGTACGAGCTCGATCACCTCGTGGAACAGCGCGTACCCCAACGAAGTGGTGCCACAGTCCACCTTGGCTCGCACCTCCGCACCCGGAGTGATTCGCAACTTGCGCCCGTCGTCGAAAGTAATGATGACCTCCCGAACCTTGGTGACTCCCCCTTCGACGAACGTGGCCACATGGACGTCTGAAACGCCGTCCAGTGCGATCGTGACCCGGTGGACGTGCTCGCCGCGTTCCTTGTCGTATTCCGCCTGCGAAGCGATCTGCTTGACGTGACCGAAAAACACCTGCTCCGGGTGGCTGGCAAGCATGAAGCGCGCTCGCAGAGGGCCGAGGTTCTCCCGAACGTGTCGTTCGTGCGCCTCCAGAACGTGCCCCATCTGGTCCTCCGGCATCCGCACGTCCAGCTCCCACGTCTCACTGTCCACGTTGGCGACCGTCAGCAGGGTGTCGCCCCGTTTCACCGGTCGCTGGTACAGGTTCCGACGGACGTCCCAACTCGCGATCATGCCCGCGATCGGAGCACGCACGAGAAGGGATGCGATCCGCCTTTCGAACAGGTCGATCTGTTCCTGGAGACTGGCGATTTCCGCCTCGATCTGTGTGCGCAACCCAGGTCCCCGTTCCGGGCGACGGTCGAGAGCTTGGGCTGCGATGAGCTGGCGCAAGCGAGTTTGCGCGTCGAGCAACTGACGCTGCAGATCCTGCCGCTGTTTGACCAGCTCGGGGTTTTCCAGCCGAAGCAACGGATCACCGCTATCCACCAATTGGCTGTCGTCAATGAAGATCTCTACAACAATCCCGTCCTCCGGGGCGAACACGATCTGCCGCTTCTCGGGCAGAATCTCCCCCCTGCCCTCGATCCTCAGTTCCTTGGGCACAAACAGCAGTGCTGCTGTAACGCCGAAAACGACCGCCAGGACGATCAGCAGCTTGACCAGTTTCTTGCCCCGAACCCATTCCCGAGCTCGACCGAGCGTCCGCCAGACCGGCAACAGGAAGATCTGCTGGTACTCCAGGGCATTGTGCACCGCCCGGGACGCGTGCTCGCCAAGGACCTCCGTCTGACGCAGCAGGAGCTCCACCCCACGGCTGTCCTGGAGCTGCTCGGCGAGGATTGCACCGATCGGTTCGCCAGGTTCGTCCACAACAGCCTTCTTCTCGTCACCTTCGTGCTTGCGGGGGGCGCGGAGAAGGACAACCGCCAACGCCTTCGACCCGCTTTCTGCCACGAAGTTATCGACGGCGTCGTGAATCGCCGGTGGCCAGGTCTCGTCCGGCAGGCCCGCGAACGCGATGTTGCGGTTGCTCTTAATCACCGCCCGCGCTAAGCGGGACATCTGCTGGACCAAGTTGCTCTTTCGCTCCACCACGTCCTGACCGCTGACCGCGTAGATCACCGCTTTCCTGCCACGCATCAGCGCCACGGAGACCCGATCACAGCGGAGCACCCGCTTCGCTTCGTTGGCGATTTGATAGCAGACCTCGCGGAGATCCAGAGAGGAGTGGATCTGACGGACGAATTCGTCCAGCTGCCGCCAGAGCTGCTGCTGGGACGCAAGTTGCCTCAGCTCCTGGCGGCGGACATACTGACCGATGATGTCGCTAACCCCAACGGTGAACTTGACCGCGTTCTCCACCGCCGACGCACGTCGGCCCGGTTGGAGCAGAACTTCCA
>JALSID010000056.1 GCA_026981825.1 Planctomycetota bacterium
TAGGGCAACGCCCCCGTGCTTAAAGGAGATAGGAGGATACTGTGCCACGTGGAGCCGTAGTCGTCCCTCCGGACGGCTCCAGATCTGCCGTTGAGCCGATAAGAGCGGTATCGCGGAGCCGGATCGCGCATAGGGTGTGGCAGGCCAGCTCGCTGGAGCTTTACCTCTTCAGTACAGATCCCCAGCTTGTGCGCCAGGCCGTAGCAGGTGGTGCCACGGGGGTCGTTGTGGATTGGGAACACCTTGGAAAGAACGAACGGCAGCGAGGGTTCGATACGCAGGTGAACCAGAACAGCCGCGAGGACCTCGCTCGGGTCCGCGCCGCCACCGATGCCCCGGTGATCTGTCGGATCAATCCCGTGCATACGGGCACGCGCGAAGAAGTGCAGCGGGCGATCGCGTTGGGGGCCGACGAGGTCCTCATCCCAATGGTGCGATCGGTTGCTGAGGTCGAGACGGTGCTGGAGGCGGTCGATGGCGTGGTGGGCGTCGGTATCATGGTCGAAACCACCGACGCTGTCCGGAACAGCGAGCGACTGGCTTCCTTACCGTTGTCCCGGGTCTATATAGGATTACACGACCTCGCCATCGACCGACGATGCACCAACCCATTCCATGCCCTGATCGATGGGACGATTGACGCCGTCCGCCCGCTGTTCCGGTGTCCGTTCGGCGTTGCCGGACTCACCCTACCGGGGCACGGGTTTCCGATTCCGAGCGAGCTCATCCTCCATGCTCTCCTCAGACTCGAGTGCGACTTTACCTTTCTCCGTCGTTCCTTCTTGCGCGACGTTAGAGGTCGTGATGTGACGAGCTGCGTCGCTCACCTCCGCGGCCACGTGGAACGAACTTCGCGACTTCCCGCCGAGGAACATGCGCGAGCCTTTCCTGCCTTCGCGAATGCCGTCCTGAGGGCCGACGGGTGGTTCCGAATCCGGAACACCGGGGGGTAATCATGGAAGATCGGCGCGTGCTCGTAACGGGGGCATCGGGGTTTCTGGGCGCGAACCTCGTCCGAAAACTGATCGCGCTGGGCCACAGCGTTACCGCAGCAGTTCGGCCTACCAGCAATCTGTGGCGCCTCGCCGGTGTGCTGAGCAGCGTGCGGCTCGTGCAGGTCGATCTTCTGGAGGCCGAGAACGTCCGCAGGATTGTGCAAGAGACGCAGCCCGAAGCGATCGTACACCTGGCCGGGTCACGGGGGCATCCACAAACGCTGCAGCAACGGCTCGATGCTCTCCAAACGTCCGTGATCGGCACCGCAGCGGTCCTGGAAGCTGCCGATTGCTGCGACGTGCGCCGGTTCGTTCACGTGGGGAGCTCACTCGAATACAGGCGGCAGAACCGACCTCTGTGCGAGACAGACCCGCTTGAGCCGGACACGTATCGGGGCCTATCCCGGCTCATGGCCAGTCAGCTCGTGCAACACGAAGCTGCCGTGAGGGGGATCAATGCCGTGATCGTGCGGCCTTTCAGCGTGTATGGTCCCTGGGAGGCGCCACACCGGTTCATCCCCACGCTCATCCGCGCAGCACTCGCGGGTGACGAACTGCCTCTGACCGCTCACCCGGCGCAGCACGACTGGATCCACGTCGAGGACGTAGCCGAATTGATCGCGTTGCTGTTGCATGCTGAGGTGGAGCCCGGCGAAGTCTTCAACGCCGGGACCGGTGTGCAGTGGGACAACCTCGCGGTGGTGCGTCTGTTTGAACGGGGCAGCGGCCTGCGCGTTCGCATTCGAGCGGGAGCGCATCCTCCCAGCCCAGCCGACCGTCCTTGCTGGGTGGCGGACATGACGCGTTGCCGCGAGCGGCTCGGTTGGCAGCCCAGGTGGCGGCTGGGGGACGGCCTCCGGCATGCCTTGCAATGGTGGGGGGCAAGATGCGACTTCCCCTGCGGTGCAGTGTTGGCATGAGCTCGGCTCAGAGGTGCGGGTTCGGTGCCCGAACAACGCCGGTCGATGTGGCTGTCGTGACACCGGTGTACCGGAATCGGGCGACGCTTCCCTCACTGTACGCCCGGGTCGGGAGCGTTCTGGACCAACTGGGAAAAAGCTGGAACCTGGTGTTCGTTAACGACGTTTGCCCCCAACGCTCGATAGAGGTCATGCGCGCTCTGGCGCAGGACGATCCTCGCGTCGTAATCGTGGATCTCGACCAGAACGTGGGCCAGGCGCGTGCTGTTCTGGAAGGGCTTCGGCACGTGCGCGCCAGGTACGTCGTCATCATGGATGCGGATCTGCAGGATCCACCCGAAGCGATTGCGAAGCTGCTGGTAGCTCTGGACGCGAACGGCCCGCGGTGTAAGGTCGTTTTCGCCGGTCACCGGGGGAGGTACGAACCGTGGCTTCGTTGGGTTACGGGCCGAGTCTTTCGGACCTTGCGCGGTTGGCTGTTCGGCATACCCCGTGACGCGGGCAGCTTCGGCATCATCTGTGGCGATGCGCTCCCGGCGTTGCTCAGCCTTAGTGCGCCCTTACCACATTGGCCCCTCCTCGTGGGCTGGCTAAAGCTGCCCAGTCGGTCGGTGCCCGTGCGGAGGCACCAACGCCACCAGGGAGAATCTGCTTACTCGCACCGCAAGCGATTGCGAGTGGCAGCCGAAACGTTCCGGACCTGGTAGCAGATCCAGCGCCTGGGCAGGCCGCAACGTAACGGGCGTCCCCGATGATCCGACCTGTTTCCTCGCCAGCGACTTCCCCCCGTGCCGGTGGCCTCGCCGGACACGTGAGCCTGCAGAAGGCTTACTACGCCGCCCGTGTGCCTCGGACGATGCTGCCTCTGGCGACGCCCTACACCGTCCGCCAGGTGGAGGAGCTGATCCGCTTCTGCGGGCTGGGCAGAGGCGAACGCGTCCTGGACGTGGGCTGTGGCCTTGGACGGCACGCGTTCTTGCTCGCAGAACGGGGATTGCGCGTCGAGGGGCTGGAACTGTCCCCCTCATTGATCGAGCAACTGCACGGTTCAGCCGCTGGGCGACCGGAAATCACAGTTCACCAGGGGGACATTCTCGATCCTCCCCCGCAATTGGCGGGCCGGTTCGATGCCGTGGTCGGGTTTTTCGTCCTCCACCACCTGCCCGACCTGGACCGAGCGGCATTGCAGGTTAGGCGGCTGTTGCGTCCGGGCGGACGTGTGGCCTTCCTGGAACCAAACGCGTTCAATCCCGCTTTCTACCTGCAGATCGCACTGACCCCTGGAATGCGTTGGAGAGCGGAGCGGGGACTGCTCTTGATGCGCCCCTCCGTCGTGCTCGGTGCGTTCCAAAGAGCGGGTTTCCGGCAGTTACGGTACGCTCGCTACGGGCTGTTTCCTCCGGTAATCGCGAACCGATCTGTGGGCGCTCAATGGGAGCGCCTGATCGAGAAGTGCCCCGTTCTGGATCCCCTGTTGGCGTTCGTGCTGTTTGGAGCTTCCTGTTGAACCGAGCGTTTGCCCTGGCAACTCTGGTCGGTCTCTGCTTCTGGTTCAGCTTCGCAAGCGGTGTTGCGTTCGTGGGCGAAGGCTGGTTCGTCCAGGTGATCCACCGGGTCGCCAACGGGGAGACGCTGTACCGGGACGTGGCGTACGGAGCCGGGCCATTGCCCGTCCTCGTCGCTGCCGCCCTGGCTCGGATCACAGGCGCAAACGTTCTCCTGCTGAAGGCACTCGTAGCCCTAACCTGGGCCGTCACGATCTGGACAGGAAGGGGGATACTTCGGGCCGCCGGCCGTTCCGTCTGGACCCAAGGAGCCTACGTGGCGACATGTCTGCTCTTGGCCCCCACACCGTTGTCTCCGTTATACCAGGTCATGGCGAGTCTGTTCATGGCGGCGAGTTACCGGTTAGCCATCGCCGCAATCCGGGACGGCCGGCAGGAGGCTCTCCTTCTTGCAGCGGGCGCCGCAGGGCTGAGCGCGGCCAGCAAGCAGAATGTGGGCCTCTATGCCCTGGCGGCGCTGCTTGTCTCCTGCATCATCGTTGCCCGGCGGAACCGGGCCGTTGAGCTTCGTGCCAGGTCCGCCGCGGCGCTGAGAGTCCTTGTGGCGTTTGCGCTGGGGGTGGGTCCGTTCTTCGCCCTTGCTCTCTTCACTGCAGGAGTCGAAGATCTCTGGCAAAGCGTGGCTGCGAACAAGGGGGCGTACGTGAGCTTCGGGGGCATTTCGCTCACCGAAGGCCTCGCGGATGCGCTGGAGAAGGTTTGGCCGCCCCACGCCGCCAGGCCGTTCGATCTGTTGCACGCCCTTGGCTTCCTTATCGCTCCGGTCGCAGTGATCGTTCCCTTCTGTACCGGGATGTTGCTTCGGGGGGGCTGCGGTCCCGTGCTGGTGCCCGTGGCGTGTTTTTCGGTAGCGTCCTTTGCGGCTGTGTTCCCCCGAGCGGATCGGATACACGTCACGTACATGCTGCCTCTGCTGCTCGTGGGCTTCTGGTGGGGCCTCTCGTTGTTATCCGCTCTACGTCCGCGCCGTTTAGCGCATGGGAGCCGAGCGGTTCTGAAGCGGATGTCGATCGCGACGCTCTTCGTTTTCCTGGTCGGGACTGTTCTGTGGCCTGGGCTGGAGTGGGTCCGAGGCGACCGAACGGTGTGTCAGTTGCCCGGCTTCAGGGGCCCCCTCGTGTCCACGCGTCAGGAAAGGCGGCTGCAGCGGCTGCGCGCCGACCTCGTCCCGAGAGTCTCCGGTCGCCGCGTCTTCTTTCTGTCCCCTCGGGCCGGCTTCTGGTACCGTACGCTAGAGCTTCCAAACCCGACCCCCGTGGATTTTCCCTATCGCAGCTTGCTCACGGCAGAGCGTCGGCAACGCATCATAACCGCCTTGAAAAGCGGTGGGATTCATGTTGTCTGCGTGGAAGAGGTGGACTCGCCGCTTTGGCCTGCCAGGCTCCACGCTCAGATTGGAAGGGACTTCGACTTCGAGGGCAGCGTCGGTCCGCTGCGTCTCTATGCCGCCGCGAGCCGCATCGTAGCCCGGGCAGATGACCGCGGCCCACCAGGTACCCGTTGCAGCAGGGGGGAAGAAGCCGGCGGATTGACAGGTCGCCGGGGCACTGCAGTTACGGAACCAACCGAAGGGCGAACGAGATGATCCTTTCTGCTCAAGTGGGGTCGGCGGGCGCGTCCGATTCCCGTCGACCAGGCACCTTCACCGGGTCCAGCCTTTGCTAAACTCTGTTTCCGGACGCTTTTTCACAACGCTACCACGGTCGATCGGGAAATCCTTCCTCTGCGGGGTTGTGCGATGTCCGGCAGGTCTACGAGACGGGAGTTTGGCAAGGGGTTGGGGCTTGCTAGTCTGGTCGGGTTCGGTTCAGGCAAACGGACGAGAGCGGCTGTCTGCCGATCGAGCGTAGGGGGTGAGAGCCATAAGCTCGAGGTGGATGCGGACCTACCGGGCGGAAACATCGTGGTCGAGGAGATCGAGGGGGATCGGATCACGGTGCACCAGGACCTGCGCGACACCGCCGGTTGGTGGTTTTACTGGTATTTCCGAGTACGGAACGCGGCGGGCAGGAAGCTCTACGTCACGTTTACGAAGGGGGATGTCTTCTCGTCACGGGGGCCGGCGTGCAGTCTGGACGG
>JALSID010000057.1 GCA_026981825.1 Planctomycetota bacterium
GCCGATCTGGAGCGGCGCTTCTACCAATTCCTCCTGTCCAGCCCGGCCCTGCAGAGAGCCGCGATTGCCGGCAGGCTGAACCTGTATGAGTCGTTGGTTCCGGAGATGGTCGCGCGTTTGTCACAGCACACCACCTGGCGGCTGGTCCTCGATGTAGGAAGTTTTGCCGGTCTCGTCAGTTGCTTCCTGGCGTGGTTGTTTCCGGAATCGTTGGTGGTAGGACTGGAGCGCGAACCGTCGTGGGCGCTGGAAGCACGCCGGTTAGCCGCGCGGCTTAGGCTGCGAAATGTCCGATTTGTTGCCGGGCAGTGGGAGAACTTTCCGGGGCACGAACGGTTCACCACCCTCGTCTGGTTGCTGGTTAGTTCGGCCGATTCCCGAAGGGGGCGACGAATGGCCCGGTTCCTCCATTCCCACCTGGCCGGCGGTGGTGCGGCGGCCGTGATCGAACGCTGGGAAGAGGATCGGGCGCTGGAACTTTTTCTGCGGGCGGTCGACGAGTTGGGCATGCGTGTGGTCGATCGCTGGATTGCATGGTGGCGCACAGCGGCCGAACTGGATCTCACCCAGCGTACAATCGGTTTGCTGCTTGCGAGGTAAGCTACCTTGGAAGCGTCGGGGCTTCCTCTGAGCGAGACGTGGGGCCTGCTTTTCCACGGGGCGGTCCTTTCGGGGCGGTTCATTTGGCGCGGGGCGGTTCGTGGCATACGCTTGAGTAGCACATAGTGCAACGATTCTGCGGGGGGGCAGATCAGAAGATCGGGCGAATCGCCAGTACGGCCTTCAGGCCGGGGAGTGGTACCATGTCGGGTGAGCTCATTTCGCGAGTGTCGGGCCCCGCCGAACAGCCTAAGGGGGTGCCGCTTGTCCAGAATCGGCTGGCCATCCTGCTTGCACTCCTGTGCATCGCGGTCAGTCTTGTCTTCTTAGGGCGGTCGCGGCCGACCGCGCAGCCGGCGAATGGGGTTTATGTGATCGTCAGCGGAGAATCGCACCGGACGTGGGCCGATTCGGCGAGCGATCAGCTTGCGACCGTGGGTAAGTCGGTTCGGTCCACGGTTACACGGTACATCTTGCCGGTGAGGATCCCGAGCTATGTGGTAGGGATGATCATCTGCACCCTCATCGCCGGGTTAATCCTGGTCTATCCCCGCTAGGTCCGATCGGACTGGTTGACCAGCGAGAGGAGGAACGCCGCGATCGCGGCCAGGTCCGACTTGGGCAGGCGTTTGACGGGTACCGCCACTGGTTCGTCGCTGATCACTGCTGCCACCCCTGGTTCCTTTGCTGCAATCGGTTCCTGACCCGTTGCGGACCGCCACACTTCCACGCGTGGTGCGTGGCTCTGCATGTCGCCTTCCACGAGGACCAGGTTGCAAGTCTCGTATAAGGGGGCGAGGATATCGTACCGCCGTTCGCGCGGGAGGTCGGGGTCGCAGGGTACGAAGGCTGCTGTCAGGTTCCCCGATAGAATGCCGACGACGGAGGCACCGGCGACCCGATGGCGATGGGAGTCCTTGCCCGGAGTGTCGAGTTCGTGTTGGTGATGGGTGTGTTTGATCGTGCCGACCTTGAGTCCTCGGGCAACGAAGTAGTGCACGAGCTCGACAATCAGGGTGGTCTTGCCGCTGTTCTTGCGGCCGATAATGTGGACACGCCGCACGCTGTCGACTCCGGGATCAGGTCTGCTGGGATCTTCGGATTCGCGTCGATCTTCTAATTTAGGTGGGGCACCGTTCGTAGAATAGGCTGCCGTTTGAGCCGTGCCACTTTCGAGCTGGAGGTCGGGCGTGTCGGAACGGACGGTGGTTCATGTCATCGGTGCTGGTTTGGCGGGGAGTGAAGCCGCTGTGGCGGCGGCCCGTCTCGGTGCGCGCGTGGTCCTTTACGAGATGCGGCCGAGGCGGATGACGCCGGCCCATCGCACGGGAAACTTTGCTGAATTGGTTTGCTCGAACTCCCTTGGCGGCGAGCAGCCGGCCAACGCGAAGGGGCTCCTGCAGGCGGAGATGCGCCGGGGCCGGTCCGTGGTCATGGCGGCGGCCGATGAAGCGCGGGTGCCGGCCGGTGGGGCGTTGGCGGTGGATCGGGAGCAGTTCTCGCGGCGGGTGACCGAGCTGGTGCGGAGTGAGCCGGGCATCGAATTCCGTAACGAAGAGGTGACCTCGCTGCCGGCCACGGGGATCGTCGTGCTTGCCACCGGCCCGCTGACTTCCGATGCCTTGGCCCGATCGCTCCGCACCGTGATTCCGGAGGAGCATTTCCTGGCTTACTACGATGCCGCAGCACCGGTGGTGCTGGGCGAAACGATCAACGAGGAGGTCGTCTTCCGCGGTGGGCGGTTCGAGCAGCCGGACGACTACCTGAACTGCCCCCTGACGGAGGAAGATTACAAGCGGCTGCACGAGGCGATCCTACAGGCGCGGAAGCATGTGCCGCACGAGTGGGAGCATCTCGAGTACTTCGAGGGCTGCATTCCGATCGAGGAACTGGCCCGCCGCGGTTACCTGACGCTGAAGTTTGGCCCGCTTCGACCGGTCGGTCTGCGTGACCCGCGCACGGGCGAGGAGCCGTTTGCCGTTGTGCAGTTGCGAGCGGAGGATCGTGCGGGACGTCTGTGGAGCCTGGTCGGTTTCCAGACCGGTTTGAAGTGGCCGGACCAGAAGGTGATCGTACGGACGATCCCCGGTTTGGAGGGGGCTGAGATCGTGCGCTATGGTGTGATGCACCGCAACACGTACTTGAATGCTCCCGCTTTGCTCGAGCCCACTTTACAGTTGCGGTGCGAACCGCGCGTTCTGGTGGCCGGGGTTCTTGCTGGGGTGGAGGGATACCTGGAGTCGGCTGCGACCGGATGGTTGGCCGGCGTGAATGCGGCGCTGCTCGCCCAGGGGCGGACTCCGGTTGTTCCTCCCGAAGTCTCGATGTTGGGCGGGATCGTCCGTTTCCTGTCTACTGCGCGGGCGGACAATTTCCAGCCGATGAACGCCAATTGGGGGCTGGTGCCGTCGATTGGTGGCAAGGGGGAGAAGCGGGCCAGGCGTGCGCGGATGTACTACCGTGGCGTGATGGCCTTCGAGCAGTGGCTCGCCGAGACGTTGCCCGAGCTGGCCTGTGCTGTGGCCGACGCTGCTCTGGGCGGGGCGACGGACTCGGAGGCCAGGAGCTAGTCTTTGCCGGTTCGTTCCGGCGCACTGCCCATTCTCGCCAACGGCATGCCGTCTTGGGGCGGATTCCGTGACAGGGGGATCAGGCTCCATTTCTGGACCGGTTGACCGCTTGATTGACGGCGGTGCTGGAGGGCCTAGAATGTGACTGACCGGTCAGTCACATAAATCGGCCAATGGTGCAAGGCGACATGGCGGAGACGGGTGCCCGAGCTCTCGGACGTCCTCCTGATCCGGATCTGCAGGATCGACGCCGCCGGGAACTGCTCCTGGCCGCGATCGACCTGTTCGCGCGCAAGGGCTTTTCCAGCACGGAGGTCCAGGAGATCGCCGATGCGGCGGGTGTGGCAAAAGGGACCGTCTACCGCTATTTCGAGTCCAAGGAGGCCCTCTTTCTGGCGGCGGCCGATCTTTCCATGCGCGAGCTCACCGAATGGATCGATCGTGCGGTCGAGCGGTGTGTGGAGCCGGTCGAGCGGTTACGCACGGCTGCGTTGACCGTGGCCGGCTACTTCGAGCGCTACCCGGAGCGTATCGAGCTCCTCGCCCAGGAACGAGCCGTGTTTCGAGGCTCGATCCCTCCGACCCATGCGGTCTATCGAGAGAAGCGTCGGCCACGTTTTGAGGCGACGCTGCGGGAGGCGATCGAATCGGGCAAGCTTCGATCGGTGGATGTGCGGGCTCTCGCGAACGCCCTTTCCTATTTGTTGTTTGGTGCCATCCTGTGCGGCAGCGTCGAGCATTCGCCGCGCACGTTGAAGCGGCTGGTGCGCGAGTCGATCGATGTTGTCCTCGGGCTGCTGAAGACGGGAGACGATCCTCATGTTTAGTCGGCCGGATGGTGCCCGCTGTTGGTGCTATTGCGTCTTTGTTCTGTTGAGCGCGCTGTTCCTTGGTGGGGCGGGATGCAGCAGGGGGCGGGCGGAGATGGCGTCACGGCCGCCGAGTGCGGCTCCGGCGGATGAAGCGGTTGCTGTGGCGGTGTGGCCGGTGCGATCGGGTCGGGTCGAGGAGCGGGTGGAGACGGTTGGCAACCTGGCGCCGTTGAAGCGGACGATTCTGTACGCGGAAGTCGACGGTGTTGTTGCCGAGGTTGCGCGGGCGCCGAAGCCGCTTGACATTGTGGTGGACGGCAAGCTGGTGCACTACCCGTTGAACATCGACATCGGTGTGCCGGTGCGGCGGGGCGACGTCCTGGTCCGGTTGGACCCGAAACCGTTTCAGCTTGCCGTTCAGCAGGCGGAGAAACAGTTGCTCATGGCCAGGCGTGAGCTGGATCGGTTGCTGGCCTGGCGCCGTCCCGAGGAGATTCGCCAGCTTCGCGCTCGCGTCGATGCCGCGAAGGCTAGGCTGGAGCTGGAACAGGGGACGCTGGCCCGCTACCGGAGGCTGCGAGAGCGTGGCGCGGTGAGTGAGGATGAGCTGCAGCGGCAAGAAACGCAGGTTCGGCTGGCTCGCGCCGAGCTTGAGATGGCCCAGGCCGCTCTGGAAGTGGCCCAGCGGGGGCCGACGCCCGCCGAGGTCGCCGTCGCTCGGGCCGCGGTCGAGCGCGCCGAGGCGGCTCTGGCCGTAGCCCGTGACCGCTTGGAGCGGAGCGTGGTTAGGGCGCCGTACGATGGCGTGATCACGGAGGCGTTCGTCAGCGAGGGAGAACGCGTCACGGCAACCCCGCGAACGGAGCTCCTGGAGCTGATCTACGTGGACGTGCTTGTCGCCCAGGTAGCGGTGCCCGAGAAGTACTACGGGCTCATCCGGCCGCAGGACGAGGTCGAGCTCTACGTCGCGAACCGTAGCGAGCCGATCCGCGGAATCGTCGCGTTCGTCAACGGCAAGGTGGACTACCAGACCCGCACGTTTCGGGTGCGGATCGGGGTGGACAACCGCAAGCGGCTTCTCCAACCCGGCCAGTTCGTGCGCGCGCGGTTTGCCATTCGGTCCTCTGAAGATCGTCCCTTTGTGCCGGTAGCCGCAATTCGGTACTTCGAGGGGGATCCGCACGTGTTCGTGGTCGAGGACGGGCGGGCGAGGGTGCGCCGGATCAAGCTGGGCCTTTCCAACGAAACGTACGCTGAGGTCCTGTCGGGCTTATCACCAGGTGATCTTGTGGTGACCGAGCACGTTGATCTATTGAGCGACGGCATGAAAGTGCAGATCCGGGAAGACGGCGAAGCTACCACGGCGGCGGAGGTGGGAAGATGAACCTCTCGGTGGGAGCGATTCGCCGACCGGTTACGACCGTTATGGGGGCCGCAGCCCTCGTCGTTCTTGGCCTGATTGCTGTTCGCCGCATTCCCGTCAGCCTTTTCCCAGACGTCGACTTCCCGATCGTCACGGTTACCGTCCGCTACGAAGGGGCAGACCCGGAGACCGTCGAAACCGACGTCACGGACGTGATCGAAGAGGCGGTTAATACGATCAGTGGGGTGAAGACGATTCGGTCCGAGAGTACGGAGGGGCTGGCGCAGATCTTTATCGAGTTTGAGCTCGAGGTCGACGTGGACGTGGCCGCTCAGGAAGTGCGCGACAAAGTCGCAGCGGTTCGGGGCGACCTACCACGCGATATCGATCCGCCCATCGTGGAGAAATTCGATCCGGATTCAGCGCCAATCCTGGCCATCGTTTTGTCCGGCCCGGCAGGAATCCGGGCTCTGACCACGTTTGCTGACGACGTGCTCAAGCCTCGTCTCGAGGGGCTGCGCGGTGTTGGGTCCGTGCGGATCGTGGGGGGCCGCAAACGAGAAATCTGGATTTGGCTTCATGCCGATGACCTCTACCGGTTCGGCATCGTTCCTCAGGATGTGGTGGACGCTCTCCAACGCGAGCATATTGAAGTGCCGGGCGGTCGGCTGGTCAGTCCGACCAGGGAGTTCGTGGTCAAAACGGACGCAGAGGCGACTCACCCGTCCGATCTGGGTGACATCGTGGTGGCGTACCGCGGCTTTGCTCCCGTTTACCTTCGGGACATTGCCACGATCGAAGACGGTGCCGAGGAGGCGAGGAGTTTGTCCCGCCTGAACGGAAAGCCCGCTGTTTCGCTACTGGTGCGCCGCCAGTCCGGCACGAACCTGGTCCAGGTGGCGGAACGGGTTAAGGAAGACCTGGATCGGATTCGGGGCACGATACTGCCCCCAGGCTATGAACTCACCGTGGCCCAGGACCTGTCCCGTTTCGTGCGGCAGTCGGTGGAGGAGTCGCAGTTCGAGCTGTTGCGCGCCGCCTTCCTTGCGGTGGCTGTGGTCCTCTTGTTCCTGAGGTCCGTGCGGGGGGCATTCGTGGTTTCGATGACCATCCCCACCACCATCATCGGTACCTATGCGGCCATGTATTTCTTCGGCTTCAGCGCAAACGTGATGACGATGCTCGCGCTGACCATCTGCGTGGGCATGATCATCGATGACTCTATCGTGGTCTTGGAGAACATCTATCGGCACATGGAGGAGGGGGAAGATCGGTCCTCTGCCGCGATCCGGGCCATGGGGGAAATCGGGTTCGCGGTGGTTGTGACCTCGGTGGCGATCTGTGCCGTGTTCATCCCGGTGGCCTTCATGCGCGGCCTGGTGGGCCGCTTCTTCTACGAGTTCGGTCTGACCGTGACCTTCGCTGTGGTCATCTCGACCACGGTCGCTCTGACCCTCTCCCCGATGCTTTGTTCGCGGGTGCTCCGCTATTCCCCCGCGCACGGCAGGCTGTTCGTCTGGAGCGAGCGGGTTTTCTCTGCCATCGAGCGGGGCTACGCGCGAGCGATTGCTCTTGTCTTGCGGTTCAGATACCTGACTCTTCTGGCTGCTCTGTCCGTCTTTATCGCCAGCCTGGCCCTTAGCCGGTTTCTGGGCACGGAATTCCTCCCGGATCAGGATGAGAACCAGTTCAACGTGCAGGTGGAGACTCCGCAGGGCGCCACCCTGGAACAGACGAGCACGATCGTGGCGGAAATCGAGCGCCGGCTCTGGAAGCTTCCCTACGTCCGCACGCTGTTCACCACCATCGGGGCGGGTATGGAGGGGCGCGTCAATGTGGCGAGCGTACTCGTCCAGCTCACCGATCGTTCCCAGCGTCCGATGTCTCAGCAGGAAGTGATGGAGCTTGCCCGCCAGCGGCTTGCCGACCTGACTCATCTGAAGATCAGTGTCGAAAACATCCCCCGCGTCAGTGGTGGAGGCTTTCGAGCAGCCCCGATCCAGTACAACTTGAGGGGGAGGGAGCTTCCGGTGCTGGTCAGCACTGCGGAGAAAATCGCAGACCGGATGCGAGACGTGCCTGGAATCGTGGACGTCAACCTCACGTTCGAGTCCGGGAAGCCCGAGCTGCGCATCGAGCCCGACTGGGAACGAGGCCGCGACCTTGGCTTGCCTGCTTCCCGGATCGGTGAGACGGTGCGGTACTTGATCGGCGGGGCCGAGGTTGCCCGGTTTGAGGAGGGGGGCGAACGGTACGATATTCGCATCCGATTGCGTCGGTCCGATCGTGACGATCCGACGCGGGCCGGGATCGTACCCCTGCGCGCTGCCTCCGGCGAACTGGTCCAGCTCCAGCAGGTAGCCCGGATCGAAACCACGACCGGGCCCGTGCAGATCGACCGTCAGGATCGGCAGCGGCAGGTGACCATCATGGCGAACCTCCAGAAAGGCAAGCCACTCGGCGAGGCTCTGGACGACATCCGGCGGATCGAGCGCGAGGTCGGGCTGCCCAAAGGTGTGGTCGGCGTGTTCACCGGTGCTGGCGACCTGATGGCGGAGTCCTTTCAAAACATCAACTTCAGCCTCTTCCTCGCCATCGTGTTGATCTACATGACGCTGGCAGCGCAGTTCGAAAGCTATTTGCAGCCGCTGGCGATCATGGTGTCGCTGCCCATGTCCGTGGGCGGTGCGTTCGTCGGCCTGTTGATCGGTGGCATGACGCTGAACATTTTCAGCATGATCGGGATGATCATGCTGATGGGCTTGGTGACCAAGAACGCGATCCTGCTCGTGGACGTCACCAATCAGCTTCGCCGCACCGGGAAGCCCATGGACGAGGCCCTTTGCCTGGCCGGCGAGCGGAGGTTGAGGCCGATCTTGATGACCGCCCTGTCCACCATGGCGGGCATGTTGCCTGTCGCACTTGGCACCGGAGCAGGCTCAGAAACACGCGCCCCGCTCGGCACCTGTGTCCTCGGCGGCATGGTCAGCTCCACGTTGCTGACCCTTTTCGTCGTGCCGGCGCTGTACGCCGTGCTCGAGACCTGGAGTCGCCGTGTGCGGACGGGGATCGCGGCAGTGTTTGGGCGCAAAAAAGGCCAGACCGAGCAGCTTTCGCCCGACCTGGCCCCCTAGCACGCCCGGAGGGACTCGAACCCCCAACCCTCGGATCCGAAGTCCGATGCTCTATCCAATTGAGCTACGGGCGCGCGTGTTCGATTGACCGCTTTCCACAGCCGGCTTTCCCAGGTTAGCTTTGTCCCTCTGCGGGCTCGCTCGCCGCGGGCTGCTCGGGGATCTCCGGCAACGGAGCGAACGGGCTAATCCGCCGATACTTCTGGATCAGCCGTTCCCGTTCTTGCGGGTCCGTGGCTTCGATGATTCGCTTGCGCAGTTTGCGGAGCTTCTCCCGTCGATGCCGACGAGCCCGCAACTCCTTCTGTCGTGTGCCTTTGCCCATAGACCACTCCCGCAGGAAAACCGGAGATCTACCTCGGCAGTTCCAAACATACGCTTCGATCGGTCTGGCAAGAATATCTTACGCCGGTAGGGCGGCTGAGTCGAGAAAAAACCGGGTTCCGACTCGTCGTCGCGCCGTCCCGAATAGGGCCCGTCTCCTCGGTGGGCGCAGTCGAAACGCTGCGTTGATTCGGTGCCCGTGCCGGTTGGCCACAGCGCGCGCTACCGGTGGGGCGGGGCCGAACGGGCGGGTCGTGGATGGAGTCCTCCTACGCTGCAGGGAACGCTTCGTCGGGGACGCGGCTACCGTTCCACCCACACCGGCTGGGTGAACGCTCCGTTCGCCGCGATGTCCCACGCTTCCAGCCGCACCCAGTTTCGACCGGTCACATCGATGAGCAACCGGAACCGCTTCCTGCCGAACGCCGCGCGGTTGGGGATCGGAACAGTCTTGCGGTAGACCTTCTTCCCATCGCCGCTGATGATTTCGATCGTGTGCAAGGGGAACGTCCAGCGCAGTTCGAATTCGACAGGAACGCGTTCGGACCGCGCCTGGACGGTCTGGCCGCTTCCTACGCCTCCCACCTTGAATTCCGGGATGAGTACTTCCCCGGTGCTTACGAAGAACTGCCCCCTGCGCAGGACATCGAGCACTTCCTGCCAGCCGTGGTCGAAACGCGGTACCTTATCCATTCTCAAGTAGTTGATGTTCATATGGCTATACAGTTCGTGGGTGCGGTCGATCTTGAAGACGTCCACTTCGCCAAGCACGTATTTTCGCACCCCCCAGTTCGACATATCGTCCAGCAGATCGAGGACTCGGCGTCCCAGTCGGTCGTCGGAAAGATCGCCTGGCATGGCTTTCCAGGCGCCCCCCAGCCAAAAGTCCGCCAGGAAGAACGGCTCGTTGCGGAAGACGTCCGGCGTCCAGCTCGATGCCTTGATCCTGGGGTGGGCTGCCCAGACCAGACCGCCTTCGGTACGTAGCAGACGAATCATCTCCTCCCGATTCCCCACCCGATAGACTCGGCCATACGGTCGAACCTGCGTGACGAACGGCTGATCGGGCTCACGCCGCATGATCCAGTACACGGGCCGCGGGAACAGGCTCATCCAGTGGCCTGGGTGGCGCCCGGGAGCGGGCAGGCCGAGGAAGGTGTTCACCTCTTCGCCCGGGATGAGCAGGAAGTCGTCCCGAGAAAGCCGACGGCACTCGCGGAACATCCAATCCAGCTCTGGCAACCGTAGCGGCCCGGGATCTTTCTGGTGGCCGTCGCCGTGGAACTCAGCCAGGTGCACCATATTGACCCCCATTCTGCGGAACATCTCGACAAACTGGGGTGGGTTGAGCGGGGGTTCGCCGCGTGCGTGCCGTTGCATGGCCGTCACGGCCACCGCCATGTGGTAGTGACTTGTGAACGTCCGGTAACCGGGAAGGGGCACGAAGGAATCGTCGTGCGTGTACTGCCGGACGCGCTCCAGGACGCGCTCGGGGGTTCGGTCCGGCGAGGCGAGCAGGAAGAAGGAAAGCTTGTGGTCGCGGTTCGGGGGTGCGTTGAACCAGGGCACCCAATGGCCTCCACCCGTGGGGGGTTGGCGGATCCCGATGCCCGGTTCGCGAGCCGACCGGTAGTTCGGTCCGGCCCACACGAAGCCGAGGTTGTCCGTCCAGTCCCGTGGGAACTGGAACTGATGCGGTGGCGGGAAACACGCCAGGGCGCCGGAGCCGGTTAACGCGACAATGGTGCGATAGCGAACCCGCAGCGGTTCGGCGAGGTCAAATTGAGCGAAGCGTCGGCGGTCGAGTTGGTCGTCCAGGTTGATCCAGGCGGCCTCCTCCCATTGAGCCCCTTCGTCAAGGACACCCGCGTCGTAGACGATCGCACGGGCATCCTCGTCCGTCCGAACGACCGCAGCCACGTGCAGCAGGTCGCAACCCGGATAGAGGATCAACTCAGCGTGCCCGGCAAAGCTGCCCCCCTTAAGCTTGCCGCAACGGATGCGCACGGCTCCTCGATCTTCGGAAACTCGGATCTCGTCCAGTTCGGACCGCATTTCGTAGGTTTCGTGTGGGCGGCTGGCTGGATTATCGAAGAAGACCATCCACTTCTGCCACGCCGGTTTCCCGGGGGGCACCCTGCGGCTGCCAACCGTGAGGAACCACACGGGTTCGATGTCGGTCGCCACCGTTGCCGGTTCGCTTTTGACCACGCCGAGCCTCCGAATCAAGGGGGACTTTGGGGACCGGGTCAACTCGAGGAGGCCTTGTGTGGAACCGGCTGTGGTGAGCTGCCAGCGGAAAGTGACGCTTTCGGGTGAGACGTGTACGGCTACTCCGGTTCGGGACACGTCTGGGGCAACGTGGACGGGCACCTGGGGCAAGGCCCGAGCGGTGAAGGTGGTGAACGAGAGTATCAGAAAGCCGGCTCTCAGAAGCTGCGCACGCATCGCCTCGTTCCCCGTTGCTCGTGTGATCGGTCTACTTGGGCGGGCCGAGCCCATTCTATTCGATCCGTTCCGTGCTTGAGATCGGACCGGATCTGGACCGAGTGTCCAGGTCGAGCATTCGCAGCCGGGCTACTGGTGATCGTCGTGAAATGGGTCGAGCTCTTCCATCGGCCGAGCCGCTCGGGGAGCTCGCCAGCGGCCGTGCAGCCGCTCGGCTCCGTGCTGCGATCTACGGGGGCAGCGTCCGACACCGTTCGGCCCGGGCTACGGGGGTAGGTCGTCTCTGAGCCGGCGCCGGTGCCGGTATGATTAGCGCACCCGGTGGACGTGTCATCAGAGCAGGAGTAGACAGCGCATGGCCGGCGTTCCCGAAGCATACAACCGTTTGATCGAGCACGTACGGCAGACCGCTGTGCTCGAGTCGTGCTTGAACTTGCTCGGCTGGGACGAACAGACCTACATGCCGCGGGGCGGTGCGGAGTTCCGTGCGCAGCAGAGCGGGCTCCTGGCCGGGCTCATCCACGAGAGACGAACGGCCCCCGTCGTGGGTGAGTGGCTTGCTGAGCTGGAGTCCGCGGACCTCGGCGACCCGGACGGACCGGTTGCCGTGAACGTCCGTGAGATCGCCTGGGAGTACCACCGCGCCATCCGGTTGCCTCGGGACCTGGTCGAGGAGATCTCGCGCACGACTTCGCAAGCACAGCATGCCTGGGTCGAAGCGCGGCAGAAGTCCGATTTCGCTCTGTTTCGCCCCTGGCTGGAAAAGGTGGTTCGGTTGAAGCGCGAGGAGGCCCAGGCCCTTGGTCCGGAGTCGGGGAATCTCTACGATGCGTTGCTCGAGTCGTACGAGCCTGGGGCGAGAAGCGCTGAGATCGCGGCTCTTTTTGCCCCCCTCCGCGAGGAACTGGTGCGGCTGGCACGAGCCATCGCCGACAGCGGGCGGGAAGCTCCCACCCACGTTCTGAAGCGGCGGTTTCCGATATCCAACCAGGAGCGATTCGCGTGGATGGCACTGGAAGCGATCGGCTTCGACCTCGAACGAGGACGCCTGGACGTGAGCCCCCATCCATTCTGCTCTGGGATCGGGCCGGGCGATTGCCGACTGACCACCCGCTATCGCGAGGACTACTTCCCGTCCGCGTTCTTCGGTGTTCTTCATGAGGGGGGCCATGGGCTGTACGAGCAGGGACTCGATCCGGCTTACTTCGGTACGCCCATGGGGGACGCGGTCTCGCTTGGGATTCACGAGTCGCAGTCGCGGCTGTGGGAGAACATGGTGGGCCGCAGCCTGGCGTTCTGGAAGCGGTTTTTCCCGTTGGCTCAGGAGATGTTCCCGGAGGCGTTGAAGGATGTGTCGGTCGAGCAGTTCCACTGGGCAGTTAACGACGTGCGGCCCTCGCTGATTCGCGTGGAGGCGGACGAGGTGACCTACAACCTGCACATCATGGTCCGCTTCGAACTGGAGCCGGCGCTCCTGACCGGCGACTTACCGGTGGACGAGGTGCCTGGGGCATGGAACGCGAGGTACCGCGAGTATCTGGGTGTCGAACCGTCGAACGACGCGGAAGGGTGCTTGCAGGACATCCACTGGAGCGCCGGTTTGATCGGCTATTTCCCCACGTATACGCTGGGCAACGTGTTTGCCGCCCAGTTCCTGGAAGCAGCTCGTGCTGAGCTTGGCGACCTGGACGCCATGTTCGCGGCTGGAGAATTTCGGCCGCTTTTGGACTGGCTACGCCGCAACATCCATCGCCGTGGGCGGCAATATCGGTCCAACCGACTGGTGGAAGTCGTTACCGGCAAACCACCCGACCCGTCGGCGCTGATACGGTACCTGAACGACAAGTACACCGCGCTGTATGGACTCTAGCCGGGCCAGGCTTGTTTCGGCCAGTCCTGGACAGGTGGAGAGACCGGGATGCGGCATACTGCACCTTAGCCGGCGGTGGTATCCTTGTCGTTGCGCGCAGGGAAGTCCGCGCTGGGGGCGGGCCGCTGGCCTGGAGAGCTGAACGAGGACGAACCGCTCGGCGTTGCATGATCGTAGGCGCAGGGAGCCTCCGGGCACTGGTGTCGACCCGCTAGCGGCTGGCTGCGACGGTCTAGGGCGTCGGGAGCGGTGGTCGTTTCGGAAAGATTCTGGCGGTGGGGGAGCGGGTGCCATGGAAACGATTCGTGTTGGCATCGTTGGACTGGGCCAGAATTGCCGGGTTCGTCATGTCCCCGGGTTGCGTGCTTGTGAGGGGGTTGAAATCATCGCTGTCTGTAATCGAACACCCGAATCCACGGCCCGCGCCGCCGAAGAGTACGGGATTCCACGGCGCTACTCGCGCTGGGAAGAACTCGTGGACGACCCAGAGATTGACGCCGTGGTGGTGGGCACCTGGCCCTACCTGCACGCTCCGGTTACCATCGCGGCACTGGAACGGGGCAAACACGTCTTATGCGAGGCGCGGATGGCGCGGAACCTGGCGGAAGCGATGCAGATGGTCGAGGCGGCGCAGCGCCACAAGGGGCTGGTGCTGCAGATCGTGCCCAGCCCGTTCGGTCTGGAAGTGGACCGCGCCGTGCGGGATCTGCTTGAGAAGGGGGCTATCGGTGAGCTGCGAGAGGTCGTCGTTACCGCTACGAACGCTTGGTGGGCCGATCCGGCCGAGCCGATCAGTTGGCGGCAGATTCGGCAACTGAGCGGGCTGAATATGGTCGCGCTGGGCATCATCCACGAGACTCTGATCCGCTGGTTACCCGATCCGGCCGAGGTGTACGCTCACGCGGCTGCCTTCATCCCCCAGCGGCTCGATCCCACCAGCGGACGCATCGTCCCTGTGGAGCTTCCCGATACCGTGCATGTCCTGGCTCGCTTCGGCACGGGCGCTCTGGCCATCTACCGTTCGTCGGCCGTCGTCCACGGGCCTGCGCAGGCCGAGATCGTGCTTTCCGGTAGTGAGGGCTCGCTGAAGTGCGTGTTGGGCCAGAGCGAGCGGATCTATCTGGCTAGACAGGGGGAAACAAGCTACGAGGAGATTTCCGTGCCGGAGGATCAGAGGGGGCAATGGAACGTTGAGGCGGACTTCATCGCGGCGATACGGGGGCAGGGGAAGGTGCGCTACACAGACCCGATCACTGGACTGCGCTACATGGCGTTCACAGACGCCGTTGCCCAGAGTATCGAGGCGCGGGCACCGGTACCGGTGCCGCCCCTTGCGGAGCTCCTGAGGCGGATCGAGGGGGCGTCGAACGTAAAAGGAGGGGGACGAGCGTGAGTCCACCGTTGCAAACCGAAACGCGGGACGGGGGCTACTCTTCCTCGAATTTTTCCTCCTCGCCGAAGTACAGGTTGCAGTACCGCTGGTAGCGGCCCGCGTCGATCTCGCCCCGCGCCACCGCGTTCTTCACGGCACAGCCTTCCTCGTGGATGTGGACACAGCTTGGGAACTGGCAATAGGGCACGTAAGGCCGGAACTCAATGAAGTACCCCTCCAGTTCTTCCGGGCGCACATTCCACAGGCTGAACTGACGGATGCCCGGGGTGTCCACCACCCAACCGCCAAAGTCCCAGCGGTAGAGACGCGTTACGGTGGTTGTGTGTCGGCCGTGGCCTGTGGCTCTGCTGACCTCCCGTGTGCGCAGGTTCAGGCCTGGCTGCAGGGCGTTGATCAGCGACGACTTCCCCACGCCGCTCTGGCCCGCAAGCACGCTGGTCTTGTCCCGGAGGATCGCTTTCAGTCGATCGAGCCCGTAGCCGTCGACGACGCTCGTTGCCACGCACTGGTAGCCGAGCTGGCCGTAAAGTGCGAGGATTGCGACGAAATCGTCGATGTCCACCAGGTCGATCTTGTTCAGACAGATCACGGCGTCCAGATTCCCCTGGGCGGCGGCGACCAGATATCGGTCCAGCAGGTTGAGCTTCAACGGAGGTTCTGCGGGCGTAACCACCACGACCACCTGGTCCACGTTGGCGGCCACAACCTGCTCCTTGCCGCGGTATTCGCGGGTCAGAGCGGTGCGGCGTGGTTCCACGCGTTCGATCATTCCCTGCGGTTCGCGCACATTGGGACCCGAGATGGCGTTCTCTACCAGGCGGACCCCCACGATGTCCCCGGCAACTACGGGATGACGCTCCTCGATCGCTACGGAGCGCAGCACTCCACTGATGGCACAGACGTATTCTTGGCCATCTTCCCCCTGGACGATCGCTCGCGTTCCGACCACTTCGAGCACCCGGCCCGTTAGCCAGGTCCCCGTTTCGGGCGGAACCTGAATGAGCCCCGCTTCTCCCTCTTCTGGCGTGACGGACTCGTCAACGATCACCGTGCGGCGGCGGGACCGCTCCCCCTTGGCTCGCACGGTCTCCCAGGTGGGCCCTTCGTCGGCTTCTTCACCGAACTGCTGGTACTTACGTGTCCAATCTTCCCGCGGTCCCTTGAGCTCTTTCTTCTTGCGGAAAGAGACCCTGACTTTTTTCTTCTTCTTCCGGTTCTTCCTAGCCACGTTCGGAATCCTGTCACAGGAAACGAGTCGGATGTGCCTGGACGCCCCATCGGCGTCCGTCCTGTTATTATCGCCGCTTTGTTCGTCGGCGAGGTTGCGTTCGGGGTGGTTTGTAGAGGTGGACGGCGCCGCCGGCGGCAAGCCAGGCGACTTCCTCGATCGCCTCGCTTGCGGTCGGATGCGGGTGGATGGCGTGCCGTAACTCCTCCAGTGTGGCGCGCGACTGGACCGCCAGGGTAGCTTCCGCGATGAGTTCCCCTGCTTCCGGCCCCACGATGCCGACGCCGAGCAGTCGCCCCGTGCCGCGTTCCACGATCACCTTCACGAGGCCGTCGGTGCTGTTCTGAATCGCCGCTCGCCCAATCGCTGCGAACGGGAACCGCAGCACCTCGACTTCGCTGGCCAGCCCGAGCCGCGTCGCATCCTGTTCTGTCCAACCGACGCACGCGATCTCCGGGTCGGTGAAGACCACCTGGGGTACGGCGGCGTAGTTGAAGCTGGCTCGCTTGCCGCTGAGGGCATCTGCGACGACGAGCCCCTCATGCCTCGCTTTGTGGGCCAGCATAATGCCCCCACGGCAGTCACCCACGGCGTAAACGTCCGGGTTCGACGTTTGCCCGCAGCGGTTCGTCACGATTGCCCCCTGCCGATCGATCGTTATGCCCCCTTCAGCGAGCCCCAAACCTTCGGTAGCCGGTACCCGGCCGGTGGCGACCAGAACAAGGTGGAACTGGGCTGTCTGTGCACTGCCGTCCCGTTGGTTCAATAGCGTGGCGTGGGCCAGTCCGTCCTGGACGTGCAGCTCCTCTACCCGGTGCGATGTGAGGATCCGCACGCCGATACGGCTGAGTGCGCGCTGGACGGGCCGGACCAGCTCGGGATCGGTGCCAGGAAGCAAGCGATCGAGCACCTCGACGATCGTCACCTGGGAACCGCACGCCGCCAGAAAGCGGCCCATCTCGAGCCCGATGTAGCCCCCTCCAATGATCAGTGCTGTTGGTGGCACCGTGGCAAGGTCGAGCACATGGTCGCTGCTCAGGATGACTTCTCCGTCCGGAGCAAGACCTGGGGGAAACGCAGGACGTGCGCCGGTGGCGATGACTGCCTTGCGGAAACGCAGGCGAACGGGGGCAGCTTCCCCGTCCTGTCGCACTTCGACGGTTCGGCTATCCAGGAAGCGAGCGGTCCCCCTGAGCAGCTCCACCCGCCGGGCGCGCGCCAGTTCGCGGATGCCGCGGGACATACGTGCCACGAGCTCCTTCTTCCACGCTTGGGTTCGGGCGAGATTGACCGTCGGCGGCTGAGCTAGTTCGATACCTTTCTCCGCCGCTCTTCGGAGTTCTTCCAGGAGTCGGGCGACGGAAAGGAGCGCTTTCGACGGTATACAGCCGCGGAGAAGACACACTCCGCCTGGATTCGGCTCCCGCTCGACCAGGACGACTCGATGACCCAGGTCGGCTGCGCGGAATGCCGCCGCGTAGCCGCCCGGCCCGGCTCCGATCACCACAAGGTCGACTGTTCGATACATTGTGTCCCCGATCACGGTACGCAACGTCCGCCGGGATTCAACCACAGCGTGGATGTCCAAGCCATGATATGCGGGGGGCACGGGCCTGGCCGATCGGATTCTCGGGCTTGGATAGGCCGCTCGGTGTTGGGCCCTATCGTTGAGCTCACGGAGCACGCTCGTCCGGGCAGCGGCCGACGGCCTGCCCGACGGGCGGGGCGGAGCGGGTTTGCTCGGGTTGCCGGCAGGCTCGCGGGTGGGGGAGCGGGCGGAGAGCTGTACTGCGAAAGAGGGGGAGGTTCG
Source organism: Planctomycetota bacterium (assembly GCA_026981825.1). Lineage (GTDB taxonomy): Bacteria > Planctomycetota > Planctomycetia > JALXBF01 > JALXBF01 > JALSID01. The sequence continues at coordinate 17,553 of JALSID010000057.1, forward strand.
CTCGGACCGGGCCTCAGCGGCTCAGGAAAGCCCGTACCGCTCGCGGGCAGCCTGCACCCGTTGGCGTTGGAGTCGGATTTGCGCCTCCTTTACCTGTTGCATCCGGGAGGAAACGGCCAGGCGGTATGGCTCGGGCACATGCAACCGCCGGGTGTTCTCCGGAAGCGAATGGAGCTGCTGCTGGGCTCGTTCGCGCACCTGGGCCAGGGGGGGAGGGTCGTAGACTCGCTTGCCGGCCCGGAATATGGGCACAAGCAGGTCTTCCACGGGGTGGGCATCGCCGGGATCGATGGTGATGCCGGGATGGTGGTAGTCCACGAACGGGCGTGTGGGCTCCCCTTCGTCCACGTCATACAGCACGTCGAACGCGAACGTGTTGTTCAGGGCGAATCGGCGCACTTGCATCCGACCCGGGTGAGAGATCTTGATCGCCTCCTCGCTCAGCTTAATCCGTGGCTCCCACTCGCCCCCCGGCTTGCGGACTGCCGCGAGCTTGTAGACGCCACCGAGGGCGGGTTGGTCATAGCTCACCGCTAGCTTCGTGCCTACGCCCCAGACGTTGATGGGCGCGCCTTTGCGTTTGAGGTCGGAGATCACGTACTCGTCCAGTTCGCTGCTGCCCACGATTGCCGTATGCTGAAAGCCCGCTTCGTCAAGCAACTGGCGCGCCTTTCGGGAAAGGGTGAGCAGATCGCCCGAATCCAGCCGGATGCCGGCCAGTCGGAAGCCCATGGATTCAATCATGCGGCCCACCTCGATGGCGTGTTTTACCCCCACGAGGGAGTCATACGTGTCGACGAGCAGGATCACGTTGTTGGGGACCGCTCGGGCATACTTCTCGAACGCCTCGCGTTCATCGTCGAACGCCATGATCCAGCTATGGGCGACGGTGCCGCGGACGGGGATGCCGAACAGTTTTCCGGCCAGGACGTTGGATGTGCCGAAGCAGCCGCCCACGTAGGCTGCCCTCGCCTCTGTGACGCCCCCATCAATCCCCTGTGCCCGGCGCAGTCCGAATTCGAGCACCGGGTCTCCTGCTGCTGCCTGGCATACTCGAGCGGCCTTGGTTGCGATCAGTGTCTGGAAGTTGAGCAGGGTGAGGAGCGCCGTTTCGAGTAGCTGAGCCTGTGGTAGGGGGCCGCAAACGCGGATAAGCGGTTCGTTAGCCACAACGACCGTCCCTTCGGGTACCGCGTCGACGTCACATGTGAGCCTACAGCCGCTCAAGTAGTGCAAGAACTCTTCGCTGAACAGCGGCTTGCCGTCGTTGCCTTGCAGAGTTGCCAGGTAATCGAGATCGTCCCGGCGGAACTCGAATTGCTCCAGGTACTCGATTACCGAGTGGAGGCCGCAAGCCAGCGCGTACGAACCGCCGAACGGGTTTTTCCGGAAGGTCACGTGGAAGGCGGCTTCCCAGTCCTGCATGCCGTTCTTCCAGTACCCGTAGGCCATGGTCAGCTCGTAGAGGTCGGTGAGCAGGCTGAGCGAGCCGCCGTAGAGTGCTAGAGACGATCGCGCCATCGGCTTCGCGTCCTCGAGGTTCGCCGTGTTCACCAGCTCCGGCCTGTTTCATTTTCCACCGCGGGCGTCTGACCGTGTGCCGGTTCGTTTCGCTCGCCCGGGGTCTCCCGTGACCTGCGGCGGTGCCCGATGGGTGTGCGCCGAGGCGATGGGGAACGGGCTGTCCGTGGCGTCGGTTCCGGTTGGAAGGGGGCGGTCAATCGGGAGCTCGCGGTGACGAGCCAGCCGCGTTGCCGTCCCGGTCTGGCTTGTGGTAACATTGTGGGTAAGCATGCGATTTGCATGCCTCGCAACAACCCGCCGTCCACGCGCATTCTGTGGGCCTTTCCAGGTAGAGGTTTCGTCATGACCAACAAGCGCCTGCTGATTCTGCCCCTGGTTGCGATGTTCGTTGTCGTAGCGGCGTCCGCACCGGCTCAGGAGCAGAAGAGCATCTTCAAGGACAAGGCGCTGGAAGACGCCGTTCGTCGCTACGTGTTCGAGAAACGGTTCAGTTCCGAGCCGATCACGGCCGAGGACGTGAAATCGTTGAGCACGATCCATGCGAGGGGGCGTGGGATCAAGGATCTGAGCGGGCTGGAGCATTGCGTCAGCCTGGCGGAGCTGGACCTGGCCCACAACCAGATCGAGGACCTCACGCCGCTGAGCAACCTCACGCAGATTCAGCTTCTCGATTTGTCCAACAACAAGATCAAGGACATCTCGGTGCTGAAGAAGCTGAAGAAGCTGCAGTACCTCAACCTGGAGCACAATCAGGTGGAGGACATCAGCGTCGTGGCCGAGATGCCGAACCTGAATTCGCTGTACCTGAGTTACAACAGGATCAAAGACCTTCGCCCGGTGGCGAATCTGAAGAAGCTCTGGAGCCTGTACCTGCGCGGCAACCGGATTCAGGACATCAGCCCGTTGAAGGACCTGGTGTACCTGGCCAACCTGGATCTGGCCGAGAACAGGATTGAGGATGTCTCGCCATTGCGGGGGATGAAGGAGCTTCGCTGGCTGTTCCTCGAGCGCAACAAGATCAAGGATCTGTCCCCGGTCATTGAAGCTTGCAAGCGTGATTTGGACGGGCCGCGGGTCATGACCCCCTTCCTTCGGTTGTATGTGTACGGCAATCCGGTCGATCCTGCGCAGATCGAGTCGCTGCGCAAGATGGGCGTTCACGTGTACGATAAGCCGCCGAAACCGGAGAAGTAGGCGGAGCACAGGCAAGGGAGCCGAGACCATCGATGGCAAAAAAGACCTGGAAACCGCCCCTGTACGTCGGGATTGACCTGGGGGGTACGCTCATCAAGGCTGGGCTCGTGGACGATACGGGCCAGCCGTTGTTGGAGGAAGCGGTATCGGTTCCGACGGAAGCCGCGCGAGGGGCTGATATAGCGCTGGAGAACATGGCGCGGGCGGCGGAGGAAGCGGTTCGGCGTGCGGGGGTCACGTGGGACGACGTCCGCGCGGTGGGACTGGGTTCTCCCGGCACCATGGACATCCCGGCCGGGATGTTGCTGGACCCCGTCAACCTGAAGGGACCCGGCTGGCAGAACTTTCCGATTCGCGACCGGTTGGCCGAGCGGCTGAACAAGAAGGTGGCGTTCCAGAACGATGCGAACGCTGCCGCGTACGCGGAATACTGGGTCGGGGTTGGCCGTGACGTGCACAGTCTGGTGCTGTTTACGTTGGGGACCGGGATCGGGTGCGGGATCGTGGTGGAGGACATGATCATTGAGGGGCGGCATAGTCACGGTGCGGAATGCGGGCACATCGTGATCTGTATGAGGCAGGAGGGGTATCCGTTGCCTCGCCGTTGTGGTTGCGGCCGTTACGGTTGTCTGGAGGCATACGCGTCGGCGACGGCTCTGGAGAAACGGGCACAGGAAGGGCTCGATGCCGGAGTCCAGACGCGCCTTCGCGAGGTGTGGGACTCTACTCCAGAGGAGGATAAGGCACGAGTGATTGACGAGCTTGCCAAGGGGGGGGACGAGTTCTGCCACCGGCTGATGCGTGAGACGGCATACTATTTGGCCGTGGGGGCCACGAACCTGATGCACACGATCGATCCCGATATCGTGGTGTTCACGGGCGGCATGACCCGGTCGGGGCCCGAGTTTCTCGAATGGATTCGGGCAGACATCCGCAAGCTGGCCTTTCCCACCCCTGCCGAGAACACGGCGGTCGTGTACGGGATCTTGGGGACCAACGCCGGCTACATCGGGGCGGCCGGTTGGGCTCGACGCCAGTGCGAGCATGGTTTACTTTGACGGCTGTTCGTGAGGGATCGTGCGCTGCGCTGATGCGTGTCGAGGAACGTCTGCTGCGGGTTTGCTGCTGGCTGGCGTTGCCGTGGCGTCTGTCTCCGTCTGGGGAATGAAGGGGTCGCCGTGACGGCTCCAATACAATGGACTGGGCGCAGCCCTGCCTCCCTTGATCCCAGGGACGGGTCAATCCGAGCACGTTCAGATTTCGCGTAGCATCATGCCAGTACCGCGTGAGCGAATCAGGAACTTTTGCATCATTGCTCACATAGATCACGGCAAGAGCACTCTGGCCGACCAGATGCTGCTGCAGACCGGGGCGATCACGCCTCGTGAGTTTCGCGAGCAGCTTCTGGACGATATGGATCTGGAGCGCGAGCGTGGCATCACGATCAAGGCCAGTGCGGTGACGCTCTTCCATGAACTCGATGGGGAAACCTACGAACTGAACCTGATCGACACGCCGGGCCATGTGGATTTCCACTACGAGGTATCGCGCGCGTTGGCGGCATGTGAGGGCGCGATCCTGCTGGTGGACGCGAGTCAGGGGGTGCAGGCCCAGACGGTTGCCAACGCCTACGCCGCTCTGGAAGCCGACCTGACCATCATCCCGGCCATCAACAAAATCGATCTCCCGCAGGCTCGTCCCGAGGAGGTCGCCGAGGAGATGGAGCAGAGCCTGGGGATCGATCCGGCGGAGGTACTGCTGGTCAGCGGCAAAACGGGTCAGGGAGTTCCTGAGCTGCTCGAGGCGGTGATTCGCCGCGTACCGCCGCCTACGGGAGATCCGGACGCTCCGCTCCGTGCGCTCGTCTTCGATTCCCAATTCGACGAGTACCGGGGTGTGGTGCTCTATGTGCGGGTCGTGGATGGGTGCTTGAAGACGGGTGCGGAGATCCACCTCATGCAGGCGGGGCGCGACTACGAGGTCCTGGAGCTCGGCCGGCTGCGACCGCGGCGCGAGAAGTGCGACGAGCTGCGCACCGGCGAGGTCGGCTACGTCGTGGCGAACATCAAGTCGCTCTCCGACGTCCACGTGGGCGATACGATCACCGAGGTGGGTCGGGCGGCCTCGGAGGCTCTACCGGGCTACCGCAAGCCCAAGCCCATGGTCTTCTGCGGCCTGTACCCGGCACAGCACACGGAGTTCGCCGATCTGCGGCGGGCGCTGGAGCGGCTTTCGTTGAACGACAGCAGCTTTGTGTTCGAGCCGGAGACGTCGGATGCCTTGGGTTTCGGCTTCCGGTGCGGCTTTCTGGGGATGCTGCACATGGAGATCGTGCAGCAACGGCTCGAACGGGAAAGTGGGTTAGAGCTCGTCCAGACTGCGCCGAACGTGACGTACGAGGTGGAAACCACGCGCGGAGAGGTCCTCCAGATCACGTCGCCTGCCAAACTGCCTCACCCGACCCATATCCGGGAGATCCGCGAGCCGATCGTGCATGTTTCGTTTCTGGTGCCTTCGGACAGTATCGGTGCTATCATGCAATTGTGCGCGGATCGAAGGGGGAAGTACATCCGCACCGAGTACCTCGGTCCTGCCCGAGCCGTACTCGAGTACGAGTTGCCGCTTGCCGAGGTTATCTACGACATGTACGACCGGCTCAAGTCCCTGACTCAGGGCTACGGCACGATGGACTACGAGTTCATCGGCTTCCGCGCTTCCGACCTCGTGCGGCTCGATATCCTGGTGGCGGGCAAGAAGGTGGATGCTCTGTCAATGATCGTGCACCGGTCGCAGGCGGAGCGGAGGGGGCGTGCTCTGGTGAAGAAGTTAAAGGAAGAGATCGATCGCCATCAGTTCGAGGTGGCGATTCAAGCTGCGATTGGAAGCCGGGTGATCGCTCGCGAGACAATCCCGGCCTTGCGTAAGAATGTCACGGCAAAATGCTACGGCGGCGATATTACTCGGAAGCGGAAGCTGTGGGCGAAACAGCGGGAAGGGAAAAAGCGGCTCAAACAGATCGGCCGCGTCGAAATTCCGCAGGAGGCGTTCCTTGCCGTGCTCCGAGTGAACGATGACCAGCGCTAAGCACCGTTACCTTGGACGGGAGCCATGAATCGCGACGTACATCCGGATGACCGCACCGGGACAAAAGGACGCAGCTCGCTTCTGGCCAAGATCAGGGGGGAAGGACGGGGATCGACCCGGGCGGAGGAGGAGGCGGAAGCGAGAGTGCAGAAGGGGGGCGGCTTTCGTGAGTTTATTGAGAGCGTCGTGGTGGCGCTGATGCTCGCTTTTCTGTTCCGCACCTATGCCGCCGAAGCGTTCGTCATTCCCACCGGCTCCATGGCCCCCACGCTCCTGGGCCGCCATCGCGACGTTGTCTGCGCGCAGTGCGGGTATACGTACCAGGTGAGCGCAAGCGAGGAAGTGGACGAGTATGGCAGCTTGATGCACCCCAGCTTCTGGATCGCCTACAGCCGCTGCCCGAACTGCCAGTACATCAACGACATCCGCGACTCGATCCCGTTTACGGGCGACCGGATCCTGGTGTTTAAGTTCCCCTATGATCTGCGGTCGGTTTTGCCCAGACGGGCGGGGGAACCGCAGCGCTGGGACGTTGTCGTCTTCCGCTACCCTGAGGATCCCGAGACGAACTACATCAAGCGCCTCGTCGTTCTGCCCGGCGAACAGCCGTGTCTGTACAACGGCGACGTCTACGTTCGCACGTCGGAGGAGGAGCCCTATCGCATCTTGCGAAAGCCTCTGAAAAAGATCCGGGCGATGCGTCAGGTGGTCTATGACAACAACTACATCCCGGCGGACTGGATCCAGCGCAACTGGCCTCTGCGCTGGCAGCTTCACCCGGAAACGGCGGGGGAAGTGCGCGACAACGGTCGCCGGTTCCTGGTGCACGCGAGCGATGGGGACAACGTCAACCTCCGCTATCACCATCTGGTCTCGCCGCGATCACCAAACGACTCGGGAAGGAGACCTCGACCTGCGTTGGTCCTGGACGAGTACGGCTACGACAATGGGCTGACCGTGGGGCAATACATGGGCGGTCACGCCGCTCACCTCCGCCAGCACTGGGTATCCGATCTTGGGGTGTCGTTTGAAATCAATCTCTCTGACGCACGCGGCCACTTTTCCGTGGAGTTTGTCCGCTCGAAGGATCGCTTCCGCGTTCGCTTTGATCTCGAGCAGGGCACATGCATCGCGACCCGCAACGGGAAGGAGCTGGCGCGTGCTGAGCACCCGATTACGCGCGCCGGCAGGTGGCGTATCGAAGCGTACAACTTCGATCGGCAACTGGTCGTGGCGGTTAATGGCTGTCCTGTGTTCGACAAGGGGGAAGCAGCGTATGACGGCGTCGGGATCGCATTGGTTCAGCTTCCCACCCAGGAGGATACCGCTCCGATCAACCTGCAGTTCACCGGCGTGGACGCCGAGGTGTCGGACCTGGTGGTGTACCGCGATATCTACTACACGTCCGGGAACGGCTACGGTGACAGTTGGGAGCTTACCGATGAAGAGGCGGCCGATCCTGCCGAGTGGGAGCGCCTGACGTCGATGGAGCCGCGTGAGTTTCCGAAGCTGGGACCGGACGAGTTCATGATGCTCGGGGACAACAGTCCGAAGAGCAAGGACAGCCGCGCCTGGCACGAGGGAGCCGATGCGTGGGTCGGGCGCCTGCCGAATATGGATAACCTGACCATGGAAGAACGGCGAGAGCAGGTGCGTGAACGGCCGGGGGGTGCCGTGGTCACCGCCCAGCGCTACTTCGTCCACCGCCGGCTCCTGGTCGGCAAAGCCTTCTTCATCTACTGGCCGCACGGAAAACCGTTTTCGTGGTCCGTTCCGCTGGGCAGCCATCCGGAAGCGCTGCGCATCCCGTTCTACCCGCAGTTCAGCCGGATGCGGATTATTCGCTAAGCCGACAAACTGGCGTTTCGTGGCGGTTGCGTACGACGTAGAATGAGGAGCCGTCCTGGAGCACGGAGGCAGAGATGGCGTTACTGGAGGTTGAAGGGCTGGAAAAGTCGTACGGGCGCCGCAAGGTATTGAACGGGATTAGCTTCCACGTCAATCGTGGCGAGGTCGTCGGCCTGCTCGGTCCAAACGGCGCCGGGAAAACGACCAGCTTCCGCATCGTCGTCGGCATGCTCAAACCAGACGTGGGCCGCGTTTGCTTCGCCGGGACCGACGTCACACGCTGGCCCATGTACCGCCGCGCCCGGCTCGGAATGGGCTACTTGCCCCAGGAAACCAGCGTCTTCAGGAACCTCACCGTCGAGCAGAATATCCTGGCCATTCTTGAACTTCTTCCCGGCGGAACGAAGCGGCCGCCCACGGAGATCGTGAACGCTTTGCTCGAGCACTTCGGCCTCGAACGTGTCCGCAAAAGCCTGGCCAGAACGCTCTCCGGCGGCGAAAAACGCCGCCTGGAGATCGCGCGGTGCCTCGCCTCGGACCCCTCCCTTATCCTGCTGGACGAACCTTTTACGGGGGTCGATCCCATGGCGATCCAGGATATTCAGAGCATTGTCCGAGAGCTGCGCGACGAGGGGATCGGCATCCTGCTCACCGATCACAACGTCGAACAGACCCTCCGGATCACCGACCGCGCCTACGTCATCTGCGACGGCACCGTGCTCGCTCACGGAACGCCCCAGCAGATCGTAAAGAACCCCACCGTCCGCAAGCGGTACCTCGGGGACAATTTCCTGGACGAGCGGTTCATCCAGCAGGTTGCGTAGCGGCGCGCGTGACCCCCTGTTGAGCACGGCTCCGCCCGAGCCGGTCGGAGTCGCCGCCCTGCCGGCTTCAGAGCAGCGCGAAGTGCAACAGCATCAGGAACGCGAAGACCGCGAGCAACAGGCCCCCGAAGCCCACGAACGTGCGAACCGCAGAGATTCGGATCGCTCGCCAATCCTCATGTCGCGACGCCGCGTACACGAGGCTAATGACCACAAGAAGCGGTAGAGCGGAAAGTAGCTTGAGCATGGCTATCGTGCGCTGAGGGATGCTTGAGGCCGTCCGGCTATTTCGGCCGCCAACGGCGGAACCATCGGCCCCGCTGCCGTGGTTCACCGACCGAGAGCCCGATCGTCACCCCGTTGATGGGGCAGCACGCTTGCCCTTCGCACTGGCTAATTGCTGGTGCCGGCGCGCGTAGTACCACGCCGCCGGTCCTCCGACCGCATCCAGGATCACGAGGGCGTTCAACAGCCCGGCCACCATCGTGTACAGGACCGCAATCTCCCACCGCTGGTTCAGCCGCGCGTTCAGCTCGGCCAGCTCCGCCTTGGTCGGCGGGTAACAGAACTTACCCAGCAGGGGTAGAGGACCGTCTTCGTAGTGAAGCCATTGCAGTGCGCAGGGGACGGTCACCGCTCCGATGGGCAAACGAACCGTTCCCGACAGCCCCATGCAATAGAGCGTATACCTTAACCTTGCCACCACATCCGAAGGCATCGCAAGACCAGGGTCGGGTCGCGACCAGTACAGCGTCCGGCCCTCTCCCATCACTTGGCCGGTGACCAGCAGGAAGCTGATGCAGGCGAAGAACAGAACAGCCTTTCCGCGCCGCCCTTGATACCACTGGCCCAGCCCGGGAACCAGCCAACTCAGAAACCCCGCAAGGGCAGCATTCTTGAGCTGTTGCTCGGAGAATTCTTCCTGGACAGCTTGTGCATGCATTGTGATTGCGCTCTGGCTATGCTCGGTTCGAGCCTGGAGCCACGGAATTGTATCCGGTGCCTCCGGCGGTTCCGTGCTATTGGGTGAGCAGCTCGTGCTCTCGCAAATCGGACACAAACATGCAACCCGGGGAGTGGGTGATCATCAGGGGGACTTTCGCCTCGAGCGCCACCGCCTGGGGGGTAACGCCGCAAGCCCAAAAGACAGGCAGCTCACCTTCCTTTACGGGTACAGGGTCTCCCCAGTCTGGTCGGTTCAAGTCGTCAATTCCAATCTGTTCGGGGAATCCGATGTGAACCGGACTGCCGTGGACTTGAGGCAGAGGTGCGGTGAGCTCCACGGCGCGGATCGCCTCCCCCGGACGCAGTGGCCGCATGGAGACAACGAGCCGGCCGGAGAACCGACCTGCGGGGGTACACGGGATGTTCGTGCGATACATGGGGACGTTGCAGTTCAGCTCCACATGACGTACCGGAATCCCGGCGCGAATCAGCACGTGGTCGAACGTGAACGAGCAGCCGATCAGGAAACTGACGAAATCGTCTCGCCACAAGTGCCGAATGTCCGCCACGGTCTCGACCAGGTTTCCGGAACGGTACACACGATAAAGCGGCAAATCGGTGCGAAGGTCGGCTTGGGGAGCGATCCGTCGGGGAACGGGATCGCCCGGTTCGCACACCTCCAGCAGGGGGCACGGCTTTGGGTTGCGCTGGCAAAACAGCAAGAAATCGAACGCGTCTTCTGCCGGTAGGACGACAAGATTCGCCTGCACATAACCGGGCGCCTGGCCGGCTGTGGGCGCCGTCCACGCTCCGGTACGGCACTGAGCACGGAGATCCGCTGGCGACAGAGGGGGCCGTGTCACGGCTCGCTTTGCTCCTTACGTCCGCTTCGCTCGTACGCCTGAGTCGCGGCTTCGTAGACCCGACGCAGCGGTACACCCGCTCGCGCCGCCAGAGAACGGCACGCCTCGTATTCCGGCGCGAAGAACGTCTCGCCGTCGGGCAAGAAGGCAACCTTTCCTGCCACGGTGCCGAATTCGGTGTCTACGACAATGGATTTTCGAGGTAGTGTGCGACGAGCGATCCGAGAGCGCCGGATGCCTAGCGTACCGGTTTCCCGAAACAGGAGCAGCTCGAGGTCGCGGACGTTTCCGTCGTGGGCAACCACGCGGAGCAGATGGCTGACGCGGTTTTTTTTGCCGACCGCCGGGATCACCTGCACGTCCAGCGCGCCGGTCTCCACAAGCTGTTCGATCGTGTGGCCGAGGACCTCTCCGGTCACGTCGTCGACGGAGGTTTCGAGCAGCCAGACGTACTGAGCTTCTTTCCCGAGTTCCGGTTCAAGTGTGCCGAGAAAAGCACGCAGGATGTTGGGGTGGTCGCGGTAGTCTTTCGCCCCCGCTCCAGCTCCGACCCCCTCGATGACCATCGGGGGGATGGGGCCCCACGCTCTCACCAGCTCCCGGAGCAGGGCTGCGCCGGTGGGGGTACAGAGTTCGCCTTCCACAGGGCCACCGGCGACCGGCATCCCTTTGAGCAGGTGCGCGGTGCCCGGAGCCGGGACGGGGACCGTGCCGTGCTCCATCGTTGCCGTACCCGAGCCTAAGGAAACGCGGCCGGCAGAGATGTGCTGAATCGCGAGGCGGTGCACGCAGTAGAGCACCCCCACGATGTCGACAATCGTGTCCACGGCTCCGATCTCATGGAAGTGAACTTTCTCAAGAGGTATTCCGTGGGCTTCGGCTTCGGCGGCCGCCAGAGCTCGAAACGTGCGCAACGCACCATCTTTAACGGGTTCGGGCAGGTTAGCGTCAGTTAGGATCCGCTCGATGTCGGGTAGATGTCGGAGCTGCTTTTCTGCGCTGCTTTCCACCCGGACGCGCGTCGCTGCGAAGCCGGCGCGGCGCACTTTTTCGGCGCGCACCGTCGCATCGAGGCCCAACTGCTCGATGAGCCGGTTGAGCTCGCTGGGGCTAACGCCCAGTTCGATCATGGCGCCTAGCAACATGTCACCGCTGGCGCCGCTGTAGCAGTCGAGGTAAAGCGTGCGCAACTTGAGTCCTTTCGCCGCACTGGATGGTCCACGTTGCTCCGCCTGGACTGATTGTAGATGGCTCCGCGGCCGGAGCGTCGCGCTTGTCGAGAGGGATTTATCACCTGCGCCTGACGCCCATCGCCGTCGCGGCGGCGACGGCCAGGTGCCCCCCCGAGGGCATCGAGGCAGCGGGGTGAAAGTCCCTGCCGCTTTCTTTGGAGTGCGGCACTCCCGTGCCGCTTTGGTTCTTTGGAGTGCGGCAGTCCTCTGCCGCTTTGGCTTGCGGCACTCCCGTGCCGCTTTCTCAACCGCTCCCCAAAGCAACCCCGCCCGGGCGGCCCGGGACGGACCGGACCGCCGTCGCGCCGGCGACGGCGCAGTGGTACCCCCGCCGCGCCGCGGCGGGGAGGGCCTACCCGGCAGCCGGCGCCCGGACCCGGCCGCGTGCGCGGGAGCGCATTCCTCGCCAGCCGCGGCTTCTCCCGGCGGCGAGCCGTCAGGCTCGCCGCTCGATCCAAGCGACCACCGTTGTCAGATCGCCGCGGGCAATTCGGTATAATCGGTGGAAGCCACCACCGTTGCGGGCCGATGCCGGCGGCGCTTTTCGTTGAGCCGTCGGTTGGTTGAAGAACCGAGGCCTGCTGGTAGGTGGAAGTGGCGGGACCGTAGGCCTGGAGAGGGCCGGTTCTGCTGCGGTATGCCGAGAGGTGCACCATCCACGGGGCGGCAGCGTGTAGAGGAGCTGTCGTCGGGCCGT